>JAKABA010000023.1 GCA_021802115.1 bacterium | reverse complement strand
GCGATGTCTCTTGGCCAGATGTCGACGACACCCGTAGGTAAAGAGCCTCCCGTCCCGCGCCCCTGGGCTCACCGCCGTTGGCGAACAGGTCGAGGTCGGCGATGGAAAAACGGCGCTGCCCACCGACAACGACATGAGGCAGAACGCCAGAGTCGGCCCAGCGCCGAATCGTGTCCGCATGGACCCCCAACCTCTTCGCGGCAACTCCGACTCTCACCCGTTCCACTACCACTAGCATACGCCATCTAGCTTAGAGAAAACATCCCCTGTGACTTACCCCCACTCCCGGCTGGACCCATGTCCGTGGCACCTCACGGTGGGGTCACCCGCGGCCCCTCACGAAGCTCTGTCCCGGGTGATCAGGGTGGTGGAGATGGCTGGGGCGGAGCGAAGCAGACCAGGTCATAGATGGGGGCCGCGGCGCCGCGCCAGCTCCCAGGCCAGGTCCGGGTCGAGTTGAGGTTCGACCGGCCCGACCGGCGGACGAACCAGATGGCGATATGCCCCATCAACCCGGGCAAGACTCCAACGCTGTCGGCGGATGCTGGTCTGTGGACCCTCCCGCTCCCGGCCATCGCAGCCGCGAAGCCAGGTGCGGGGTGTCCTCCGGCACACGCAAGGCGAGCGCCGCCCTGGCCGGCGACTTTGGATCGACACTGGGTGCCGCTCGTCGATCACCACACCAGCATCGATAACCAGGCTTGCCAATCAACCCTGGCGGCGGTCTTCCCGCACCGGGCCAGCGGCGGCTCGACGCGCCTCGACCGCCCACCGAGGCACTCTGGGCAGTGGGCGCCGGACTTAGACTTGGTGGCGACCTCAAACTCCCGTGTCACCGTGGAGGAGCTCGCGGATCTGTTCGCCCGGAGCACGGGCAAGGCGAGCAGCAGTCGCGAGTACCGCGGCGTGCTGCTCGCCTTCAGCCGGTTCGCCAGGGCGAAGGGCGTTGTCCTGTGCGCCGATGTCGACTTCCCTCTGCTGCTCGCCTACCAGGCCCACCTGAGCGACCTGGCGGCTTCCACCCGCCACCACCGGCTGCTATTCCTGCGCCAGTTCCTGCGCTTCGCGGAGCGCTCGAGGCTCACCCGTCCGGGCCTGGCCGAGCAGGTCCGGCTGCAACCGTTGCCACCGCACCATCCTCAACCGGCGATCTCTCTGGACCAGTCGCTGCGCCTGGTCTCGGCGGCGCCCGACCAAAGGGCGCGGCTGCTGGTGCTGCTGCTGCTGGGGACCGGGGCCAGGATCTCGGAGCTGCTCGCCTGCGATCTGTCGTCCTACCAGGACGGTCTGCTCTATCTATCGGGCAAGACCGGGACCAGGGCCGTGCCACTGGCTCCTGGCCTCCAGGTGCGCCTGGAGGCGGAGATCCTGGCCCGAGGGGCAGAGGTTGACTCGGTCCCGCTCTTCACTTCCCGCCAGGGGAGGCTGTCCGACCGCCGAGCCAGGGAGTTGCTCGCCAGCTGCTGCCAGCGGGCCGGGCTGCCTCTCCAGAGTCCTCATGACCTCAGGCACGCGGCCTGCGCCAGGTGGCTGCGGGCGGGGATCCCGCTGGCGATCGTCTCCCGGACGCTGGGGCACTCGAGACCTTCGACCACGCTGGATCACTACGCCTCGGTGACCGCCCACGATCTGGAGCGGGGGCTCTCGGCGGACCCCCTTGAGCGGGGCCTGGCGGAGCTGGAGCCGCCTCTTTGACCGCCATACTCCGGGCGCACGGCTTGACTGGCTTGGGCACCGACCTAACGGCCCTCGGCCGCGTCTCGGCAGGGCAGGCGACGGCGCTCTCGGCGACGACCCGCGTCCAGCTGAGATCGCACAGGCCGAAGCCGACGATGGGTCCGCCCCGCCAGTCGCCCGGTTGCTCGGATCGCCCTATTTAGGGGCATAGACGCGGTATGGTTCGTCGGTGCCACGCCGCTATCGCAGTCATGCGGGACGGCGCACGGCTCGCACCATGCGCCGGGCTGGGTGCTGTGCGATGGAGGCGCTCCTGTGGGCCCTTTGCCTCCTCGGGGGCGTGGCCTTGCTGTTGATACCGTTGGTCCGGATGCTGTAGCCGGCCGACAGGTGCTCTTGCGACCAGCCGAGCCCGTCTGGCGGAAGTTCGGATACGGACCGGCGAGCTGGTCCGGCGCCATCGCGGGGGTGGCCGATTTCGGCCCCCTGGAGTTTGCGAGAATGAACCCCTTGCAGCCAGGTCGAGCCCCAGTTCATGAGGCATGTCACACGCGCACTCAGCCCACTCGGCCAGCCGCCGGCACGAGCCCCGTCCTGGTCGCTCCGGGAGAGCCTGGCCAGCGGCTGCACACTGATCGGCCCCATCTCCTCGGGCGGCTCGCCGGGGGGATCCCTGGGTGGTTGCGGTCCACCCGCGCTCTGAGCGAGGCGGTGCCTGCGATTGTCTAGTCCACCCGGGGCAGACCCGCGGTCTGACCCGAAGGGCGACGCCGTCGTCTTCGCCCAGGTGGTCAAGCGCTATGGGGCGCTGCTGGCGTTGGACCGGGCCAGCTTCTCCCTGGGCCGGGGCGAGACGGTGGCGCTCCTGGGCCCCAACGGGGCTGGCAAGTCGACCACCCTTGGCGTGCTGCTGGGACTGCGCCGGCCCGATCAGGGCTCGGCCTCGGTCTTTGGCGCCGATCCCAGGGTGGCCGTCCGCCAGGGGCGGGTGGGGGCGATGCTGCAGAGCACCGGCGCTCGCAGCGGGCTCCCCCCCAGGGCGAAGGTGCGGGACCTGCTCTTGTTCGCGGCTCGCCTCTACGCTCACCCCGCCCCCGTGGCCGAGGTGCTGGAGGAGGTGGGCCTGAGCAAGCTGGCCGACCGCAGTTCGGAGCGGCTGTCGGGGGGTGAGGCCCAGCGCCTGCGCTACGCGATGGCGCGGATCGGGAACCCGGAGCTGGCCTTCCTGGACGAGCCCACAGTCGCCATGGATGTGGAGGCGAGGCGGGCGTTCTGGGCCTCGGTGCGCCGGTTCGCCAGCGCCGGGCGCACGGTCCTGTTCGCCACCCACTACCTGGAGGAGGCGGACGCGGTGGCCGACCGGATTGTGGTTTTGTTCGGGGGCCGGGTCATCGCCTCCGGACCTCCCAGCCAGATCCGGGGGCTGGTGCGCACCAAGATCGTGCGCTTCACCCTGGCTGCGCCGGACCGGGAGCTGCTGGCGAGGTTGCCCGGGGTCGACGCGGTGGAGCTGCGCGGCACCGACGTCAGCCTCCGCTGCCTCGACGCCGACCTCACCGTTCCGGCGCTCTACGGCTGCGGCCTTGCCATCCAGGACATTCAGGTCATCGGAGCCGGCCTGGAGGAGGCCTTCCTGCACCTCACCAGCGACGCCGGTGTCGCCGACAGGACGCCGTGAAGGCCACCCTGGCGTATCTGCGCTTCGAGCTCCAGCGGACCCTGCGCACCCGGGGTTTCCTGCTCTTCGTGCTGGGCTTCCCGGTGCTCTTCTACCTACTTTTGAAGGACACCGCGGGCACCGGCTTCCGGCCCCTCGGGATCCCGTTCGCCGGCTATTACATGGTCTGCATGGCCGGCTTTGGCGCCATGATCACGGCGATCAACAGCAGCGGGCCGCGCCTGGCCGCCGAGCGCAGCTCGGGCTGGAACCGGCAGCTGCGGGTGACCCCGCTGCCGGGCTGGGCGTACCTCTCCACCAAGGTGCTGACCTCGCTGCTGCTGACCCTGCCGGTGATGGTGGTGGTGATGGCGGTGGCGGCGGTCTTCGGGCCGGTCCACATCTCGGCTGTGACCGCCCTGGAGCTGCTGGTCGCCCTGATGGCTGGCAGTCTCACCTTCGCGGCCGCCGGCGTGCTGCTGGGCTACGCCATCTCCTCCGACACCGCCAATCCCATGATCAACGGGGGTTTGTTGCTGCTGGCCTACTTCGGGGGTCTTTTCGAGCCGGTGGCGGCGATGGCCGCCTGGCAGCAGCAGATCGCCTATGTCACGCCCACCTACCAGCTGGCGGCGGTGGGCTGGTGGGTGCTGGGAGGCAGGACCCCGCTGCTGCCCCACGCGCTGGCGCTGCTCGCCTATCTGATCGCCTTCTCGGCCCTCGCCCTTTGGCGGGTGGAGGTGGACGAGGCGCGCTCCGCCGCCTGAGCCGGGTGGTCGGGGAGATCGCCGGCCTTCCTGAAGCCCTACGGTCACGACCGCGCCCAGGCGCCTACCTATGCTTGAGCCTGTGAGCGGTGGGAGTGGGGCGCGCGCCCTTGGGGCGGGATGGCGACCGGGCTGGGGTGACCTCCTGGTCCTGCTCGCGACCGCCATCTGGAGCGTCAATGTGGTGGTGGTCAAGGTCGGCCTGGCCGACAGCGGCCCGCTCACTTACTCGGCCATCCGCTACGTCTTCGGGGGGCTGGCGCTCTGGATCCTGGCCCGCTGGCTGGAGGGGCCGCTGCAGATCCCCAGGGGACGGGAGCTCGGGCTGATTGTGCTCGCCGCCGCCTGCGGAGTGCTGGTCAACCAGGCCAGTTTCAGCGGGGCCCTGGCTCTCACCAACGCCGACAACGTCGCCATGATCGCGGGCACCACCCCGCTGCTGGTGGCGGGCTATCTGGCCTGGCGGGGCCGGGAGCACTTCGGCAAGAGGGTCTGGCTGGGGCTGGCGCTCGGCCTGGGCGGTCTGGTGCTGGTGGTGGGGGCGGGCCGGTGGTCGAGCGGGCTGGGGGTGCTGGTGGCGCTGGGGAACCCCCTCAGCTGGGCCGCCTATCTGCTGCTGCTGCCCCGGCTGCTGGCGCGCCACCGGCCCCTGACGCTGGCAGCCCTGACCACCGCCGCAGGAGCCCTCATGCTGCTTCCGTTGGGGGCGGTCCAAGCCGCCATCCAGCCTCCCCATGTGACCCTCGCCCTGGTCGGCCTGCTCGCCTACAGTGCCCTGGGGGCGGTGGGCCTGACCACCTGGCTGTATCTGCCTGGCGTTCGGATGCTCGGCCCGGCCAGGGCGGTGGTGTACGGCTACCTGCAGCCGTTCCTGGCGGTGGTCGCCGCCGGCCTGCTGATCGCCGAGCCGGTCCTGGGACTGCAGCTGCTGGGCGGCGCGGTGATGCTGGCCGGGGTCGTCATCGGGCGCCCGAGGGCCCGCCCCAGCGCGGGCGTGGGGGTCGACATCCCGAGCCCGGTTCAGGCCGGGTCGCGAACCAGCAGGGCGACCGGGAAGGCGTCCAGCAGCTCCGCCACCATGACCTCTGGCCCGGCAAACTCCCGGCCGTCAAGCTGGCTTCGCCAGCTCCCCGGCGGCAGGGGCAGCGCGGTGTCGCCCCAGCGTCCGCCTCGCCTCAGCGGCAACCGCTGGGCGACCGCGATGACCTTCTCAAAGCGGGCGAAGGCCAGCACATGGTCGGAGCGGGAGCCGAGCGCCGGGAGCGGTCGGTAGGCGCCCCTGGGACCGAAGGCGTCGGGCAGCTCGGCCCGCACCCGCAGGGCGCTCCGGATCAACCGGAGCTTGGAGAGGCCGGAGTCGGCCAGGGCATCCGGGACGGCGCCGTCCTCCAGCTCGGCGAGCAGGCGCTGCCGGACTCCATAGTCGACCGCCCGGCGGTTGTCGGGGTCGACCAGGCTGTGGTCCCAGAGCTCGGTGCCCTGGTAGACGTCGGGAACCCCGGGGGCGGTCAGCTTGATCAGGGTCTGGGACAGGGAGTTCACCCGCCCTGGTCCCACCAGATGTGCCACCAGCGCCGCCAGCTCGGCGGCGAAGACGCGGTCGTCAAGGCAGGCGTCGGCGAACCCCACCAGAGCCCCCTCGTAGGCGGGGTCCGGACGCTGCCACGAGGTGTGGGTCTTCGCCTCCCGGGCCGACTTGACCAGCGCCGGATGGAGCCGCTCCCGAGTGATCGGCCAGACTCCGACCAGGGTCTGATAGAGGTGGTACTCGTCGTTGCGGGAGGGCATTCCCCGTCGCCGGTGGTGGTCGTTGTGGGCGGCCCAGCGGCGCACCGAGTCCGCCCACAGTGAGGGGACCTCGGCCAGCAGATGGAGGCGGGCCCGGACATCCTCGCTGCGCTTGGTGTCATGGGTGGAGGTGGCGTTGAGCGCTGTCGGCCAGCGCTCCTGGCGCTCCTGCATGGCCCGGTGAAACTCCTCGACCGGGACCCCGAAGCGGCCCGGGTCGTCACCCACCTCGTTGAGGGAGATCAGGCGCAGGTACCGGTAGAAGGCGGTGTCCTCGGTCCCCTTGGCCATGGCCGGGCCGGTCAGCTGCTGCAGTCCGAGCAGCAGCTGACGCTCCGGGCGATGTGGGGCGCTTCCCAGGAGCAAGTCGCCCAGCATCCGCAGCAGGTCGCGGTCGGCGCAGCCGCGGTACGCCCTGGCCAGCGCCTCCTGGATCAGGGCGGCGCTCTCGGGGTCGACCGTGGCGGCGTCCGGGGCCACGTAGGTGCGGTAGACCGGGAACGAGGCCACCAGCTCGAGCAGAGCCCCGCGCAGCTCCGAGCGGCGGTGGACTCGGCCGTCGCGGGCGCAGATCTGGGCCAGCTGGGTGGTCAGCCGCTCCAGCTCGCTGTCGAGGAGTTGGGCCAGGACCACCCGCTTGGCCGAATCCCGGACGGTGTCGAAGCTGTCCTGCTCTCCGGTGAATTCGGAGTAGAGCTCGGTCATGGCGGCCTCGCCGCGGTGGTCAAGCAGGACGCCTCCCACCAGTCTCAGAAAGTCGTACCCGGTGGTTCCCGCCACCGGCCAGGCCGCGGGTATGTGCTCGCCCACAGCCAGGATCTTCTCGGTGACGACCCATGCATTGGGAGACGCCTGGTGCAGCCTGGCGAGGTAGCCGAGGGGATCCCAGAGACCGTCGATGTGGTCGACCCGCACGGCTGTCACCTGGCCGGTTTCGAGCCAGGCCAGGAGCAGCCGGTCGCGGTCGGCGAGGACATCTGGCGCCTCCATCCTGAGGCCGGCCAGGCTGGTGATGTCGAAGAAGCGGCGGTAGTTGAGGTGGCGGTTGGCGGACCGCCAGTTGGCGAGCTGGTAGTGCTGGGAAGAGAGCAGGGCGTGGAGCGCCGGAGGATCCCGGTTGAGCCGGTTCAGGAGCTCGCCCAGAGTCGCTTCGAACCCGTCTCCCAGGGCAGTCCGTGGGGCCACGCCAAAGGCGGAATCCAGGGCTTCTCCCAGCCCTGGATCCCCTGGTGCGGCCGGCTGGCTTGGAGTGGGGTCGGCAGCGCCCGCCGCCCGGCGCAGCAGCAAGGCGAGGGATTCGGGGGAGAGCGGCAGGCGCCAGTCCAGATAGGCGACCTCGACCGCTTCCGGCCCCGGCACCAGCTGGATCCCTCCGGTCGCCAGCACGTGCCGGTAGCGGCCCCTCAGGATCGGGACCAGCAGGCGGTTGCCAAGGGCGGGGGCGAGCTGGTGCCAGTCGATGTCGAAGTAGGCCGAATAGGGGCTGGCCGGCCCGCGCGCCAATACGTCCCACCACCACCGGTTCTCCCTGCTCCCCACGGCCAGGTGATTGGGGACCGTGTCCACCACCTCGGCCATTCCCACGCCGCGGAGGGTCTCCCGAAGCAGCCCCAGTTCGCCGGCGCCGCCCAGGTCGGCGCTCACCCGGTGAGGGTCGACGATGTCGTAGCCGTGGCCGCTACCCCTGGTCGCCTGCAGGTAGGGCGACAGGTAGACGTGAGTTATGCCGAGCCGACTCAGGTAGCCGACCAACTCCCGCGCCGCGGCGAAGCCGAAGCCTGGCCCCAGCTGGATCCGGTAGGTCGCCGAGGGCGCAGCCGCGAGGCCGCGCGATGCGCGGATGGCTTTCACCAAGGCGCGGTGGGACGGGGGCGCCGGACCTCGCCAGGGCCAGCCCCGGGCGCCGTCCGGGAGGGCCCTGCTCCGGGGCGAAGGGCGGGGCGCAAGCGGCCGGCGCTGGCCGGGTCCGCTGCCGGGCCCGCTTTCGCAGTCCGCGGGGCCGAGTGCCCGAGCTCCAACCGGCTGGGGCGGGCGAGCCTGCCTGTCCGGGGCTTCCAGCCTGCTCCGGGTCCGGACTGGTCCACCGGCGACACGAGGCCGTCAGGGCCAGCCGCCGGACACTCGTCAGCCAGCGCGGGCTGAGGGCGAAACGGGCGCCCAGCCGGGGATCGGGAGCCGCGATTGGTGCTGCCGGGTGGCCCGGCGAGGCGAGTCCCCGAAGCCACCATCGGGCGGGGCCAGAAGGCGGTTGCGGGGTGACCGCCGCCCCCGCCCGGTCGCGGCTTCATCCCACCGTCTCGAGGGCCAGGAGAGCGCCTCTCAGCTCGCTGGCGGAGCGGATGAGCCGGCCACGCCGGGTCACGCGGGATCCCTGCAGCAGGTGGGACCGGACTCAAACAGCTCCCTCAGATCTCGAGCTCACCGGCGGAGCCGATCGCCCGATGGTACAGCTGCCCGACCAGCTGTCCCGGCGGCGGCCAGATCGTCCGCCCGTCGGCGCGACCGATCTCTCATCAGAGCTCGAAGGTCGGAGCGTCCTCAGCCGCCCAGGCCCAGGGGGAACCCCGCGGAGGTGGGCAGCAGCAGCGCGCCCAGCAGCAAGCCGACGACCAGGCTGACGGCCAGGGCGGCGCGGCGGGCCCCTATCCCCAAGGCGCGGTCGCCGGCCCGCCTGAGCCAGTCCCGGGCCGACACCTGGACCGCCTCTGAGATGTGGGCCAGCACATGGACCGCCATGATTCCGAACCAGAGCACGAAGCTCGCCTTGTGCCAGAAGAGAAGCTCCGGGCGCCAGGACGCGGCCACCAGCACCAGAGCCAACCCGGTTCCGATGACGGCCACCGTGGAGGCGACCACCAACGGTCCCATCGCCCGCAGCAGGAAGATCGGGGGGCCGCGCCGCACGTACTCCTGGTCGCCCAGGTAGTAGCGCACGATCCGCCAGCTGGTGGAGCCGATCTTGAGCAACACCGGTGGCACCAGCAGCATGCCCACAAAGATGTGCCACGGGAGCAGGGGCCGGATCGCCAGTATGGTCAGGCCCTCGATGGCCAGCAGGACGAGCAGGACCATCCCGACCGAGGCGGTCAGGCGGGCGTTGCCAGCCGCTCCCGGTCGCCGCGGTGAAGGGCGCCTCATGGCCGCCACGGAGCTCCACGGCGGGGGCTGGGTGCGCTCTTCCATCGGCACCAAGTTACCGGGGCCGGCTGGGGATTGACTGGGCGAGCTGGCCGCCGGTCCCGCCTCCTTCCGGCCCCCGGCAACAGTGACCGAGGGCGGATCGGGGCCCTGGGTCGCCTCTGGGACCGGGCGGCCCCAGTTTTGGGGTGCCCATCCCGTTCGCTCCGCACTGTTTCCCACCTGGTTCGAGCGGGGTGAGGACTGTCCATCCTCTCGGATCCGTCTCCGCCACGACACCAAGAGCAATGTGGTTCCCGTGCGGAGGGGAGACGAGTAGCTCCCCGGCGACCAGCTGGTGCCGTCCCCCTGCCATCCCCATGGGGCCGGCGCCGCTGCCCTAAAGGCCCACCAAGGTCAGCCTCAGCGGCGGGTTGTGCCCCTTCCGGATCTGGAACGGCCCGAAGGAGCCCGTGAGGGCACCGCGGGAAGTGGCCAAAGCTGCTACCACCCGATACACGCCTGGCGCGAGGCGCAGGTGGAACTCGCCATCCATGGCAGTCCGGACGATGACTGCAGAGGAGCCCAGGTCGGTGTCCAACCGGAAGGTGACGATCCCGCCGGACACTGGAGTCGCGGGTTGGATGCTGGCCACGCCTCCAGTGGCCAGCAGTACACCGCTCACACCCATCGCTGACGGAAGCCTGACCGCCTGGTCGCAGCAGGTTGGTTTGTTGAGGGTCGGGCGCGCGGCACAACCCGTCAGCAGCACCGCAGCCATCAGCACCAATCCTGCCGATAACGGCATCGTGATTCGCCCTCGGATCACCGCCGTCCTCCACTTGTCAATCTCACGGCTCCAGAGCGGTGCCGGGATTGTCCCCGAGCTTACGCCCTGCCATGGGCAGCTTCGCCGAGCGCTTTGACGGGCGCGGAAACCGAGGTCTCACCAGACCGATTACCTGCGTTCGTCGGGGATATCTTGCGAGGTCATGCGACCGGCCCGGGCCCCGACCTGGATCCGCGGATTGGTCGGGCCTCCGGCTGGATGATGGGCCACCAGCACATAGGATCCCGGAACCAGGTTGAGGTGATACTTGCGGTGGTGGGCCACGGCCTGGCTCGCCACCTGCTGTTTGGGGAAGACGGCCTCGATGACGCCGTCCGCCTGGGTCACCTGCTTGGCCCTGCCCCGGAGCACGGCCACGGTTGCGGCGACAAAACCGCGGTCCTGCGCCGGCGGCTTGTGCGGGAGTGCCAGCAGGCGTAGATCCCTCCCGTCACGACTCCCCTGCCGTTGGGCATGGGCGAGACCGTCCGGCACCCGCTGGGAGCCACCGCGAAGCCGACCAGGGTTGGCGGCAGCTGGCGGGAAAGTGAGCAGGAGTGCCCATGAGAGCGGTTTAGTGAACTGGGAAGAGGGTGGCGAGTGTGACTGGCGGGTCGGGCTGTGGGTGACTTCTGTTGAGGGGGCCCCCGGACGACGGCCAGCGGGACGTTCCTGGTGTGAGAGATCGGATCACCCCGGCGTCACGGCTCCGGCCGGCGCCACCGCTGGTTGAGTCGAAGTCTGCAGATCCTGTCTTGGCGGTGGAGGTCGTGCGCAGAGTGGGTGACCATCCGCCAGCTGATCGATGGCCGAGACCCCAGGGTCCAAGCGGGCCCGGATGGATGTGGGAGGAGCGGCTCCTGGCCGACCAGCGGCACTGGGGACGCCAGCACTGGCTGGCTCCCCTCTTGGCACAGCATCAGCAGGTATCCGGGCACACGGCCGCGGCCGTGGTGCTCGGTAGAAGGGCATTCGGGCACTCTGCCCGGCGCAGACCACAGGCAAGTCCAGGTGTGACCACGTCCGACCAGGGGATCGAAGCGGCGGGGCAACCCGCTGATGTGGAGAGCTACCCAGTGGAATGCGCCGGCATGGCGGGTACCGGGTGCGAGGGCCGGACCAAGTCCCGAAGGCGTGAGGGCAACCACAACAGTGGCGCAAGACCCGAAACGGCGACGGCAACCTTGGCAGCGTCCAGGTCGGGAAGGACCGCTCGTCCCGACCGGGTGTCGCTTATGGGCACTCCGTAGGAACGGTGACCGGAAGGATAGTGCGAGCGGGGCGCCTGGACCCAGACATCGCTCGTCCAGCGCCCGCCACGCAAAGCTGGTTGCGCTCACTCGCTGGCGCTCGCTGAGTGAAGGGAGTGGGGACCGGTCCGGTAGCCTAGCTCCGCCAGTTCGAAGATGACCCGTCGGGCCTTGTCAGACGTAGCTGCCGGAGGCGTCCGGGACAGGGTCTCGAGCGCGCGCGGATATCTCCAGTGGCGGCGTCGCCGCCCGTGAAATCACCCGACCGCGACCGGTGGGATCTCGGCTGGCGCAGGTCCTGCGGGATGCTTCAATGGGTGAGCGGAAGTCCCTGGGCAGGTGAGTTGCCTCCCCAGCTCGCTGCCAGGGGCCTCGGCGCCAGCCAGCACCAGGAGGAGCCATCCAGTGCCACCGCGCGCCCGGCCAGTTATCACCGCGCCTGGAATGGGCCCGAAACGGCGGCCCGTGCGCGGGTCGGCCTCGTCCCGAGAGGACTCGGGGCCCGGGCCTGACGAAGAGGCCCGGCGCTCCCGGGCAGCCGTGGTCCTATTCTGTGAGGCCCTGGCCTGGTTCTGGTGACAAGGTGGCGGGGGGCTGGCCCCGACCCGCTTCCAACGCAGCCGCCGGTTGGGCCCGACTGGCCCTCGTGGATCCGGAGCCCAGGCGGGCGCTCAGAGGGCCATCCCTTAACATCTGATCCCGGAATGGGGAGATTCGACGTCGCCGTGGTTGGCGGCTGCGGCCACGTTGGCCTGCCGCTGGCCCTGGCCTTTGCCCAGCGCGGCCTGCGGGTGGCCGTCTACGACATCAGCCAGCCCTCCGTTGACCTGGTCAACTCCGGGCAGATGCCTTTTCAGGAGCCGGGAGCGCCCCAGGTGCTGGCCGAGGTTTTGGCCAAGGGCACCTTCATGGCGAGTTCCGACCCAGGCCTGCTCAGCTCGGCTGACAACATCGTGGTGGTGATCGGGACCCCGATCGACAAGCATCTGAACCCCGAGGCTCTGGGGGTCCCTCAGGAGATCGAGAAGCTGAGCCGGCACCTGGTCGATGGTCAGCTGCTGGTGCTGCGAAGCACCCTCTATCCCGGGGTCACTCGCATGGTCGAGCGGCTGCTGGCCGAGCAGGGAAAGGCGGTGGACGTGGCCTTCTGTCCAGAGCGGATCGCGGAGGGCAAGGCCATGACCGAGCTCTTCTCCCTGCCCCAGCTGGTCTCGGGCAGAACCGCGGAGATACGGGCTCGGGCAGCCGCCCTCTTCTCCCATCTCACCCAGGAGATCGTGGAGCTGGAGCCGGAGGAGGCGGAGCTGGCCAAGCTGTTCACCAACACCTGGCGCTACATCAAGTTCGCCACCGCCAATCAGCTCTACATGATCGCCAACGACTTCGGCCTCGACTATGACCGGATCCGGACCGCCCTGGCGCACAACTACCCGCGGGCGCAGGACCTCCCCGGAGCGGGCCTGGCGGCGGGCCCATGCCTGCTCAAGGACACCATGCAGCTGGCCGCCTTCAACAACAATCAGTTCACCCTGGGCCACTCCGCCATGCTCATAAATGAGGGCCTGCCGCTCTACACGGTGGCGCGCCTGGAGCAGCGTTGCGATCTCAGCCACATGACGGTCGGGATCCTGGGGATGGCCTTCAAGGGGGAGTCGGACGACATCCGCTCCAGCCTCAGCTACCGGCTCAAGCGGATCCTGCAATTCAAGTCCAAAAGGGTGCTCTGCACCGACCCCTACGTCACCATCGACCCCAACCTGACCCCCCTCGAGGTGGTGCTCGAAGAGTCGGATCTGGTGGTCATCGGCGCGCCTCATTCGCAGTACCGCGAGCTCCCGATCTCGGTGCCGGTGGTGGACCTCACCAACTTGCGGGGTAAGGGAAGCGGAGTTTGAGCGTCCCGCGGGTTTCGGTCGTGATCCCGGCCTACAACGAGGGCCAGGCGATCACCCTTTGCCTGGACCGAATCCTGGAGGCGGTGACCATCCCCTGCGAGGTGCTGGTGGTCTACGACCGCCCCGACGACTCGACCGCGGCCCCCGCCGCCGCCTACTCCGCCCGGGACCGCAGGGTCAGGCCGGTCCTCAACGACATCCGTCCTGGGCCGGCGGCCGCCATTGCCTGCGGGATCCGGGCCGCCCTGGCCCAGGTGGTGGTGGTCACCATGGCGGACGGCAGCGACGACCCGCGTCAGATCGAGGCCCTGACCCAGCTGGTGGAGGGGGGCGCCGTGGTGGCGGCCGCTTCCCGCTACATGCCAGGCGGCCGCCAGGTCGGCGGCCCTAGGCTGAAGGGCCTCATCTCACGCACCGCAGGTCTCTCCCTGGAGGCGCTGGCCCGGGTCGGCACTCACGACCCCACCAACTCCTTCAAAGCCTATTCGAGTTCGTTCCTGGCCGAGGCCGGGATCGAGTCTGACGCGGGGTTCGAGATCGGTATCGAGATGGTGGCCAAGGCCCGCCGCAGAGGGGAGAGGGTGGCCGAGATTCCCACCATCTGGATGGATCGCACCGAGGGCCAGTCGAACTTCAAGGCGACCGAGTGGATTCCGCGCTATCTCCATTGGTATCTGGTCGCGCTGCTGCCGGGTTATGGCCAGCGGCGGCCCTACAAGAGGTGATCTGAATGGCAAAGGTTCTGGTGTCGGGGTCGGCCGGCTTCATCGGGGGCTACGTGGTCCAGGCACTGCTCGCCAGGGGCCACGAGGTGGTCGGCCTCGACGACCACTCCAAGTACGGCCCGGTCAAGCGCTCCTACGACGATCACCCTGGCTACCGGCTGGTGGAGGGCGACGCCCGCGACAGCGAGCTGGTGCATTCCCTGCTTGACGGCTGCCAGCACTTCATCGCCGGGGCCGCCATGATCGGAGGGATCTCCTACTTCCACACCTACGCCTACGACCTTTTGGCCACCAACGAGAGGATCATCGCGTCGTCCTGCGACGCCGCCATCAGGGCCCATCGGGAGGGGACCCTGGAGAAGGTCACCTACCTCAGCTCCTCCATGGTGTACGAGGGAGCGGATCGCTGGCCGTCCTACGAGGGCCAGGAGCTGGAGGTGCCGCCGCCGCTTTCCTCCTACGGCTTCCAGAAGCTGGCGGTCGAGTACTTCGCCCGGGCGGCCCATCAGCAGTACGGGCTTCCCTACACCATCATCCGGCCGTTCAACTGCGTCGGGATCGGCGAGGAGAGGGCCCGCGGCGACATCGAGATTGAGAGTGGCAACGTCAAGCTGGCCATGAGTCACGTGGTCCCGGACCTGGTCCAGAAGGTGCTCAAGGGCCAGGATCCTCTGCACATCCTGGGCGACGGGACTCAGATCCGGCATTACACCTACGGCGGCGATCTGGCCCAGGGCATCGTGATGGCCATGGAGAGTCCGAAAGCGCTCAACCAGGACTTCAACCTGTCCACCTCACAGTCCACCACCGTGCTTCAACTGGCGCAGCTGATCTGGGCCAAGATCCGGGGCGCCGAGGTGCCGTTTCGCTACCTCTCCGACCCTCCCTTCGAGCACGACGTGAAGCGCCGCGTGCCCGACACCGCCAGGGCCAGGCAGGTGCTCGGCTTCGAGGCCACCACCACCCTGGAGCAGATGTTGGACGAGGTCATTCCCTGGATTGAGGAGGCAGTTAGAAGCGGCCGGATCTGACTCCTTGGGCATCTTTCCGAGATGGTCGGGTGGATGATGGCGCCTGGACCTCACGGCGGAGAAGCCGAGCTGGGATGCCGCCTGGCCTCGCAGCGCCCGCATCTGAAAGCTGAGCGGAGCCGATAGCCACTCAATCCCAGCTACCCGACGGAGCTTCTCCCTGCTGGTCCCAGTTGGCATTCCGCAGTCCCTGGCCAGGAGCGCGCGCTTGAGGTGGCACCGCTGCTTGGTTCTCTCCTTTTGGGCGGCCACGGTGTCCTGGTCACGGGCGTTGCCCGGCGCCACCTGGTTGGCGAGTCGGCCACCCTCACCGCCCCTGGTCAGGAGCCTGCGGATGATCTCGCAGAGGTGCGGGGAAATGGGGGGTGCTCTCCTGGGCCCGTTCTCGGCCTTGGCATTCTCGCGGCTGGAGCGGCGCAGCAGATGGCCCCAATACACCGTGCCCTGGCAGCGTCTGACGACGGTGGCCACAGGCCGGCAACCAGCTCGAGATCGTAGGAGATGCCGGCAGCACCGCTCAGAAGCACCGCTCCTGGGGTGGGCAAGCCCAGGGGCCCGTAGACAGGGGCTGGTTGGCTGAGCCACCGGAAGGTGCCCTGGTGAGGGGGGACCTCTGCCAAGCCCCCGCTCAGCGGCCCCAACTTGCCCCCGGGCCGAGGGGCACCACAGGCCGCTTTGGCGCGGCTTGTCCACCCGGAGAGGGCGCGCGAGGCGGCCCCCGATCAGGGATTGGCGCGGTAGAACACGCTGAGATGCTCGTGGGCGAGGAAGGCGGCCAGCGGCTTGAAGCCGGGGTACAGCTGGTACACGAGAGGGACCACCTGGTTTTCGGGGGCGGTCGCGTAGTTGTGCACCAGCGCCACCGCCTGTTCGCGCTGGCTCCTGGTGATCCTGCCCTCGACCAGGCCGGAGTGGAATGACCCGAGCACCTGGACCAGGGTGAGGCAGGCCAGCAGGACCACCACCACCCTCGCTCCCGGCAGGTGAGAACGACTGACCACGGCGGCACCGGCCAGCCACACCCCGGCGAACAACCACAGGTTGAAGAGGGTGTAGCGGGAACTGGTGGCAGTCTGGATGCCCAGGTGAGCCCTGCCGATGGTGATCAGAAAGTCGATCAGGATCCCAAAGGCGATCAGGGCCAAAGGCACCGCCAGCCACTCGCCGGTGTTCCGGCGCCAGAGCCAATAGCCGACTGTGCCCAGGCTCAAAAGCAGCAGAACCGCCCCCACCGCAGCCTGGGCGGAGGCGCCGATCCCCAGGGCGTGGGAGGTGGGTATGACGCTTCCAACCAACAGGTAGAGGTAGTGGAGCGTGGGCGCGGGATTGGCGAGCGCCCAGCGCACCCCGCCGCCGGTGTCGCTCCAGATGAAGCCGATCCAGTAAATCCCTGAAATGCAGGCGGCGCTGGCCAGCCACCACCAACAACGAGAGCGCGGATAGCGCCGGGCGAGCAGGAAGACCAGCCCCGCCGCCCAGATCGCCAGGCCCTGGGTCGAGGAGTAGGAGGCGACGGTGGCGGCAAAGATGGCGACCAGGAAGAGAGCCGGCCGGCTTCGGGACGCGGCCAGCGCGACCAGGGCCACGGCGAGGCAGAGCAAAATCAGATACAGGGCGATGGCGAAGCCCTGCAGCGCCACCGCATACTGAGTCCAGCCGAAGATCACCAGACCCGCCGGGACAAACCACATCGGGGAGCTGGAGGTGGTGCGCCGGTACAGCACCGCGATCAGGGTCACGGCGACGACCAGCATGAGCGCACTTGCGTACATCTCGACCTTGGTGTCGAAGTGGCTCAAATGGTCCAGCCCCAGCATCAGCAGGTTGGGGAAGAGCATCCGGTTCTCGTTGTGCTGGGTCCAGAGTTGGGCGAGGCTCAGCCGGCCGTGCACAGCCGAGCGGTAGAGGATCACCACCGCCCACTCATCCTGAAAGGGGACATTAACCCCGAAGTGGTAGACGAAGCCGAGATAGGCGATCGCCACCAGGCCCAGGACCCAGGCGCTGATACTCCGCGCGTGGGTGTCGATCCATGGAAGCCACCGGGTTCTGATCACTGGGGGGTGATTTTACTGGCCGAGCCGATGGCGGCCGGCGCCCCCGTCACGGGCCGGGGAGGCTCGGGCCCCCTGGGACATCTGGCCGGCCCAGTCCTCCCGACCCGCGCCCCACTCGGCGCGGGACAGACCAGTCGCAGATCCCATCACACATGGCGCCGGCTGGGACGCCCGGCTACCTGCTAAGAACTATGAGAACACCGACCAGTGTTCCGACTGTAGCCACTTCGCCCAGACCTTGACATACGCCCCCGATGGGGGAAACAGGGAGGCGGCCAAGGTGGAGTCGGGCACCGACTGGTAGTGCAGCAGGAGCTGTGCCCCCCGCTCTCGGGAGGCCCGGCGCAGCTGCCCCTGGTGGATGCCGTTGGGCAGGGACCAGGCTACCTGGACGACCACCAGGGCTAGGACCAGAGCGGTGAGCGCCGCCTGCGCCGGTCGGGAGCGGAGGGCTTGCCCCACCTCCCGCCACCGGCGGGGTGGGTCCAACACTGCCAACGCTCCGAGGTAGAGGCCGATCAGAAGCATCAGGTTGTAGGTGGTGTATCGGGAGCTGTCGGGCGCGTTCAGCTCGAGCCTGCCCACGGTGACCAGGACGTCGAACAGAATGCCCGAGAGCCAGAGCGCGAGCGGGAGGCGCAGCCTGACCAGCGACACCTGCCGCCGATACCAGAACCAGCCCACCCCCGCGCTGGCGGCCAGCAGGAGGAGCCCGGCCACGGTGTGGTCGCCTGGCACGACGTCGCCCACGAGGCGCAGGAAGTACTCCAGCGCCAGGCCCGGGTGCGCCACCGCGTAGTTGGGGCTGCTGACCGTGCCCACATTGCCCAGGTGCCAGGCGTAGACCGCCGTGCTCACAACTCCGATCCCACACCAAAGAGCCAGCTGTGCTCTGGACAGGCCTCGCCCGGCCCCGTACACGAGCCCCGCCGGCCACACCAAAAGGCCCTGTAGAGAGGAGAACGAGGCGACGACGGCCGCCACGGCCGCGAGCAGGAATAGGGAGCGATGTCGGGGGCTCGACTCCAGGCCATGGAGGGCCACCACCACGCAGAGCAGAATGACCATCCAGGCGAGCTGAAACGCCCACAGCAGATTGCCCACCTGCGCCAAACTGAAGAACAGGAAGGGCACCGGCAGCAGCCAGACCAGCCGGATCCGGCTGCTGCGCAGAACCAGCCAGAGCAGCAGCGCCAGTGAGGCCGCCATGACCGCCGCGGTGAGGTACATGTCGACCACCGAGTTGACCCGATCGTGGCTGTCGACCAGCGCCAGGATTAGGTTGGGGAACAGCATGCGGTTCTCGTTGTGCGGAGCCCACAGCTGCGCGAATTGCAGGTTGCCGGTGACGTACTCCTTGACGAACGGCAGGGTTCCGTTCCAACTGTCGGCGAATGGCACGTTGACAGCGAAGGCGTTGATGAACCACAGGTCCAGGCCCAGGGGCGCCAAGAGTAGCAAGCCGACCAGACCAGCTAGCCCAAGTCGCCGCCGGCTAGGGCGCGAATCTGGCGCGGTCGGGGTGGGTGGAGTGATCTCGGTTGTGATGGCAGGTCGGTGCTGAATTGAGTGGCGCTATGGGGCGGTGCCCCTGGCCCTAGTGGACGCGGGCATAGTACAAGGTAGCCGCCAGCAGAGGCCCGGCCGGGACCGGGCAAGAGCGCTGGCGCCCGTGCCACTGACCGCCTGATAGTGTGCAGGCGTGGGTCGTCTACTGATCATCGCCAACGACGTGGTGGCGAAGCGGATGGCCGGCCCCGGCATCCGCTGCTTCGAATTGGGTCGGGAGCTGGCCAAGGCGGGCCATCAGGTCACCCTGGTCGGGGTGGGTGCCACCGATCTCGCCAGTGATTCGCTCAAGATCGTCCCCCGGCTCAGTCACGCCGACTTGGACCACCTCGCCCGCGGCCAGGACGCCATCCTGCTGGAGGGCATCGCCCTGGTCCGCTACCCATCCCTTCGGAGCGTGCCGGTACCGCTGATCGTCGACCTCTACGACCCCTTCCCCCTGGCTCTGCTGGAGCAGGAGGCGCACCGGCCGATAGCGCAGCAGGAACGTGAGAGCCGGGAGGTCCGCAAGGTGCTGCGGGAGCTGCTCCGGGGTGGCGACTTCTTCTTGTGTGCCAGTGAGGTGCAGCGCGACCTCTGGACCGGCGCCCTGCTGGAGGCGGGCCGGATAACACCTCGCACCTGGGCCCAGGACAGCTCCCTGCGCCAGCTCATAGATGTGGTCCCATTCGGCCTGCCCGGCAATCGGCCCGAGGCCGAGACGGTCCGGCGGCAGCTGCCGGTGGGGAACCTCGGCCCCGACGACGTGGTGCTGCTGTGGGGCGGGGGAATCTACAACTGGTTCGACCCCCTGACCCTGATCCGGGCGGTCGGCCGGGCGGTGGAGGAGGACCCCCGGATCAAGCTGATCTTCATGTCCACCGACCATCCCAACACCTCCATCCCGGAACGGATGTGGATGCCGGCCCGAGCTAGGCAGCTCTCCGACGAGCTCGGCCTCACCGATGTGCACGTGTACTTCAATCACGACTGGGTGGCGTACAGCGAGCGCTCGCAGTGGCTGCTCGCCTCCGACTGCGGGGTCTCCACCCACTTCGACCATGCCGAGACCAGGTACGCCTTCCGGACCCGCATGCTCGACTACCTCTGGTGCGGCCTGCCCATCATCTGCACCGCCGGCGACCGCTTCGCCCAGCTGGTGGCGGAGCGTGAACTGGGTTGGGTGGTGCCCGCCGAGGACGTGGACGCGCTGGCCCGGGCGGTGCTGGAGATGGCCGCCGACCCAAATCGGCGCCGGGTCATCTCCGGGCACGTCTTGCAGGTGGCGCAGGACATGACCTGGGAGCGGGTCTCGGCTCCCCTTAGGCGCTTCTTGACCAATCCGACGCTGGCCGCGGATCAGCCTCGGCACGCCTGGATTCACCGCCGTCAGCCCGGCCGAGTGGAGATGCAGACGATCGAGGCGGTCCGGCTGTTGCGCCGGGCGGCTTACGAACTGGGCCACCAGGGTCCGGTCGCGACCGTGCGCAAGGCGGGACGCTGGTGGGTTCAGCGTGGGCATCGCCAGCCGCCAGCCAGGTGACGCTGGCCCGGAGTTAGGCTCTGCTCTGGGCCCGGAGCGCCTCGGCAGCCGGGCCGTTGATGTTGCTGCAGGCGGCACAGACTTCCGGGGGGATCACCCCCATCCGCATCATCGCGCTGAAGAGCCGGCAGCCCAGGCAGAGGGCGAAGACCGACTCCAGGGTGGCGGCGATCGCCAGCATCCCCAGCAGGATGTAGGTGGCCAGCGACAGCCCGAAGCCGAACAGCAAGATGGTGGCGGCAACGGTGAGCGCCGCCCCGATCCCCTGGGCGAAGCGCTTGGGTGGCCCCGGGACCAGCTTGGCCCGACGGGCCAGCCGCGGAGCCAAGACCCGAGTTGCCAGCTGGCCCAGCGGACTCAGGGTGGGCCCGGCGGCCACGCGGGCCAGGAAGCCGTAGGCCAGCACCGCGGTAACCCAGGGCTGTCGGGTCAAGATGGCGGCGACACAGATCACCGCCACACACCCGGCCACCCAGCGACTGGCAACCTCGTTCACTGGGTTTGGGAAGCTGAGAATGGACTTGGACAAGGTGCCTCCAGTTGGGCCTAGCTGGTGGTGAAGTCTAACCGGCGCCGATGGCGCAGCCGGTGGCTGGGTCAGAGCGACCCGGCCAGCTGGGGAGGATGCCCCTCCCGATCGCGCTTGAACTCGAAGACGTAGTCGCGTCGGATCATCCGAACCACGTCGGCCAGTAGCTCCCTGGCCTCACCGTCGGGCGGCACCTCGGTGATCACAGGTCCGAACGCGCCCGGGCCCTTGCCACCGTCCAGGATGATGGTGGGGACCCCGAATGCCTGGCAGCTGGCGACCGCCGCCCGGTGGTCCACCAGCACCTCCTCCCAGAGGGAGCGGTCCGCAATGGCGCTCTCCCTGAGACCAGGGTCGATGCCGGCACGGGCCATGGCCGCCTCGATGGTGGCTGGCTCGGCCGCCGGCTCGCCCTGCACGTGGATTCCGCGTCCAAGTTCGGTGTAGAGCCTGGCGACCAGCTGGTTGCCCCCCTGGCGGCGGGCCAGGCTGAGCATCTGAAGTGCCTCCCCGCTGTACCAGAACGGGCCCTCGGCGGGGTCATGCCCGGGCTCCATGTTCACCACTCCGAGCGAGAAGAGGCGCCACTCCACCTCGACTTCCCCCAGCTCCTCGAGCCGGGCCACCCAGCGGGAGCTGAGCCACGCCCAAGGGCAGATCGGGTCGAAGTGAAAGTTGATGCGCTCCATGTTGCCTCCCAGGGTTGACGGCGGGCGCTTCCTCCGGCTCGCCAGACCCGAGCCGCGCGAAGGGGCGCGGGGGAGGGCGGAGCGGTGGGATCCCTGACAGCCATTTTGGCAGGTCGAGGCCGTGCGGCTCCGCGGCCGCGGTCGCGAGCCACCAGGGGCCAACCATCCTGGCGCCTGGCTCCCGAGGGGCGGGGGATTCGTGAGCTGTTCACCGGGCCTCAGCCGAGCCGAGGAGGGACTCAAGCTCCGGCAGGGCCAATCTCCGGCGCTGCGGTAGTCAGCCTGAGCACCTGGACCAGAGCCGGAGTGGTGGGGGAAAGCCAGAGGTCCACATCAATAGCGCCGCGGGCGCAGTGCATCCGCCAACCGCCCCGCAGCGCCCCGGCCGGCCGCAACGGATCGGCATGGCGGCAGGGCCCGTGGGTGGCGCGCAGCTGGCTGAGGTCCTGACGGCGGAGCTCGGCGGAGCGATCGAGGAAGAGGTTGTCCGCCGCCAGCGTCGCCGCCGCCTCGGCGTCCCAGCTCTGGTAAAGCCGGAGCACCGCTTCGCGAGCCGCCACCAGCGCCGGTGCCGGCTCGGCCGCCCTGGGCACCAGGCCACCGCTGGCCAGCAGGGCCTGGAACGCCTTGTCCACCGCCTGCTGCACCGGCGCATAGGTGAGGTTGGCGAATCCGATCACGCCCACTCCGTGATCGGGCAACCACTGCACGTGCGATCCGAACCCAGGCAGGCCCCCGCTGTGAGCGACGATCCTGCCGAACCGGGGGTCCTCGCTCGCTGTCAGCCCGAACCCATAGCCGGAGACCGCCAGAGCCTGGCTCCCTCCGAGCTTTGCCGGGCGCAACCGTGAGGCCTGCTGCATCTCACGGGCCGAGCTGCGCCGGAGGGGCCCCGGGTCAGGGGTATCGCGCGCTGGCCAGGCCGCCAGCTGGAGGGCCAGATAGCGGGAGAAATCCCGGATAGTGGTCCAGAGGCCACCCATGGGAGCGAAGGCGCCCCCGGGCAGGGGAGACTCCTCCTGCCACTCTTGATCCACCAGTCGGTAGCCATGGGCGCGGCGCTCCTCCGGCACGTCGGCCACCTCCCAGACCGTGTCTGGCATCCCCAGCGGTCGGAACAGCCGGGCGGCCGCGAACTCTTCGGCGGGCACACCTGCGACGGTGGCCAGCACCCGTCCCAGGATGGCGTAGCCGAGGTTGGAGTACTCGAAAGAGGTCGCGGGCGGGTGGCTGAAGGGCACGCCCCGGCTCAGCAGGCGGCTGAAGGCATCTGCCGACATCGCGAGCTGGCGGTCCGCCCAGGGGTCGTCCTCGACCAAACCCGCCGACATGGTCAGCAGCTGGCGCAGGGTGAGCGGGGCCGAGTCCGACGTGGGTAGCTGGCCGGCGAGCTCGGGGATGTAGGCGTCCACCCGGTCGTCCAGTCCCAGCTTGCCCTCGTCCCGCAGCATGAGGAGGCACGCCGCGGTGATGCTCTTGGTCATCGAGGCGATCCGGAAGACCGTGTCCGGGCCCACCCCAGCCCCCCGCCCGGGGATGGCCACGCCAATTCCCCCTACGTGAAGGAGCTGGCCGTCCACCACCACGCCATAGGCGACCCCGGGGCAGCGCACGCGCTCCTGGAACTCGGCAAAGGCAGCGTCGATGGCCGGGTAGGCACCGGCCAGCAGGAGCCGGCGGCGCGGGTCGGCGAAGTTCAAGACTCCCGGCTCGGCTGTGGGCGCAGCGGGGCCCTCCGGGGTCGGCTCCGGATAGCTCACCGCGAAAACCTAGCAGGTCCGGCGTCCGGGCGAGCGCGGGCCGCGAGCGGGCCACCGCCGCCCAGGCACCTTTCAGCGACCACCCAGCTGTCCTGGCAGCAGGTGCCCGGCTGGCGTCGTGGTGGGCGCGGGCCCCAAGTGCAGGCGATCTGGCCTACCATCTGGCGTGGTGGCCCTCGAGCCCACCTGCTTCCTTGTCACGGCGAGGCGGAGGGCACCGACGACCTGCTTAGCCGTGGCGATCTGGGAGAGGTGCCGATGTCAGAGCCGGAACATGCTGGGGACCAGGAGACGGGCTGGATCAGCAACCCGCTCAGCGGCGAGGAGATTCTGGTCCTGGAGGCGGCGGCGGAGACAGGCGGTGAGCGGCTGACCTTCGAGCTCCGGCTGCGACCGGGCGGTAGGGTCCCCTCCGGCCACCTCCACCCACATCAGGTGGAGACCTTCACCGTGCTCGAGGGTAGGATGCGCTTTCGCCGTGGGCTCCGGGTGCTGCACGCCGGCCCCGGCGCCGTGGTCGAGGTTCCGCCAGGCACCTTCCACACCTTTCTCAACGAGGGTTCTGGCACCGCCCGGGCCGTGGTTCAGTCGCGGCCCGCCCTGCGCATGGAGGAGGTGCTGGCCAGGGGTGCTGAGCTCGGCCGCACCAGGGCCGCGGGGGGCTCTCGAGCCCGCTGGGTCATGGAGGTGCTCTCGTTTCTCACCGAGTACCGCAATGAGGTCGCCGCCCCGGCCGTCCCCATCTTTGTCGTGGCCGCCATGGCGGGAGCGGCGCGCATGCTGGCGGCGGCTCTCGACCGGACCCCGGTCCGGGTGAGCCCGGGCTCCGGAGCTTCGGCCCACCAACGATGAGGCCTCGCACCGCCAGGCGTCTCATGGGTGCCGCCGCCACCATCGCGGGGACGGCAGGGATCTGGTGGTGGGCCAACGAGCTCAACCTGCCCTCGGTCGACCCCTGTCGCTACCGGCGGGTCATGGCGATCTTCCCCCACCCCGACGACGAGACGGTGGCGTGCGGCGGCACCCTGCACCGGGTGGCGCGCAGCGGAGGCCGGGTGACGCTGCTGGTGCTGACCCGGGGCGAGAACGGGGGCGGCTCAGGTGTTAGGGGACCGGGTTTGGCCGCGCGGAGAAGCCAGGAGATGCGCCGTGCCGCTGGCCACCTTGGGGCGGGGCGGCTCCTGCATCTGGACCTGCCCGACGGCGGCCTCCAGGACCTGGTCTCGGAGCTGAAGTCGGTGCTGGGAGAGGCCCTGCGCCGGGAGGCGCCAGACCTGGTCATCACCTACGATGCCTCCGGGCTCTACGGCCATCCCGACCACGTCACCTGCTCCCTGGCCGTGGCTGCGCTCGCACCCCTTGTGGTGCCCGCCGCCGACCTCTGGTACGTCGCCGTGCCCGGCCGACTCCGCGCGCTCTTGGTTCGAGCCCGCGCGCTGCCGCCGCCGTCGTCCCTCCCGCGCCCCCCGCTGCCGGCGCAGCTTCGGGTGGGAATCAGAGGGAGTCTGGGCGCCAAGGCGCTGGCTTGGCGGGCGCACCGGAGCCAGCGGGGGGCGATGGGAGGGGGCCTCGGTGCCCTGGTTCCCGGATGGGCGCTGCTGTGGCTGTCACCCTACGAGTACTTCCACTGCGCCCAGCGACGGTCGTTGGCCCCGGCCCAGCCGTGAAGTTCGCGTCCGCGGCCGCGCTGGCAGGCGGAGGGGGCGCGCTCTTGTTCCTCTCCGAAGCGCGCCTGCGCCGAGCCCAGCAGCCGTCGAGCGACCGGTGGCAGCGGGTACCGGTTCGAGCCCGAGGCCGGTGCGAGCTGGGGCTGTCCTTCCGCCCACTTCAGGCAGAGGCTCTCGGCCTGAGCCCGGAGGCCGTCTTCGACCGCCTGCTCCAAGAGCCAGCCCCCCTGATCCGCTTGGGGGCTTACTGGAACCGGATCGAGACCAAGCCGGGCACCATCGAGCCAGCGGAACTGGACGCCCGCTTGGAGCGGGCTGCGGCGGCCGGCAAGCGGGTCATCCTGGCGGTCGGCGCGGTGAAGACCTTCGGCTACCCCGAGCTGCATCTCCCGAGCCACCTCGCGCCCCGTGGGCTCCCGGAGGGGACCCTGATCTCACCGACCAGCCACCAGGAGCTGGCCGCTGCGGCTCAGCACTTCGTCGCCTGGGTGGTCGACCGCTACCGTTCCAACCCCGCGGTCATCGCCTGGCAGGTGGAGAACGAGGCGCTCGACCCCCTGGGGGTGGAGCACAGCTGGCGCCTCTCCCTCGACTTCGTCGCCGCCGAGGCCGAGACCGTCCGCCGCGTCGATCCCGGCCGGCCGGTGCTCATGAGCGGCTTCGTGCCCCTGTCCGCTCCGGTGCGACTGTCCCAATGGTGGCGCACCAGAGGGCAGGGGGACTCCCTAGCGGGCGCGAGGGCCCTTGCCGACCAGGTTTGCCTGGACCTCTATCCGCGCCATGCCGTCGCTGCGCTCGGCGACCGGACCATCTACCTGGACGGGGGATCGATGCCGTGGAGCCGGCTGGGTCGGCGCCGACTCAACGCAGCCGCGGGGGGGCGGCCGGTGCTGGTGACCGAGGGCCAGGCCGAGCCGTGGGAGGCGGTCACGGTGCCACCGAGCCCAGGGGCTCGGGTTCCCTTCAGCTGCCCTCCGGAGCGGGTCATTCTCAACTACAACCTCGCGCTCAGGGCCGCGGGCGGGGCCCGGGCGCTTTCGGCTTATCTCTTCTGGGGTTTCGAGTACTGGCTGCGCCGGGAGGCCGACGGTGACCCCAGCTACCTCGGGGCCTTCCACCGGGTGGCGTCGCAGCCGTGAATCGTCCGCCTCACCAAATGGAGGTCATATCGTCGCCTCGCCGCTGATCTCGACTTCGCCGCCAGCACTGGCGCTGGGCGCCGCCTTCGTCATTTGGGTCGGCGGTGAGGTGGCGCTGCAGGTACGCTCCCGGCGGGCGGCTGCCCCCTCATCTGGGGACCGGCACTCCATGCCCATCCTCATCGCGAGCGTTTGGGCAGCGGTGGCCCTTGGGCTCTGGCTGTCCCTGGCCTCGACCCGCTATCGGCTGCCTCTGGCACCGGGTCCGGCGGAGCTGGCGGGGGCGGCCGCCATGGTGGCCGGGGTCGCCTTGCGGGGTTGGGCCATCGCCACCCTGGGCCGCCAGTTCACCGTCAGGATCAGCACCGAGCCCGCCCACTCGCTGGTCACCGAGGGGCCCTACCGTTGGCTGCGTCACCCCGGCTACCTGGGGTCCCTGATCACGGTCCTCGGCGCCCTGGTGGCCTTCGACAGCTGGCCCGGTCTCGCGCTCCTGGCCCTTCCGGGAGCGGCCTCCGCTTGGCGTATTGCGGTGGAGGAGGCCGCCTTGCGGCGTCACTTCGGGAGCGCTTACGACCTGTACTCAGGCGCCCGCAAGCGCCTGATCCCTGGTCTTTTCTGACCAAGGCGCAAACCGGGCCGCGCTGCGATCGGTCCCCTCCGGCACGCTCCCTGCGCCGGCTTCGCCGCGGCGCCTGCCCGCGCGGACCAGGGCGGCGCGGTAAGCAGACCATGACTTCCCCGGGCCCTGCTCGCGCCCTAAACCGAGAGCGGGTCATCGGCGCGATCGCCGTCGGTGTCAGGCTGGAGCAACGGCCCGTCCCATGCCGGGCGCTGCCCAAGCCATGGCCGGCACCCGCCCCTGCCCACAGGGCGTGCTGTCCGCGGCCACGCCTCCGGATCCCACCATTCAACAGCCGCGCCGCACCTGGAGCGAACCTGGGATCTCGTCAGGGCACGGTCGAGGGGTTTCCACCAGGCCGCTGGTCCCTGGCTCCTTCGAGCCGGGTACGCACGGCTGCGCGCACCTCGGGGGCGATCGGGGTGCTGGCGTGCTGGTCGAGTTACGCCGCATCCCGTTCGGCAAACTCGGTGCCTGGTGGCGAGATGAGTGGCCCTGCGATGCCCCTGGGCCCAGCCCGGGTTGCTGAAGTGCTGCTGGTGAAGGCCACGGTGTCACGGGGCGCAGTCGAGGCAAAAGGCAAGCTTCAGCAGGGCTCACTTGTTGTTTGCCCAGGCCCGTTGGAATCTACCAGTGCCGCCCAGCCTCCCACGCTCAGAAACGGCAGCGTCGGCGGACACGCACTCAACCGATGGACAGGCGGTAACAGCTTTCCAAGCCGTGAACGGTGAAGCCAGCTTTCACCAAGATGCGACCGGACGTAAGAGGTCGCCCTCGAGTCACCGCGATGGTCGCGCCAAGGGCGCGGGCCTGACGCAAGCGGGAGGAGAGCACGGCTTGATAGCAGCCCCGTGATCGAAATTCTGGCAAAGTGACCGCCCCGTACAGCTGTCCCAGCTCGCCCTGGATCTTGCAGTGGCCAGTCGAGGCCGGGAGGTCGCCTACATAGGCCACAAACTGAAAGTCGGTGGCTGTTTCGAGACCGTTGTTGGTCTCAGCAAGCCGATGTCTGATGGCATCTTCAGCTGGCAACGATCTGCCCCAGCCCTGAGTTTCGATGGCCATCGCATCTTGGAGGGAACGCTCGTCACGGACCAGTTCGACGCGTATCGCAGCGGACGGAGAACTCTCCATGGAGTCCTCGCCAAGTTCACGCGCCAGGATTTGATAGGAGCCGCTCAGGACTCCGCCGCGAGCTCGGAGATACGCCTCGGTGTCGGGTGGGCGCGTGGCGCTCGACACCCACCAATGGACGGCGTCCAGTCCCCACCTCTCAATCTCGGCGGCAACCTCGGCGAACACGGTGTCGAGCGATCTCACCATGTTGGACCACACAACCTGAGCTGCCGGCAGGGTCGGTGAAAGCAACCGCGCTGGATAACGGACGAGCCTGTATTCCCCTGTCCGAATGTCGATGAACTCATCCGGCAGGGCGATTTCATCAAGTGCGGTGAGGGCTGTCAGAATCTCCGGGGTGGTCCATCTGCTCACTGCAGCTTCTCTCTTGCCACTACAGAACGGCTACTTGTTGGGCTCCGCTCGGGTGCCGGCGGGGCCGCACCCGTACCCTGGCGGCCCGCCTTGCCCGCAATCGCATGTGAGCCTCTGGGGTCTAGTGCCGAATGCGATTCAGTCACGGCCGAGCGAAGCGCTCGGGGTGGGCTGGTCGTTGATCATACCGGTTGCCGAAGGCCTTGGTCCCGCTCTGCCCGGCCCCGGGTGAGTGACCCTCTCTGGGCTTCGACACGGCCCACCCAACTCGAACTATCAGCAATGAACTCGAGGCCTTCTTCGCCCACAGGGCCGGCGCGACGCGGGGCTTGGACACGCTCAATAGGAGGCAACCTCTCGTCTATGAGCGGTGCGTGGACCGAGGTCAGTGCTGCGGTACGGCCAGCCACTTCGCGGACTCCACCCATCGGCGCGCCGGGAGCCCCGCCGCCGGCAGGGCACTCCGGAACCGATGGGCGACAATTCAATCCGGCCGAAGGCATGACACCAGCTGGCGACCTGTGGCGCCGGGCTGGGTTTGGGAGCGGCGGATTGCCAGCGCCAACGAAACCTTCCTTCCCGCTTGGAGTTGGTCCCGACAACTCTGGTCTCAGCGCGCCCCGAAGTTAGCCCGAGGAGTGGGCCATAGAGCCTGAGGCACCGAGGCTTCCGAAGCGGACTGCCTCGAGCGCTAACCCGGCGTCTGCCCGACCGCCACAGGCAGGCCCGCAAGGTGCCATTCGGGAAAGCCCCCGTCGAGCTGGCGGGCGCGGCGGCCACTTCGGCGCAGCAGAGCGACGCCCTGGGGCGCCAGGGCGCAGAACGGTCCGCGGCAGTAGGCCACGATCTCGATTGCCGCTGGAAGACCGTCCAGGCGGGCCTCGAGCTCTTCCAGCGGGAGCGAGAGCGCGCCGGAGATGTGGCCAGCGCGGTACTCCTCGGCGGGGCGCAGATCAAGCACGATCGCGCCCCCCAACTTGACTCTCCGGAGGAGCTCCTCCCGACTCACGAGCTCCAGTGCATCCGCGTCCCCAAGGTAGGCGCGGGCGGCTAGGCCGGCCTCGGCGATGTGGTCGGCGGCGAACGTCTGGACGGCCGCCAGCAGACGGTAAGCGTCCGTGCCCGCCAGCCGGTAGATCACGCGCGTGCCTTGCCGCCGGGCCGCGACCAGCCCGGCTCTGCGCAGCACCTGCAGGTGGGAGGACGCGAGCGCGACTGTGATCCCGGCTCGCTCCGCCAGGAGATCGACGCTCCGCTCACCCTGGGCGAGCAGTTCGACGATCTCCACTCGGTGGGGGCTGGCCAGCGCCTTGCCGATGCGGGCGAACTGCTCGTTCAGAGCCTCCTTGGCGCCGCCCTGGAGCGCCCCCTCTGCGCGGCTGCCAGAGACCCGATGGTTCGGGTCCCCGCTGGCGTCAGCAGCGTCCACGTATCTCCCTCTTGACATTACTCTGATATTCTAAAGATAGTTTGACGACAAGGCGCTCGGGTTCGTCCCGGCGCCCGCTGCGGCAAGGGGCGTGGCCGCCTCTGGAGGGGATCAAGGCAAACCATGAAGGCTCTCATCATTCTCAACGATCCGCCCTACGGCAGCGAACGGTCGTACAACGGATTGCGGCTCGCTTATGCTCTGGCCAAGACCAAGGTCAGCGAGTTGCGCCTGTTCCTTATGGCCGACGCGGTTGCCTGCGCGAAGATCGGTCAGCAGACGCCTGACGGTTACTACAACCTGGAGCGCATGCTGCGAGGGCTGGCGGCCAAGGGGGTGTCCATCGCGGCCTGTGGGACTTGCATGGACGCCCGCGCCCTGGTCGACACCGAGCTGGCGGCGGGGACGCGCCGCTCCTCCATGGCCGAGCTCGCCGAGTGGACGCTCTGGGCCGACAAGGTGGTGAGCTTTTGAGGGGCCGATCCGTCCCTTGCGGTTCCACCACGGGCATTCCGACTTGGGACCGAGGGACGCCGGCGACTGGAGGGCCCGTGCCATGGCGGTGAGGGTCGTGATCGCCGGTGGTTCATTCGGGGGCCTGGCCGTCGCCCGTGAGCTGAGACACCACCTGGGGGCGGACCGAGCGCTCATCACGGTCATCGCCACGGAGCCACGCTTCACATTCATTCCCTCGCTCACCTGGGTCGCCACCGGCACCCGGGGCGTGGACCAGATCTCATTTGACCTCGCCCCGGCGCTGGCGGCTCAGCAGGTGGGCTTCGTGCAGCAGCAGGTCGTCGCCATCGACCCGGATCGCAAGCTGGTCGTCACCGGTCAAGGCGAGTATCCCTATGACTTCCTGGTCATCGCGACTGGGCATCGCAGCGCCAACGAGGCCGTGGCCGGGCTCGGCCCGTTCGACGGACCCGGCCATTCTCCGATGTCGGTGGCGGAGGCCGTTGAGCTCGCCTCGGCGGTGCGCGCCCTAATCAGGGAGCCTGGCCCGGTCGTCGTCGGGGCGGCCCCTGGGGCGAGCTGTCTCGGGCCATCCTATGAGCTCGCCTTCGAATTGGACCACCTGCTGCGACGCAGGAAGCTGCGCCACCGGGTGCCGATCAGCTTCGTCACCCCAGAGCCCTTCCTGGGTCACATGGGCATGGGTGGGGCCGGCAAGATCCGGCAACTGCTCGAGGGCGCCTTCGAAGAGCGAGACATCAGCTACCACACCTCCGCGGCGGTCACCAAGATCACCGAAAGCGCAGTTGAGTTGAGAGGATCTGGCCCCGTGCCCTCGATCCTCTCCATCATCGTTCCTCCGCTGGCGGGAGTCCCGGTGGTGGCGGGCACGCCTCGGCTCGCCAACCTGAAGGGGTTCATCCCGGTGGACTCGCATTACCGCCAGTCGAGCCTGGACGGCGTCTACGCGGTGGGGGTGGCGGTCGCCTTGGCTCCGGTGGAGGAGACGACGGTGCCGGTCAACTTTCCCAAGACGGGCCACATGACCGAGCAGATGGCCCTGATTGCGGCCCGCGATATCGTCGCTCGGCTGGACGGGCATGAGGGCAAGACCGCGGAGCTCTCGGCCCGCTGCGTGCTCGACATGGGCGATCGCGGCATCTATCTCGCGGTCGACCCGGTTCGCCCGCCGCGCGACCGGATTCCGACCGTGTCCGAGGGGCGCCGCTGGCTGCTGGTCAAGCGCGCCTTCGAGCGCGGCTACCTTTGGCAGGCCAGGCGCGGCCGGAGTCTGCCCACCTCAGTCGGTTGGTGATCCAGCGACGCCAGATTGGTAAGCCTGCCTGACCCGGGGGGCGCTACCCCCAAGCCCGCGACGGGCGCGGGGTGCTGGGGCATGGGCGTGCATGACCCCAGCCCTTGGGTAGGTCGTACCCAACAACAGCCCGACCGCCCAGAGCCTCGAGGACGGCCCTGGGCGAATCGGCCTGGCCTTTAGACTGCGCTGCTCCGGACCTGGTGCAGCCGGTCCAGCACATCCGCCAGCTCCTGCTCAAGGTCTCGCTGGCGCTCCTCCAGCGATACCGTCTCCGACGCCCCCATGTGCCGGTGGCCGCGGCCCTCGCCGCGGGGGCCGCCGCCGCAGTCGCAATGGCACCCGCAACCCGGACCGCCTCCCATCCCGCCTGGTTGACTCCGCATCACGCAGTCCTCCTTGACTCCTCATAGCGGCTGAGTAAGCTGGCCACCCGAGCCTGGCTCGCTCGCAGCGATTCCACCCAGGCTGCCAGCAGATCAACTCCTTCATCAGTGATTTCGTAGGTCCGCTTGAGCGGACCGGGGAGGTCGGGCCGCCAGCTCGATTGGACCAAACCCTCGCTCTCCAGGGATCGCAGCAGGCGGTAAAGATTGCCCAGGTCCACGCGGGCCTCGCCCACGATCTCGGCCAGCTCCTCGGCCAGCTGGTAGCCGTGGCCGGGACCGTCGCGGAGCAGCAGCAGCAGGGCCGGTTCCACGAAGCGCTCCACCCTGGCCTGCACTTCGAAGCTGCCAGAACCACCGCGGCAGCGACATCGGGATTGCCGTTTTGGGCTGATCATGACTGGACTATAAGCGTTTTACATATGTAATTCAACCCTGTGCAGTGCCTCGGGGAGAGTCGCGCCCTGGAGAGATCATTGTGTCGAGCGGAGGGACACCGTAGCAGTAGTGGGAGTGGGGAGCGGGAGGGAGAAGGCAGGGAGGTTGGTGGAAGTGGGGAGGCCTTCGGGCGGCGGCGTGGTCAAGGGGTTTGGTGCCGCGCCCGGCGAGGGCGGGAGACAGCTCCGTTTCGACCCGAACGGATGATCTGGGAGGCTCCCGGCCCGGGATCGCTGATTGATCAGGAAGCTGTGGAAGACGGCAAACGCGGCGGGCATGGCGGCCACGGGCCGGTGTGATCTGGCGCTTCAGGGTGACCGGCCTGGCGGTGGGCGATAGGGCGACCGGCTATTTGGATCCTTTCCGGTGTCACCAGGGCACCGTGCAGCTCCCGCTGGAGCGCGGTGGGTGGCCGGCCCTGGTGTCAGCCGACCCGGCCGGGCACCGACTCCTGGCCGGTCGGCGTCAGCGCGGGCTGGAAACAGTTGTTGCAAGGCCACCGGAGGTTGGAGCAAAGGGAGGGGCCCTGCCGCAGGTCCAGGTGTCCAGACGCTGGCAGGCGCTGAGACGATCCTAAGGGCCAGTTCTTGTGCTGCACCCGACCGTTGGCGTCCTCGTGCTGGCGAGCGGGAGAGCCGGATCCCAGCCGGTCGGCACCAGCCCTGCCGATGGCGATCGAAGAATTCGCTGTCCCGGTCCTGGTGCAGTCCCAATCGCCGAGAGGTCAGCTGGTGCTGGATGGGCGCCAAAGCCGACATCACCTGGGTCTTGACTGTTACCCATGATCGCCATCCTCTCGGTCCAGGTGGTGGAACGGTAGAGAGATCGGTGGCACCCAGAATCCAGATCCGCTGTCCGGCCGCCACCTCGCCGCCTGGGGAGACCTGGTCAATCTCCAGGTGCGCACTGGTGGCCGGATCACGCCATCGGTTTACCACCACTGGTCTCTTTGGGTCGGAGCAGCCCGCCGGGCCTGGTGTGGCGCATTCGCGGGCCCAGGCGAGCGGCTTGATGGTCTCTGTCGAGCCGGTGAGCTGGCCATGGCGCACCAAGATCAGAACAGATCCAGCGGCACGGGTTGGAGGCGCTGGGAGCAGACGGTAGCGCAGGCCTCCACCCAGATCTTGCGCGCGGACCCGCCCCAGACGCGGTCGGCAGCTTGTAGCCCTCCGTGATGCCCACCAGCCGCGCCCCCTCACGGTCACTCTGCCGCGGCCGACCCCCAGCGGCAATCCCTGCTCACCGTCCGATAGCCCCGAGGCCGAGTCCTCTGATCCAATTCGTCGCCTTGACAGGGGCTAGCCTCGATGCTACAGTTCCCTGACCATACAGGCAATCGATTGCAAGAGTCCAGACGGCAGTCGCAGTCCTGACGATGGCAGGGCACGACAGTGTCAGGGAGGGAGCTATGAGAGTGGTGTCAAGGAGATGGGGTGTCGCTTGGGCGGCCCTCGGTGCTGCGTTGCTCGTCACCGCCTGCGGTCCGGCTGCGTCCGCTACCAGCGGGGGAGCGGTAGTGCCCGGAGCGACGGTCACGTTCGCCCAGCAGGTGGGCAATATTCCCAACTACATATTCCCGATCACGGCGGTCAACGCCTTTGCCTCAGGGAACCTCTCATTCCTTCAGCCCCTGCTATTTCGCCCGCTGTACTGGCTCGGAACCGGAGCCAGTCCCGTCCTCAACCCCCAGTTGAGCCTCGCCAATGCTCCGACGTTCAGCAATGGCGGGCGGACCGCAACCATTACCCTCAAGCACTATGTCTGGTCCGACGGTACGCCCGTGACCAGCAGGGATGTGCAGTTCTTCCTCAACCTGCTGAAGGCGGGTGAGCAGAACTGGGGGGGCTACGCGGTGGGCGACCTCCCGGACAACATCGTCAGCTTCGTCGCCCACGGGCAGTACAGCTTCAGCATTACCTTCAACAAGGTCTACGCTCAGGAGTGGCTGCTGAACAACCAGCTACCGGGCATCATTCCGATGCCGCAGCAGGCTTGGGACAAGACCTCTGTGGGTGGGGCCATTGGCAACTATGACCAGACCCCCGCTGGAGCGACGGCGGTTTACAACTTCCTCAACCACCAGTCCATGACTCTGTCGACCTACACCACCAATCCGCTCTGGAAGGTGGTGGACGGGCCCTTCCACCTTACGTCCTACAACGCCACCACGGGTTACGCGGCCTTCGTGCCGAACAAGCGGTACGCCGGTCCGGTGAAGGCCAAGATCGGACATCTGATCGAGCTACCTTTCACTAGCAACACTGCCGAGTTCAACGCCCTGCGCTCAGGAGCGGTCGATTACGGCTACCTCCCCACCACCGACCTCTCCCAGGCGAGCTACTTCACAGCGCATGGATATGCGGTGCAGCCTTGGCCCGGGTACGGCATCAACTACCTCACCATCAACTGGAGCAATCCCCAGGTGCGGCCGCTCTTCAACCAGCTATACATCCGTCAGGCGCTGCAGCTCGTGGTCGACCAGCCGCTGTGGATCAAGGACATTCTGAAGGGCTACGGTTACCCCGTGGACGGACCGGTCCCATTGGTCCCCAAGACCCCCTTCGTGAGCCCACTCGAGGCCAAGAACCCCTATCCGTACGATCCGAGCCGCGCCTCCAGTCTTCTCGCCGCGCACGGCTGGAAGGTGGGGTCCAGCGGGGTTGCCACCTGCACCCGGCCGGGAACGGCCAGCAACCAGTGCGGTGCCGGGATCGCGGCCGGAGCACCGCTCGCCTTCAACGCCCTCTACCCCTCCGGAGTGCAATCCTTCACCGCCGAGTGGGAGGTATGGAAGTCCAACGCGAGCAAGGTTGGGATCGACCTGACCGTCATTCCGACCCCACTTCCTGGTATGGGCGTGGGGGTGCCATGCATTTCCGGTTCCCCCTGCACCAAGGACATGGTGAACTGGGAGGGTTGGGGCTTTGGCTCCGCCTACCCGGATGGAAGCCAAGTTTTCTCACCGCCTGAGACGGGTGGCTACTACAGCTCAACCAACAACGCCAACATCAATGCCACCCACCTCAGCAATAGCTCCAACGCGGTGTTTCGGTACGAAAACTACCTGGCAACCCAGTTGCCGGTGATCTGGTGGCCAAACGCTCCCAGCCAGATCTCAGTGATACGCACCACCCTTCATGGAGTCGTGCAGAACGCACTGGGATCCTTCACCCCGGAGTCCTGGTGGGTCACCAAGTAGGGACAGGGTGAGTGTTCCCAGGGCGTTGCCCCTAGGCAGATGAGCCGGCCCACTGGCCGGGCTGGGTAGGAGCGAGGTTGTCAATCATGATTGGGCACCGGGTGCGGCACGTGGGCCGCTCCGGTGCCCAACTTCTTCGGGATCAAGGAGTGGTGGTCAATGAGCGGTAGTGATGTCGCCGGTTGGCCGACGCTTGGAGTAGACGTCCGACACGCGCGGGAGGCAGCCCGGACCGGGCGTTCCATCTTGATCCGCGGCGGAATGGTGGCCGACGGCTCCGGCGGCCCGCTGTGCGCGGCCGACGTACTGGTGGCGGACGGGGTTGTCGCCGAGATCGCTGCCACGGGAACGCTCCACCCACAGTTTGCCCTCGTGCTCGACGCCACCGGTCAGGTGGTGTGTCCGGGGTTTATCGACGTGCACTCCCATGCCGACAATGCCCCGCTGTTGGATGTCGACGACTTAAGCAAGATCCAGCAGGGGGTCACGACCGAGGTGGTGGGTAACTGCGGCTTTAGCCTGGCCCCGGTGGGGGCCGGTCGGGACGGGCAGCTGGCGGGCCTGCTCGGTCGCCTCTTCCCCCCGATTGACCTGGAGTGGTCCAGCTTCGCCGAGCTCTTCCGCGTGACCGATGCGCGCGGCTATGTCACGAACTACGCTCCGCTGGTCGGCCACAACACGCTCCGGATTGCCACCATGGGAATGGTAAGCAAAGCCCCGGATGTTGACGAGCTGCGCCAGATGACAGCGAATTTGGAGACGGCGCTTGCTGAGGGGCTCTTGGGGCTGTCGACCGGACTTGGCTATCCCCCGGGGATGTTTGCGCCAAGAGAGGAGTTGATAGCGCTGGCCAGAGTGCTGCCGGCTGGTCGCCTCTACGCAACCCACATGAGAGACGAGGGGTCCCAGCTTCTGAGCAGCATTGCGGAGACTTTGGCGGTGGCGAAGGAGGCCGCCTGCCAGGTCCAGGTTTCCCACCTCAAGTCGGGGGGAAGGGCCAACTGGGGGCAGATCGGCGCGGCGCTGAGGGCGCTCGATGATGGCCGGGCTCGGGGTCTGGCCGTGGGGCAGGACGTCTACCCCTACGAAGCGGTGTCGACTATGCTCACCGCATGCTTGCCCTCTTGGTTTGAGGAAGGGGACAGCGAGACAGTGCTCGGCCGTTTGCGGAATCCCAGTGCCCTCGCGCGGGCGAGAGCGGAAGTGAGCGAAGGAGCGGTTTTCCGGACCGGTCGAGATGGGGTCCTGGTCGCGAGCACGGGCAGCCATCGCTATGAAGGATCGACCCTGGTCGAGATCGCCCAGCAAAGCGGGGAGGACCCCTTTGATGCACTGGTGAGGATTCTGGAGGAGGAACGCTTGCGGGCGACCATGGTGGTAGTTTCCATGGACGAAGCTGACGTGGAGAGCGCCCTTCGCCACCCCGCGACGATGGTGGGTTCGGACGGCCTACCCCCTGGCCTGGGTGGGCGGCCCCATCCGCGGCAGTACGGCACTTTTCCCAGAGTCCTGCAGCGCTATGTCAGAGAGCGCAAAGTCCTGGATGTGGCGGAAGCGGTGGGCAAGATGACCGCCCTACCCGCCGAGACCTTTGGGCTGAATGGAAGGGGACGGGTGCGTAAGGGTGCCATCGCAGACCTAGTCGTATTCTCCCTGGCCGATGTCACCGAGGTGGGCACGTATTCTGACCCAGCGCGGGCACCACGAGGTATCTCGGCAGTTCTGATGGGGGGACGCCCGGTCATGTTTGCGGGGGAATGGCTGGGGAGCCGTCGCGGGCGCCGGCTGACCGCATAGCCAGGAGACCAGAAAATTGGGTCCTCCCGCCTAGCGTCGCTGGAGGCGTACCTCGAAGGCGTCGCGGAGGGCGTCGCCAACAAAGTTGAATGCCACCACCGTCGCGACAATGCAAAATCCCGCCGGCCAAATCAACCACCAGTAACCCGCGAATACATAGTTGACGCCGCCGGAAAGCATCTCCCCCCAGTTGGAAGCGGGGGGTGGCACACCTAGGCCCAGGTAGCTGAGGTAGGCCAAGATGAGGATCGCGTCGGCGACCTGAAAGGTGGCATTGACGACGATGGTGCCCACGGTATTGGGAATGATGTGTCGACTGATGGTGCGCAGCCCGGTCCCGCCCATCATCCGAACGGCCTGAACGTAGTCGCGTTCCCGGATAGTGAGGGTCTCGGCGCGGACCAGACGGGCGGGCCCGAGCCAAGCCACGACGGCGATGATGAAGATCATCAGGGGAACCGACGGCGTCACCACACTGGCGAGAAACAGCAGGAGAAAGAGCCCTGGAATAGCGAGCAGAGCATCCACCAGTCGCATCATGACGGCGTCAGCAAGGCCCCCCAGATAGCCGGCCACGGCCCCCCAGATCACACCAAAGCTGGTGCCCAGAAAGGCGGCCGCCACGCCGACGATCAAGGAGGTCTGACCTCCCTCCATCAGACGTCCCAGAGTGTCATAGCCGACGTTGTCAGTTCCTAAGAGGTGGGACAGGGATGGACCCTGATTGGCGCTCAAGAGGGCTGTCTGCACCTGATTGGTGTGGTAGAAGATGGGTCCGATCCAGCAGAAGAGAATGAAGAAGACGATGATTCCGAATCCGAGGACCGCAAGCCGGTTGGCGGTGAACACCTCGATCATAGACCGCCAACTGCTCTGCCCTGAGGCGACTCCATCGTCCGCGCTCAGTTCGGGCGGGAAGGCACGAAGCGCGCTAGGTGGCTGGGTGGGCTGGTCTATCACCGCTCGGTCCGGAGGTGTTGAGTTGGAAGCGTGCTCATGAGTAGCGCACTCGGGGATCAAGCACCGCGTATAGGATGTCCGCCAAAAGCGATCCCATCACGACTCCCACAGCCACGACTAGGGTCACCCCAATCTCTACTGGAAAGTCCTCGGTCTGAGCTGCTTGCCAGAAGAGGTAGCCAATCCCGGGGTAGTTGAAGAGGGACTCGGTGACCAGCGCCCCGCTGAGGATACCCGGCAGCGAAAGCCCAATCAGGGTGACTATCGGGAGAAGCGCGTTGCGGAGCACATGGATGAAGAGGACGCGTCGCGGCGACACGCCCTTGGACTGGGCGGTGCGGACATAATCCTGGACCAGGTTCTCCAGGGTGGCGGAGCGCATGTAGCGGCTGAACAGAGCGATCGTCACCAGGCACAGCGTCACTATGGGCAGCACCATGTTAGACAGCTGACTCCACAAGGGAACCTCCCCGGTCGGACCGTTGGCCGGAAACCAGCCGAGCACAGTCGTGAAGAGCAGAATCATAATCAGGCCGAGAAGGAAGGTGGGCATGGAGTAGAAGAGAAAGGAGGCGCCGGTTAGGGCGTAGTCATCGGGCTTGTTCCGACGAACGGCTTGATAAACGCCTAGCGGTAGGGCGATCATGACCGCAAGGATGGCTGCGGTTCCCACTAACGCCAAGGTGCGCGGCAAATTGGCTGCCAGGAGGGCGTCCACACTCTGATTCAACTTGTACGAGAACCCGAGGTTGCCGTGAAAAACCTGCCCCAGCCAGTCGAAGTATTGGACGGGAAGGGGCTTTAGGAGCCCGTATTCGCTTTCAAAGGTATGGATGGCGACTGCCGTCGCCTTTGGGCCAAGGACCGCGCGCGCGGGACCGCCGGGGAGAATGTGGAGCATCGCGAAGACGACGATTGAAACCCCAAGTAGCACCACCAGCGCTTGCAGAACTCGAGAGATCAGGTACCTTGTCATCGTCCCGGCTCCCCGGCGACCGGTGCGGGCGGCGGGGGAACTCGGCGAGCCCAGAGCGGTCGGCGACTTGGGGCAGACGAGCCCAGCAGTGGGCACTGAGGCAGGTCCATGGCCGGTACCTCTTGAGGCTTGTAGACGTACGATTGTACAGGAGCTGGCAACCGTTTGCACAGCGACGAGCGGGGGAGGGGAGGGGACCCGATTGGCTGGCTGGAGGCGGCTGGATCACGGGCAGCCGGTCGAGTCGCCGCCGCTATGTACTCGTGTGGCGGGCTCGTGGTGCTTAGGTGCCGTAAGCCAATAACCTGGACCTCTAGGGGTTTGGCGAAATGACATAGTTCCAATCACCATGGAAGTCATCGCGGGCAATACGGATGGCAGCAAACTCGGCATCAGTCACCTT
>JAKABA010000170.1 GCA_021802115.1 bacterium | reverse complement strand
GGTTACCCAGGACCTGGACTTCGACCTGCTGGAGGGGATGCTGGGACTGGAGATAGTCCGAGTGTGACCGAAGGAGGGGCGTCCTTTGTCGATGCCCCGGACGAGCCCGTGACAGGCTGGATCCCGTTGCGGATCTTAGGCGGGTACCAGACCGGTTGTCCTTCGACCGACCGGTCGGCGGCCGGTATGGGACGGGCGGCGCGATGAGGAAAAGTCTCGCGGCCAAGGGCATCCAAGTAGGAGTCGGTGACCTGGGCGTGGCCGAGCAACCGGCTTAGGTCGATCGAGTCGTCGCCGATGTCGTCGGGCCAGACGGCGCGGCGCCCATTCCCGGACAGCAGGCCAAGGACTCGCCAGGCCGTGCTGCCATCTAGTCCTGCGCGCAGCAGCAGGCGTATCCAGGCACCCTGGGCGATGGGACACGTTGCTAACGGTTCTTCCGCCGCGCTCCACGACCCGGCCGCGGCTCGGTGATGGACGTGGCCAAGGACTCCCAGCGCAACCAGGACGTTGCTGTCCAGGAGGTGAGTGACTCCGCGTCGGTCGCGGCGCGCACCACCTCGGTGGCCACCAGGTGTCCGATCCGCACCAAATTGCAGACCAGTGGCGGAGTCTTCAGTTACGTGCTCGCCTTCGATCTCGGGGCCGAGTGTCTTGCGCAGCAGGTCACTCACGTCTGACTCAGGCGCCAAGCTCAAGTTGCGGGAACGCTCACTCCCGACGCTGCTCCCCTTGAGCCAGGGCCAGATGCATCAAGGCGTCACCGCGACAGTTGCGCAGCACCTCGATGACCGAGAAGCGTGTGCCCTCAGCCAGCAGCACCTCCGCCTGGTGCCGGTTGTTGGGCGTGCCCCAGATGGCGTGGGCTCCCTGGGGCGCGTCGATGGCCCAGAGCGTCCTGCGCGGATAGGGCATGGCCGGCGTCCACGCCGTGGCCACCCGGGGGTCGGGCGAGGTGCTGATCAGGTGATCGGCCGCGAAGTGCTCCCTCTTCTGGTGCAACCAGCGGGGAGAGGAGGAGCGGTAGAGGCGCAGTGCCACCGGAAGGTGGATGAGCGCCAGCGCCTCCCGCATCTGCTCCGCCCAAGCCATTGCCCGCCGCGAGCCCGTGCCATTCACCATGGCCTGGTTGATCTCATGGTAGTGATCGCCCGTGTAGCGCAGCACGGTGCGCTGGAGAGCAGGAGGCAGGGTCGGCATCGGTCCGGCCACCGCGCAGATCCACTCCCAGGCCTCAGTAGCATGCACGCCCGGGTCGAGCCGGCGGCAGCCGTCGCCCGGACGGAAGTCCTGAATGCGAGCACCGCGCCTGAGCGGCAGCGCGCCAACGATGAGCTCCGCCCGGTCGTTTGGCCGAGAACGGGAGGCGAGAGTGGGCGGTTCCACCGACTTCAATTCCGGTGCCCAGCCACGCCGATTCCGCAATCGGAGGGGCGCCGTGGCGCCGACGGCAACCCGCGGAGCGTGGGGCACCGGCAACCGGCGGCCCACCATCTGGACAACATCGATCCTGATCCCACACCGGTCAACGCCAGGACCACCAGCGCGGTTCCTCGACCTGGTCGATGCCGCGCACTCCAGGTACGCTCGCCAGCAAGGGAGATTCTCCTACCACCCGGGATAGCGCTCCTCGCCCCAGCCCCAATCGTGGGGACCCTTCACGATCCTGCCCAGCTCACGGGAAGGCGCTTACTTATGTTGGCCGCCAGTGCTTACTTTGACCTGGCCACTGGCAACTGTCAAGCCAACGAACGTGCCGGGGCTGGCTGGCCAAGGTGCTCCTCTTCTTCTCCATCACTCCCATCTCCGGGGTGGCTCTACTTTCGGCAGGCGTTTACAGTCACCGCCACCGGCATGGACACCGACAGCAGGGGGGTGGTCAGGTGAAAGCGATCAAGGGCCTCGCCGGTGTAGGTCGACCGCATTTTCGTGGGCGCCCTCTCCAACCGGGGCGGCCTGGACACCGTAGACCCACACCGCCCAGGGCGGGCGCGCCGTCAGGGCCCCTCGCGCCTTCGAAGCGGGACCTCGACTCCGAGAATCCCCAGGATCTCGATGAGGCGCTGCAGCTGCTCGGTGACCTTCCCACGCTCCAACTCGCAGAGTTAGGACCTGTGGGCGCCATTCAGCTCGGCCAGCCTGGCCTGGGAGAGCCCAGCCTGCAGGCGGACGTGACGCACGGCCACGCCAATGTCACCGGGCCCATACACTCGGAAGGTCTGGGCCACTCTGGCTCCCTCGCGCTCGGTTGTCGTCTTTTTCAGGCATTGTTCCCGATCGGGCGAATGTCGAGGTATTTCGACGAAAGAGAAGGGCCGACACGTCAGCCCGCGCCGGTCCAGCTTCAAAGCGGGCACCCAAGCCCTCGATCGCCAGCGCCGTCCCCAGCTGGGTCGTTCCCGGCGGATCGCCGGCGATCAACCGGGGCGGGACGGAAGGAGGGGTGCCCCAGCCGTCCCCGGGACGGCATAGACTTGGCGGGACCATGAGCACCCGCTGGGCTGGTCCGACTGCTGCCATGGGGGCCCGCGGCCGACGCCGGCTCCTCGTGCTCTTGGCGCTGCTCCTGACCCTCAGCTCCTGCGGTCGGGCGGCCCCCGGTGGAGCGGAGGCGCGCAGTCCCGGTCCGGCTCCTGTCCGGCTTCCCGGTCCGTGCGCCTCGCTCTCCCTGCCCGAGGGCGCGGCTGTGGTGCGGGAGCCGGACCCAGCTGCCCGGGCCACCGGCTTCCCCGTGATCAACTCGTCGTTCTTCCGACGTCGCCTGAACACGCCGGCGCTGGTGTCTGAGCTCCTGGCGGCGGCCTGTGCCATCCCGCCCGGGAGCTGCGTCACCATGACCGTGCTCCCGGCCACCCTCCTGAACGGATACCTGGTCACGTTTCTCAGGGGCGAGAGGCGCCTGGCCACGGTTGTCGGTACCCCATCCGTGCCCTGTGGCACCCTCTTCCTCGTGAAGGGGAGCTCGGGCCCATCCGCCCAGGAGAGCAGGGCACCCTTCCTCGCCAGCTACCCTGGCTGGATCGACCTAAGCGGCAACGCGAAGGCCTTCTTCGCCCTGCTGGCGCGAGCGCTGCGGGTACCCGTGGCCCGGCTCACCTCCTAGCCGGAGGCGCGGCGGCCACTGGGCCGCCGAGAGTTGTCAGCGAAGGCAGCTTCGGGTACCTGCCCGGGGCGAAGTGCGTTGGGTGGGGAAGCTGGCGAGGGGAGGTACCGCGCCCGGTGAGGACAAAGAGCCTCGTCCAGCTCGGCCACGATCAAGCGCGGCACGCTCCCGACCCGCCGCCTGAGGCGTTCCACCACCGAGCCCACCGGCTCCACCACAACCTGGCAGTCGGGGCGCGGGCCGGCGATCAGATCGGCACAGGCGGGGGAAAACGCTCCAGTCCTCGACCGTGTCGAGCCTTCGCTGAGCCCGCGACACACACGGCCGGTCGATCCCAGGACCATCTCCCTGGCGAAAGCCGATGCGAGCAAACTTGCGCGGTGCCCGCTTCCGTCAACCACGGCGCCTGCCGCTGCGGTCCTCTCGGGGCTCGACACGGTCCGGGAGTGGGCGGTGGACTCCTACTAGGACCTGCACCTTCACCCCGAGCTGTCGCATCAGGAGCACGCGATGGCGGCTAAGGTCGCCGATCGCCTCGAGGCATCGGACACGGAGGTCCACGCGGGGTTGGTCGGCCTGGTCAGCAACGGGAAGGGCCCGGTGGTGCTGCTGCGGGCCGACATGGACGCCCTCCCGGTCGCCGAAGCCATGGGACGCCCCTTGCCAGCTGGGCCACCGCCCCGACGGGGCCGGAAGGGAGGTGGCGGTGATGCACGCCTGCGGCCATGACATGCGCGTCGCCTGCCTCCTCGGCGCCGCCCATCTGCTCGCCGCGGCTCGCGGGCACCGGGCGGGCAGCCTCGTCGCGCTCTTCCAGCTCGCCGAGGAGACCGGCGCCATCAACCCCCGGCCCAGATGCTGGCGATGGGGAGAGCCACCAGTCAGGGCCCCAGGGAGTATTGCCGCGGTCCCGTGTGAAGAACGGCGCCGGCCACAAAGCGATCCCCGAGTCGGTCACGCACCCAGGCCAGATGCCGGGCGTCCCCGGGGCCAGGCGCGGCAGTGGCCTTCACCTCGAAGGCCACGATCTGGGTGGCGCTGAGCTCAACCACCAAGTCCAGCTCCCGCCGGCCGTTCATCTCCCGGGCGTGGAAGAGGCGAGCTCGAGCCGGGCGAAGCGCCAACTCGGGCCGGAGCTGGGCGACCACCAGCGTGTCCAGGAGGCGGCCCAGCAGATCGCCGTCGCGGAGCACCGCGGCGACATCGAGACCCAGGGCGGCCCCGATCAGGGAGGGATCGACAAGGTAGCGCTTGGGGCTCTTGACCAGCCTCGCCAGACGGCTGTTCAGCCACGCCGGAACCAGCTCCAGCACCATGAGGTTGACCAGCAGCCGCTCGTAGGCGTCGGCGGTCTTGCGGTTGATGCCGGCAGCCTCGACACGGTGTTGTGGGCGGCGAGCCCCGCCGAGCTGAGGGCCAAGGCCTCGAAGTAGCGGCGCATCCTCGCCGGGTCGCGGCCGCTGGCAGAGGCCGCGTCGCGAGTCAGCAGTTGATCGCGGTAGCTCTCCAGCCAGAGGGTTCGCTCCGGGACCGCCGAGCCCACCAGGGGCTCGGGGAACCCGCCCGCCAAGGCGATCTCGACATACCCGGCCAGGTCGGGAGGCGACCCAATCGGCGAAAAATCGGGCCGCGGTGAAGCCCCCAGCCGCGCGATGAAGCTGCTGCCCGCGCTCTGGCCGCTCAGCTCCCTCATGGTCAGCCCGTACATGGGTATCCGGACCACCCGGCCGGTGCCGGGCCAGGTCGCCACCCCAAGGTCGGCTCGCACGCTTCCGGTGAGCAAGAACCGCCCCGGCCGGGGATCTTCGTCGACGGCCCTCTTCACCGCTCCCAGCACCTCGGGGATCGCCCGCCGCTCATCGAGCCGCACCGGGGGAGGTAGAGCGCCAAGGGCGACGTCGGGATCGGCCTGGAAGGCGGCCGCCTCCCGAAGCTGGGCCAGCCGGGCGACGCTGCAGCAGTACCTGAGGGCCGTCGCGGTCTTGCCGGTGGCCCGAGGTCCAACAACCAGGATGGCGGAATCCGGGTAGCGCTCGACGCACCGCGCCGGCATCCAACTGGAATACCGCCTTCAGCCATAGCCGAGTACCGATTTCAACCAAGCCGCCCGGCGGCGGCGATCCTCAGGGTAGGCCGGCGCGGCGGGGCACCTCGGGGCCGCCCCCGGGGACCGGCCCTCACCAGTTCAGCACCGAAATCAGAGCCGCTTCTGGGCTGCTGTTGGACCCAGAGAACATGCGCCAGGCCAGGTCCACCACGCCCGGTCCATACGACGCGACCGCGAAGTGAAGGATGGCCGAGGGCAGGCGCAGCGATGCCTCATGCACTTGGCTTAAGAGGTCGCCCGGTTCGCGCGTATCGCTCCAGCGGCCGAGGTGGCACTGCTCGTGCTTGCGCCCGCTCGCGCAGGGGCATGGCTGGTTACGGCCCGGTTCCCCGGCCATCGATGGCATCCGGTCGGACTGGCCGAAGGTGCCTTGGCCGCAGCGCGCTTCCTCCCCTATCATCCGGCCCAAGGTGACCATCCCTCGGGCGACCTCGCTGCCGCTGCTCGGCGCCTACGCTGCCCGCCAGTGCCCGGTCCGAGCCCAGTGGGACCTGCTCCGGCCGTGCGAGCCGCCGCCGCCGACGCCGGCGCAGGAGCGGCTGGCGGAGCGCGGCAGAGAGTTCGAGGCCAGGGTTCTGTCCCGGATCCTAGAGCTGCACCCGGGGGCGGTGGCGGTCCCCTCGGCGCCCGCCCCGGATCGGGAGCACGCCACCGCTCGCGCCATGGCGGCCGGGGCGCCGGTGATCACCGGAGGGCGTCTGCCCGAGGACCCCATCGGTCAGCGGGTGGGCGAGCCCGACCTGCTGGTCCGGGCCCCCGCCGGGGGCTACCGGCCGGTGGATGTCAAGCATCACCTGGCGTTCACCTCAGAGCGGAGCCCGTTTGCGGGCCGGAGCGCCTCCCTGGAGCGCCTGACCTGGGAGGAGGCCGGCGAGGAACCAGGGCTGGGCGCGAGGAAGAACCGCGCGGATCTTCTTCAGCTTGGCCACTACCAGCGCATGCTGGAAACCCATGGCTCGGCGGTGGACGGCGAGCGCTGGGCGGGGATTGTGGGCCGCGAGGGAAGGGTTGTCTGGTACGACCTGGATCTGCCGGTCTGGGCGGAAGCGGGTGCCCCGGGCCGCCGCCGCCGCCGCTCGACCATGGAGCTGTACGACTCGGAGTTCGCCCTGCGCCGGGAGGTGGTCGACGCCGCGGCCCGGCACCGGCTCGATCCCGCGCTGCCCCTGCGCGCAACCCCGATCCGGATTGGGGAGTGCGCCCAGTGTCCGTGGTGGTGCTGGTGTGGACCAATCCTGCACGCCGGGGCCGGAAGTGTCAGCCTGCTCCCCCGGACCGGGGAGCGTGCCTATCGGGTCCACCTGTCGCATGGGGTCACCGATCGTCGGGAGCTGGCCGACCTCGACTACCGAACCGCTCTGCTCGTCGCCTCCGGAGTGGATGTCCGGCCACTGCTGGCAGCCCTGGACCGACTCCCGGATGCCACCCCTGTCGCCGAGGTGCTGGGCCGCCGGCGGAGCGGCCAGCTCGGGAGGCTCGATCGGGCGGGGATCCGCACCCTGGGGGATGCTCGCGGCCTCAGCGAGAGAACCGCCGCCTACGCCGCCGGTCCCTGCTCGGCCCTGACAGAGCAGATTGATCAGGCGCGGGCCGCCTTGGGGCCGGCGCCGGTGTACCGGCGACGCGGGGTCCGGGCGGTCACCGCGCCGCGGGCCGCCGTCGAGGTCGACATCGATATGGAGAACGTCGAGGACGGCGTGTACCTGTGGGGCACCCTCACCACCCAGCGAGCGCCGGGAGCTGCCGGGGAGGTCGGCTACCGACCCTTCCACACCTGGGAGCCGCTCACCCCGGCGACGGAGCTGAGCCTCTTCAGCAGCTTCTGGGAGTGGCTCAGCCACTTGCGGGAGACGTGCCGGATCCGGGGCCTTACATTTCGCGCCTACTGCTACAACTCCGGTGCCGAGACCGGCCAGATGACGAGAATCTCCGCCGGCACCGATCTGGCCGGCCCCGTCTCCGCCTTCACCAGCAGCCCCGAGTGGGTCGACCTGCTGCCGGTCTTCAGATCGCAGCTGATCACCGGGGCGGGAATCGGGCTCAAGGAGGTGGCACCGCTGGCGGGCTTCTCCTGGGAAGTCGAGGATCCCGGCGGGGCGGAATCGATGGTGAAGTACGAGGAGGCGGTGGCCGAGGTGGACTCCCGCCGGTCCGACTTAGCGCGGAACTGGCTCCTTGCCTACAACCGCAACGACGTTGAGGCGACCAGGGCAGTGCGCGAGTGGTTGGGGCGCGGAGCCGACGACCCGCCCAGGGTGGAGGACCTCGGGGAGTAGGCGGATTCCAAATGACGCGTCGCGGCGGCCGCCGCTTTGGACCCACGGCCCCCTCCCCTTCGGGCGTCCCCCAGGGCCTCTTCCCGGAGGTGGAGCACCGCCTCCGCGGCTGCGCTTCCAACCTTGCCCCGCTCCCGACCGGGGTGGGGCCTGGCCCGAGTGCTGCGCGCACCTTCTCTGCCAGGAGCGCGATCTGGCCGGGGCCTTTGGCGTGGGGCGCGTCCCCCGAAAGGACCCGCTGGTGGCTGAGGGCGCTCCACGAGGGGCGGCGTGGCGGGCGTTCTGAGCCACCCCCGAGCGGCGCCTCCCGGTCGCCGGCCGGCGGCGCCGGTCGGAGCGCGGAGAGCGGTGGAGATGGAGCAGGTACTTCCCGGCTGCGATCTAAGAGATCCCGAGGCATCCGTCGTCCTGAGCGCCGAGCTGGCCCGGGCCGGCGGGCCTGGCCCCAGAGCTGCGAAACCGCGACCAGCTTTGCTCAGACGCCCACCTGGGTACCCTGGTCTTCCCCCGCGACCCGGGGGAGGCCCTGGTCCACCACCAGACCGGCGCCGCCATCAGCGAGCGAGCCCTGCCGCCGGCGTTCACCGGACTGCTCCCCTGGGGCTCATGGACAACGGCCCCTTTCTCCGATCCCTTAACGGGATGGGGCTCTGCCTCTCGCGCCTCTCCTTGCCCTGGGGGAGGGCGGACCCTCAGCCGGGCTCCTGGTACCCAATCAGCCAGGGGAGGCAGTAGCGGTCGACCACCTGGCCGTCGTAGGCGCCCCCGGGCCGAGGCTGCCAGTGGTCCACGATCCGCCCCCCTTGGCCAGCCGCTGGAACCACTGCCCCAGGGTGGCGGGGTCGGCGGTGCCCAGGAGCTAGAACATGAGCCCCTCTGAGCAAAAGGGCCGCCTGTTGCCGGCCAGGTCGGCCGCCATGAGCTGCACCGGGCCCAGGGAAAGACCCCCGGGGGCGATGGCGGCCGCCGGCCCAGCGGACCTATGGAACTCCTAAGAAGGTGCGCAGCTCCACCGCGCAGCCGAACCCCTGCCCGTAGAAGCTGAGCCCATCCTAGGCGCTGCCGGGGAAAAGCAGATACGGTGTGCAGGGTGTGGGGTTCATCTGG
>JAKABA010000022.1 GCA_021802115.1 bacterium | reverse complement strand
GCAGGCGCAGGGCGGCCACACAGTTGGGATCCACCTCCATCCCGGTGAGTTCGACCCCGGCCTCCAGCAGCCCCTGGCTGAGGGCTCCCAGGCCGCAGCCGATCTCCAGCGCCGGGATCGTGACATCCACTCCGTCGACGATCGCGTCCCGCACCTCCTTGGAGATCAAGAAGTTCTGTCCCAGCCGATGCTGGGGCAGGACCCGGAACCGCCGGGCGACCGCCCGAACGGTCTCCGGGCGGCAGAGGTCGAGCGTGGTCAAGGCAGGTTGAAGAACTGGCGCACGTTGGCAGTGGTGACCCGGGCCAGGGTGTCGAGGCACTCCCCGCGCTCGATCGCCACCCGGGTGGCGGTGGCGCGGACCAGGGCCGGCTCGCAGACCGAGCCCCGGTGGGGCTCGGGAGCGAGAAAGGGACTGTCCGTCTCGATCGCCAGGAGCGCGGACGGCACAACCCGAAGGGCAGCGCGCAGGGGCCCCGCAGAGCGGAAGGTGACGTTGCCGGCGAAGGAGCACAGCAGCCCCCGCGCGGCCGCTTGGGCCGCGAATGCGTCGTCCCCACTGAAGCAGTGCAGCAGGACCGGTACCCGCGGGCTGCGGTCCAGCAGCGACACGAGGTCGGTTCCGGCCTGGCGCATGTGAATCACCACCGGCTTGCCCACCTCCTCGGCCAGCACCAGCATCTGGGCCAGCACCTCCTGCTGCACCGCGGGGGACGGAGCTGGCCGAGCAGGGCGATCAAGGTAGTCCAGCCCCACCTCCCCCACGGCGACCGCCCGCGGGTGGGCCAGCAACTGGCGGAGCTCCTCCACCTCACGGTCCGTTGGCGGCCGTCCATTGTTGGGGTGCCAGCCGACGGTGAAGTGAACCTCGGGATGCCGCTCGGCCAGCCGGCATGCCTCCCGGCTGTCGTCAAGGCCGTCGCCACTGGTGACCACCTGGTGCACTCCCACCTGGTGCGCCCGCTCCAGCGCGGCGGGGACCGCAACCCCGTGGCGGGCCATCTCGTCCAGGTGGCAGTGGGCGTCGATGAGGTCGACTTCAGCCACCGGCCGTCCCAGCGCTTCGGGGTCCCTCGACCACCACCGTGCACTCCCCCCTGGGCGGATCGGCCCGGAACTGCGCCGCCAGCTGGCCTGCAGTCCCCAAGTACCAGGTCTCGTGGAGCTTGGAGATCTCGCGGGCCACCGCCACCCGCCGATCCCCGAGGGGTTCGTCCAGCCACTCCAGGGTGGTGGCCAGGCGGTGCGGAGACTCGTAGAAGACCACCGCAAACGCCGCAGCGGCCTCGAACAGCCGCCGCAGCCGGGTCCTTTGGCGAGGCGGGAAGCCCAGGAAGGTGAAGCGGTCGGCCCGGAGCCCGCTGGCGGCGACCGCGGCCACCACCGCCGACGGTCCGGGCACGGCGAGCACCGTGAATCCGGCCCCTCTGGCGGCATCCACCACCTCCCGACCCGGGTCGGAGATGGCAGGCATGCCGGCGTCGGAGATCAGGGCGACGTCGCCCTCCTGAAGGGCGTCGAGGACAGACTCGGTGCGGCGCCGCTCCTGCTCCCCCGGTAACGCCAGGTAGCGGGGATGGGCGCCGATAGCCGCCAGCAGGCGGCCACTGTGCCGGGTGTCCTCAGCCACCACCACCCGGGCGGACCGCAGGATCTCAGCGGCGCGCGGCGAGAGATCGTCGCGGTTACCGATCGGGGTCGCCACGACGTGGAGGGTCCCCACCCGGGTCAGTAACCCCAATCGCGGGGATAGCGGAAGTCCATCTCGATGGTCCTCGCCGACAGCTTGGCGATCAGCGGCTGGCGGCGCTTGAACTGATTCCGCCTGACGCGCTCCAGGACGGACTGGACCACGGAACGGGGGATGTCCAGCTCGTAGAGCCCTGACGCCGGCTCGCGCTGTTCGACCAGACGGTGAAGGATGAGGTCGGCCTGGGTGTAGGAGAACCCCAGGTCATCCTCGTCCAGCTGGCCCGCGAAGAGGTCTGCGGACGGCCGCTTGCTGAGCAGGTTGGCCGGCAGCCCAAGGTGTTCCGCCAGCTGGTAGACCTGGGTCTTGTAGAGGTCCCCAAGGGGGTTCAGGGCATGGGCCATGTCTCCATAGAGGGTCCCATAACCCAGCATCAACTCCGACTTGTTGGAGGTGCCCAGCACCAGCATCGAGCGGTCGTGGGAGATGTCGTAGAGGACCGCCATCCGCTCCCGGGCCATCTTGTTGCCGCGCCGGGTGTGACTCTCGGTCGGGTACTGGGTGAAGTAGGCGTCCACCTGGGCGCTGATGTCCACCACCAGCAGCTGCGCCGACAGGGCCTGCGCCACCGATCGGGCATCCTCCAGACTGTCGCTGGAGCTGTGCCGGTAGGGCATCGCCACCCCCAGCACCGCCTGGTTGCCGAGCGCCTCCACGGCGAGCCAGTACGCGAGCGCGGAGTCGATCCCCCCGGAGACACCGACCACCACACCCAGGGCCCCAACCTTGAGCACTTCGTCGCGGATGAACGCCTTGAGAATCCGGCGCACCAGCTCCGGGTTGATGTCGAGCTCGCTCACCTTGGGTCCAGCTCCCTGAGGGCAGACCTCAGAATGTCGGTCCGCTCGTCCCGCAGGAGTGGATAGGCGATTCGGGCCCTCCGTAGCAGGCGCCGGTCCAGGGCAACCCGGTTCACCCCCGGCTCGTCGGCTGCGGCGGGCCCCAGCGCCTGACCCTCGGGCCCGTGAACTGAGCTGCCTCCCCAGAAGTAGTGGCCGTCCTCGAACCCGACCCGGTTGCAGTAGGCGACGAAGGTGGTGAACAGCGCCGAGTAGCTCTGCAGCATCGATCGCCACAGGCTGGCGGTCCCCAGCTCCACACCAGAGACCCCCCGGCCCGGGCTTGCCGACGGGCAGACGATGAGGTCGGCACTCTGCCGACTGAGGATGTAGGGGGCGCTGGGGTGCCAGAGGTCCTCGCAGACCAAAGCCCCGATCCGCCAGGTCCCGCAGCCGGCAAATTCCAGATCCACAGACTGGATGGTGGACCCGGCCGCCAGATACCTTTGCTCGTCGAACATCCCATAGGTCGGCAGGTAGACCTTGCGATGCACATGCAGGACCCCCTCGGCCCCCACCACCACCGCGGCGTTGAAGAAGCGGTGGTCGCGAGACTCGATGACCGCTCCGACCACCGCTCGCGCCCTGCCGGCAGCCAGTGCCAGCTCGCGCAGCTCGGGGCCATCGAGCCGGATCGCGGTCTCCGGCACCAGGTCCTTCAAGAAATAGCCGCAAAGGCTGAGCTCGGGGAAGACCACCAGGTCCTGGCCCGCGCCGGCCTCCTCATCCAGGCGGGCGGCGGTGGCCTCTAGGTTGGACCGCAGATCGCCCAGTCTGGGCGCCTGCTGCACCAGGGAGAGCCGCAGGGGGCGCGCCCCCTCACTCACCGCGGTCCCCCTGGCCCAAAAACGCGCTCACCACGGCGGCCACCTCATCGGCTGGATCGTAGTTGAATCGGGCGTGGGGCAGGGCGGCCACGAAGCTCTCTCCGTAGCTCTTCTCCAGAATCCTGGGGTCGCAGATGACCACCGCGCCACGGTCACCGTGGCCCCGCACCAGCCGGCCGAATCCCTGCTTGAGCCGCAGCACCGCCTCGGGCAGAGCGAGCTGGGAGAAGGAGTCGGCCCGGCCGCGTGCCCGGGCCTGGAAGATGGGGTCGCTGGGGACCGGGAAGGGCAGTTTGTCGATCACCACGCACTGCAGGATGTCGCCCGGCAGATCGATCCCCTCCCAGAAGCTGTTGGTGCCCAGCAGCACGGTCCTACCGTGCTGGCGGAAGTTGCGCAACAGCTGGTTGCGGGTTCCGTCCAGACCCTGGCCGAGCACCACTATGCCTCTGCTCTGCAGCCTTCCGCGGAGCTGCTGGTGCACCTCCCGGAGCGCCTGATAGCCGGTGAAGAGCACCAGGGTCCGGCCGCCGAGCTGCTCTGCGATCTCGGCCACCATCCGCGCCACCACGACCGGATGGGCGGGGTCCCCGTGCCCAGGAACGCCCCGGGGGATGCAGCACAGTGACTGGTGCAGATAGTCGAATGGGGAGTCCAGCACCAGCTCCTCCGCTCCCTCGACCCCCAGGCGCTCACGGATGTACCGGAACGAACCGGCGACGGCCAGGGTCGCGGAGGTCAGCACGACCGTCTGGCAGTTGTCGAAGAGCTCCGAGCGCAGCGCGGTCGCAACCTCGATCGGGGCGGTGCGCAGCACCGCCCGGTCCCCCCGCTCGACCTCCACCCAGACCACCTGGGCCGCGGGCTCGACCTCCGCCGCGGCCGAGAGGGCGACCTGGGCCAGGCGTGCCATCCCGGCGAGTGCGTCGCCTGCCATCAGGCACTCCCTGGCGGCGTTGTCGGGCTGGGGAAAGAGCGAGGGAGTGATCGACCCCTCCTCGCCGGCACGGCGGAGCCCGTTGGCAGCGGCGTCCAGCGCCCGCTGCATCCGCTGCAGCGACTTGGCCGCCCGCGGCCAATGTGCCGAGGTGGTGAGCCGGGGATTCACAACCGCCTGCTGGTAGCCCCGCCCGGGTTCGGCACCGGCCAGCAGCCGGAGGTCCCCGAAGGCGTTGATCACCGTCTGGCGCGCCGCGCGGAGTGTCTGGCCGAGCTCCGCCTCCCCCATCTCCGGCAGACGATCGATGACCGCCAGGACCGAGCCTGCGGCCATGCGCTTGCCCCTGGCCTGCGTCGCCGCCTCCTCGAGGTGATGAGCCTCGTCGACGATCAGGCGGTGAAACTCCGGAAGGACCGAGCCGCCGCTGTCGGCGTCGGTCAGCAGGAGGGCATGGTTGACGATGACCAGGTCGGCCTCACGCGCCGCCAGCCGGGCCCGGGCCATGAAGCATCGCCGGTCGCGCCAGTTGTGGCAGGCGGGCCCCAGACAGTCATCGACGTTGGACCCCACCCGCTCCCAGAACTCCGGATCCCGCCCCGCCAGGCGCAGTTCCGAGCGGTCCCCGGTCTTGGTCTCGCGGGACCAGATCAAGGCGCGCACCTTGAAGCGCAGCTCGTCAGCGTCCCGGGTCTTCCCCTCGGCGGCTCCCGCCCTCAGCCAGCGCTCCAGCCGTCGCAGGCTGAGATAGTTCCCCCTGCCCTTCAAGACCGCGGCTCGCACCGGCAGCGGCCGGGCGGATTCCAGCCGGGGCAGGTCCTGGCCGAGCAGCTGCTCCTGCAGGGTGATCGTGTGGGTCGATACCACCACGCGCTCCCCGCGCCTCGCCGCCCACTCCCGGGCCGGCAGCAGGTAGGCCAAGGACTTGCCCACCCCGGTCCCGGCCTCCACCAGCAGCTCCTGGTCGCGCTGGAACGCCTGGGTCACGGCGAGCGCCATCTGCTGCTGTTCCTCCCTAAGTTCGAACTCAGAGTTGGCGGCGGCCAGCAGCCCCCCCGGACCGAAGGCGTCAAGCACGAACTGCTGGTCGAGCTCCCCCTTGGGGGCCGGAGGGTCCTCGATCAGGACCGGAAGCGGCACCGGTGGGATGCTCCGCTCCGGGGTCGCGGCGTGAGCGGCCAGCTGCTCGGCCATGAACCGGCCACCGGGCCAGGGGCCGTCGCGGCACAGGTCGATGACCTGAGAGCGCAGGGGCGCGGGCAGCTCCCTGGCCAACTCAACCAACCTCCACAGCAGAAGCCGGGTCGCCTCGGCGTCGGAGAGCGCGCGATGGGGACGGTCATGGAGCAGTTCCAGGTTGCGGCTGAGCTCCTCGAGGCTGTGGTTCTGCGCCGACGGGAGAAAGGTCCGGGCCAGCTCCGAGGTGTCGACCGCCGCTCGGCGGGCGAACGCCTCCGGCAGCAACTCGGCGCAGAAGGCGAGGTCGAACCCGACCCCATGGCCCACCAGCAGGCTCCCCTCGCAGAAGATCGCAAGCTCGGCCACCGCCTCGGCGGGCACCGGCTGGCCGACCAGATCCTGATCATGGAGTCCGCACAGACGCTGGACCACCAGGGGCACGGGTCTGCCGGGATCGACCAGGGTGGAGAAGGTGTCGAGGACCCCCGCCTGATCGAACTTCACAGCGCCGATCTCGATGATCGCGTCCGACTTCGGTGATAGCCCGGTCGTCTCCAGATCGAACGATACGTAGGTGGGCGAAGCTGTTTCAACACTCACGAGTGGGACCACCTTACGGACCCCGCCGCCTGGTTCGTCACCCGAAGACGTCACCGAGTCCGGCGCAGCCTGCCAGGACGACCTCTGTGACCTCCTCCACGGAGAGCGCGCTGGTGTCGATCACCGTGGCCGACTCGGGGACGCTGAGGGGGCCGACCGCGCGCGAGCGGTCCATCCGGTCCCGGTCCAGCACCTCCTCCACCATGAGCTCATCCGGAGTGGGCAGTCCCCGGCGGCGGAGCTCCTGGCGGCGCCGCTCCAGGCGCACGTCGGGCGGAGCGTCCAGATAGAACTTTCGATCCGCCTTGGGAAAGACCACGGTGCCGGTGTCGCGGCCCACCGCCACCGCCCCGCCGCGCCCGCTCCGGCGCTGGAGTTCGAGGAGCGCCCGCCTGACCTGGGGAAGACTCGCGACGAACGCGAGCAGAGGAGCCAGCTCCGGGTCCCACAGCTCGAGATCCAAGTCCCGGCCATCGACCCGAGCGAGCCAGCCGACGGGGCGCGGGGCGGTGTTGACCTCCACGCTGAAGTTCCGGGCCAGCTCCGCCAGCTGGGCCTCCTGTCCCACCCCCAACCCGCGGCGGGAAGCGGACACGGTGAGCGCCCGGTAGAAGACGCCGGTGTCGAGGAAGGCAAGCCCGAGCTTCTCAGCAACGAGCCTTCCCACAGTGGACTTGCCAACCCCGGCGGGCCCGTCGATGGTGATGATGGGGTGCGCGGCCGTCAAAGCCCGACCAGCTGGCGCAACCGCCCGACCTCGGCTGGGCTCAGCTCCCTAACGGTTCCCTCCGGCTGGGTTCCCAGCCTGATCCCGGCGAACTCCACGCGCACCAGGTCCGTCAGGGGCAGCCCGACCGCCGAGCACATGCGTCGCACCTCCCGATGCCGGCCCTCCGCCATCACCACCTCCAAAACCGTCCGCCGCGAGCTGAGTCGCGACACCCTGACCGCCAGTGGGTGGGTGGGACCATCGTCCAGCTCCGGGCCCGAGCGCAGCTGCTCGAGCTGGCGGCCGGAGACCGGACCGGGGACGGTGAGTCGATAGGTCTTGGGCACGCCGTAGCGAGGGTGAGTCAGGCGCATGGCCAAATCGCCGTCATCGGTCAGCAGGATCAACCCGCGGGAGTCGATGTCGAGGCGTCCGACCGGGAACAGCCCCTGACGCTCGGGGACGTAGTCGAGCACGATCGGGCGGCCGCCGGGGTCATGGGCGGTCGAGACCACCCCGGCCGGCTTGTTCAGGGCCAGATGGCGGCGGGGCTGGGCGGCCCGCGAAACCACGACCCCATCGACTGCGATCCGGTCGTGCTCGGGGTCGACGATCATCCCGTTGGGGGGCGCGGTCCGGCCGTTGACCTGCACCCTCCCCTCCTGCAGCAGCCGGTCGGCGGCCCGGCGTGAGGCCAGGCCGGACCGCGCCAGGAAACGACCGAGCCGATCAGCTGCCATCGCCGGCCTCCGCCGCCTGCACCAGCCAGCCCTCGTCACCCCCCGACGGCAGCGGGGGCAGATCCTCGATACGGGCCACCCCGACCACCTGCAGGAAGTGCATGGTGGTGCCGAACAGGCGGGCCCGCCCTGGCCCCTCCGACCTCCCGATCTCCGCCACCAGATCGTGACGCTGGAGCCGGTCCAGCACCGCCTCACAGTTCACCCCCCGGATCGCCTCGATGGCGGATCGGGATATCGGCTGACGGTAGGCGACGATCGCCAGGGTCTCCAGCGCGGGCCTCGACAGTCGACTCGCCACCTCCGGCCGCACCGCCCGCTCCACCGCCCAGGCGGTCGAGGGGTGGCTCACGAGCTGGAGCTCGCCCCGGTGGTCCTGGAGCATCAGCCCGGTCCCCTGCAGCAGCAGCGATGCGATCCCGGCCAGGTCGTGCAGCTGGGCGGGCTCGACTTCCAGAGTGGCCGCCAGATCCGCGACCGCGATCGGCTCCGCCCGTACGAACAGCACCGCCAGCAGGGCTTCGGCGAGCCGCTGACCCCACCCGTCGGCGGCCGCGGTGGGGTCAACCAAGGGATCGCTCCACCCGGATCGGGCCGGCGGGCTCACCCTGGTCGCAGGTGGCCTCGCCGCTCCACACCAGCTCCAGCAGGGCGAGGAAGAAGGCGACCGCCTCCAAGCGGTCCCGGGCCGCGGCGAACACCTCGTCAAACTCCAGCGTTCCCCGTTCCCTGAGGAGGGTGCGCAGCTCCTCCACCTTGTCCTCGACGGTGTAGGCGGGCAGCCTCAGCTGGACCTCCTCGGGCTCGGGCAGCCGCGTCAGCAGCTCGGAGAAGGCGACCGCCAGCTGCTCCGGGCTGAGGTGGAGCGATGGGCGGGGGTCGACAGGCACCCCCAGCACCCTGAGGAAGGCTCGTGGCCCGGCCGACGAGTCGGCCAGCAGGACTCCCGCGGCGGCCTTGAAGATCCGATACTCCTCAAGGCGAGCCCCCAGGTCGGGCTCTTCGGAGATGGCCTCGCCCTGGTTCAGGCTCTCGTCGCTGAGCTCGTCAAGCCGGCGGCCCATCTTCAGCTCGAGCAGCTGGGTCAGAAGCTGCAGCGACTCGGCCGCCCCGAGTAGGTCAATTTCGCCCTCGGCCCCGACCACCAGCTCCCGCAGCTGGTGGCTGAGGACCGCGAGGCTGACGTCGCCGAGCTCGACCTCGCCCCGCTGCGCCTTGGCGAGCAGCTCCGGCAACCGCTCGAGCTCCAGCCGCTCGTGCCAATCCCCCATGGCCTAACGGCCCACGGCCAGCAACAGCTCCTGCGCGTGCTGCCTGGCCACCCTCGGTGTCGCCTCGCCGGCCAGCAGCCGGGCAAGTTCCTCAACCCGTCCGTCCTGGTCCAGCTGCTCGATCCGACTGCTGACACCCCCACCCTCTTCGGTCTTGACAACCCGGAGGTGGGTGCTGGCTCGGGCCGCGATAGGCGCCAGATGGGTCACACAGATGACCTGGCGGCTCTGAGCCGCCTGCCGCAGGAGCTCGCCAACCCGGTTGGCGGCCTCGCCCCCAAGCCCCTGGTCGATCTCGTCGAACACCACGGTGCCGACTCCAGAGCGCTGGCTGAGGTGGGAGAGCAGGGCGAGCGCAACCCGCGACAGCTCGCCCCCGGAGGCGGTGTCCCGCAGTGGACGCGGCTGGTCCCCCCGGTTGGCCGCGAGCTCGAAGGAGACCCGGTCCCACCCGTCACGCCCGACCTCCACCGCGGTGCCGTCAGGCAGCGCGATCCCGCCCGGCCCGAGCTGGCGCCAGACCCGGGCCGCGAACCGAGCATGGGGCATCAGCATCTGGCGCAGATCCCCGGTCACCTCACGCTCCAACTCCCGGGCGGCGGCTTCCCTGGCCGCTGTGAGCTTCGTGCAGGCCTCCGCCAGACGGCCGTCCAGCGCTCCCAGCTCGGCCTCCAGCTCACCGAGGCGACCGGTGATGCCACCGCGCTCGGCGACCAGGCGGGCCGCCTGTTCCCGGCGCTCAATCGCCGCCTCCAGGCTGCCGCCGTGGCGGCGGGCCAGCCGTTCCAACAGCGCCAGCCGTTCCTCCACCTGGCCCAGGCGGGAGTCGTCGTCGGGGAGGGTGTCGAGATATGAGCTCAGCTGGAGCACCAGCTCCTGCAAAAGCACGACCACCTCCCGGGCCTGCGCGACCGCCCGGTCCAGTTCCGGGTCGATCCCGGCCAGCCCGCGAGCCTGCTGAAGGGCTCGGGCCAGGGTCGGCCCGGCATCGGCCGGGTCGCCTCCGCCAGCCGCCAGATGCAGCTGCTCGGCGGCTTCGCGCAGGCGCGCCGAATGCAGCAGGCGCTCACGCTCACTGAGGAGGTCACGGTCCTCTCCGGTCACCAGGGCGGCCGCGCGCAGCTCCTCGAGATCCAGCACCGCCTGCTCCAGCTCGCGCTGCTCCTGATGCTCCAGCCCCCGCAGCCGCACGAGCTCAGCGAGGGTTTCCTGGCGCCGGTCGAAGAGCTCGGCGACCCCGTCCCTGAGCGCGATCAGCATCTCGCCGCCGAAGGCGTCGATCGCCTGGCGCTGCTCCGACTCCATCAGCCAGCGGGAGGAGACTCCCTGGCCATGGACCTCCAGAAGGGCCTCTCCCACCTCCCGCACCGTGGACACCGGCACGGTCTGGGCATTGATCCTGGCGCTGGTTCGTCCCGACCGCAGCAGCTCCCGCCCCAGCACCAGCACATCCCCGGGGTCCACGCCGAGCGCCACCAGCGCCGTTGCGGCAGACCCGGGCACATCTGAGAACACCGCATGCGCCGACCCCCGCTCCGACCCGGCCCGGACGAGCTGCGGATCGGCCCGCCCACCAAGGGCCAGGGCCAGGGAGGCCAGCAGCACCGACTTGCCCGCACCGGTCTCGCCCGTGACCGCGTTGAGTCCCGGACCGAAGGAGCATCCCGCCCGCGCCATGACCGCCAGGTTCTCGACCCTGAGCTCGACCAGCAAACTCAGCCCCAAGGATCGGAAAGCGGGTGGAGGTCCACCTCGCCAGCGGACGCGGGCACCTTAAGCACTCTGCCAAAGCCGGTCTTGGACCGCAGTCGGGAGAAGAACCCGGCGGTGCCCGGGGGCTCGCACAGGTCCAGCTGGGGCCCGCGGCCGACCCTCATCTCCCCTTTCTCAACCAGGCTTCCCCAGGGGAAGCCGTCCGCCGCCACCACGGCTCGGCCCCGCAGCATCTCCACCACCACCTCGCAGCTGTCGGGAATCACCAGGGAGCGAGTGAGAATCGCGTGGGGGTTGAGCGCGGTCAACACCAGCGCGGGCACCGCGGGGTCGAGGGGGGGGCCGCCCGCCGATAGCGAGTAGGCGGTGGACCCGATGCTGGTCGCCACGATCAGGCCGTCGGCGTCGAAGTCTCCGATGAGGTCTGAGTCCGCCCGGACCCGGATCCGGACCAGATTGAACGCATCCGCCTTCAGGACCACCTCATTCACGGCGATCTCCACCCGTTCTGCGGGGAGTGAGGCTCCGTCGTAGGTGATCACCCCGCGGAGGGTCCCCCGCAGCTGGTGCCGGCACCTCCCGTCCGCGAAGGCGGTGATGGCGGCGGGCAGCTCGGGCAGCTCAACGCTGGCCAGAAAGCCCAGGTGGCCTCGGTTGACACCCAGGACCGGGACCCCGGCGGGGGCTACCAGCCGGGCGCCGTACAGCAGGGTCCCATCGCCGCCGACGCAGACCAGCAAGCGTAGACCCGGCAGCTGGGGCCGGATCACGCTCTCGGCGTCCCGCTGCGCCACCACGGTCTGGAACCCGGCCGCCCGGGCCAAGGACAGCGCCTGCAAGAGCGGAGGGGCCTCTGGATCCTCGTGCAGGTTGAGCAAGAAGGCGATCACTCCTCGGGGCTCGGCCACGCTCACCTCATCTCCTGTGCGGGTTGTCGGTTGGATGGTAGGGGCTCCGCAAGGTCCGGTCGCGCCGTCAGAGCAGCATCCCGATCGCAAACCCCAGAATCAGCCCGGCCAGCACCTCGTAGGGAGTGTGGCCGAGAAAGTCGCGCACGCGCTCGTAGCGCAGGCCCAGGTGGCTGCGCAGATCCTCGATCATCCGGTTGAGGATCAGCCCCTGCTGGCCGGCGGAGCGCCGCACTCCGGTGGCGTCGTAGATCACCACCACCGTGAGCACCGCCGCGGCGGCGAACACGGGTGAGCCGGTGCCCAGACGCCGACCCAGCAGGGTCGTAAGGCAAACGGTGAGAGCTGTGTGGGAACTCGGCATCCCTCCCGAGAGTCCGATCGACCGTACGCTGAAGCGCCGCCGCCTCCACGAGTCCGTCGCGACCTTGAGGCACTGCGCGATCGCCCAGGCGAGAGCGGGCACCCATATGAACTGATTGGAGAAGAGTGGGGCCACTACCTGTGGTCAAGCGTCCCGGCCGGCGCCTGGGTCGGCTTCGGCGCCCGGCTGGAAGGGGCGCTCGGACACCTCGCCGTCGGGTCCGATCGAAAGCTCCATCACCCGCTTCTCAGCGCCATCCAGAAGGGCCGAGCAGCGCTTGACCAGCGCCACGCCCCGCTCGTAGAGCTCCATCGCCTGCTCGAGGGGCGCCTTGCCGTCCTCCAGACGCTGCAGGACCGCGTCGAGCTCTCCCAACGCCGCCTCGTAGTCAAGGGTCTCCGTGGCGGCCGTCACGACCGCCGCCTGCGCCCCGGGTTCACGCTCCATCGCCCACCTCCTGCAGCGGCTTCGAGTCGATCACGGTGCTGGTGACTGTCCCCCCGGCCACCCGGGTTGTGAGCCGATCTCCAGCCCTGACCTGGGCGGGATCCCGCAGCATCACCGCCTGGTCCGCCAGGTAGGTTATCGAGTATCCCCTACTCAGCACCGCCAGCGGGCTGAGGGCCGAGAGACGCCCGACCCGGCCTGCGAACTCCTCACGGGCACGCAGCAGCCGCGGCCCCGGGCCCTTCGCCTGGAGCAGCCGCAGGCGGCCCAGCAGCTCAGAGCGTCGTTCGGACACGATCCGGAGACCCGCGCGCTGGAGCCGAGCGGTCATCCGGTCCAGATCCTGGCGTCCGGCCTCGACCCGCACGCGGGGTGCCAGCCGCTGCAGCCTCGCCTGCTGCTGCGCCAGTGACTGGGCCATCTGACCCAACCGGGCGTCGAACCCCCGGCGCAGCCGCAACCGCCTGGCCGCCACGTCCGCCCGCAGTTGCTCCAGATCGGGTACCGCGAGCTCCGCCGCCACCGACGGGGTCGCAGCCCGACGGTCCGCGATGAAGTCCACCACGGTGGTGTCCGTCTCGTGCCCGACCCCGGTGATTACGGGATGGGCCAGCGCGGCCACCGCGCGGGCCACCTCCTCGGTGTTGAACGCCTGCAGGTCCTCGAGCGAGCCGCCGCCCCGGACCAGGAGGATGACATCCGGGCCAACGCGGTCGGCCAGCCGGAGCGCTTCCACAATCGCTGCCGGGCTACCCTCCCCCTGCACCAGGGTCGGCAGCACCAGGACCGAGGTGATCGGGCAGCGGCGGCGAATCACCTGGATCACGTCTCTGATCGCGGCCCCCCTCGGGGAGGTGACCACCGCCACCGACCGGGGCAGGAAGGGAACCGGACGCTTGCGCTCGGGCCGGAAGAGGCCCTCCGCCTCCAGTTTGGCGACCAGCTGCTGGAAGGCGATCGCGATCGCCCCGATGCCGGTGGGCTCGAGGCGGTCCAGGTAGAGCTGCACGTCTCCGCGGGAGGGGTAGAAGGAGACGCGCCCATGGGCGATCACCCGCTGGCCGGTCTGGGGCTCGAAGTCCAGGGTTCGGCCCGCCCCGCGGAACATGACCGCCCTGATCGAGGCGGGCTCCGCCACCTGGGGCCGGCAGTCGGTCAGAGTCAGATAGCGGTGCCCGGCCGCAGAACGGCTGCAGGTCCCGATCTCCGCCTCGACGTACACGTCCGCGAGATCCGGGTCCTCCTCCAGGTCGGCGCGGATCAGGGAGTTGAGCTCACCGACCTGCAGGATTCGGCTCGGCGCCAGCATCCCCACTACCTCCCTGAGGGACCCACCCTTCCCTGACCACCCGGCCCATCACCCCGTTCACGAAGGCGCCTGCCTCCGGCCCGGCCAGCTCCTTGGCTATCTCAACCGCCTCATCTATCACCACCGCCTGGGGATCCTGGCGACGCCAGACCAGCTCTTCGGCGGCCAGCCGCAGCACCGCCCGCTCCAGCGCCCCCATCTGCTGCAGGCGCCAGTTGACGGAGGCGGCCTCCAGCAACGAGTCGATCTCGGACATGTGCGCCAGCACCCCGGAGACCAGCTCTGTGGCGAACGCTGTGGAATCGGGCCGTAGCTCCTGCACCTCGGCGACGTACGAGAGCGCATCCTGCCACTCCCCCGGCCTCGACTCCACCTCGAAGAGGACGCTGACGGCTGCCTGCCGTCCCCGATGCCTGGGACCAGCCACTCAGACCTCCTCGATCTCGACCACGTGAACGTTGACCTCCACCACCTCCAGCCCCAGCATCTGCTGCAGGTCCTTCTCGACTCTTCCCTGCAGCTGCTCCGCCAGCTCCGGTACCGATGCGTCCCCGGTGATGCAGACGTAGACCTCGACCTTGATCGCGGAGCTCCCGACCATCTCCAGCCGCACCCCCTTGTGGCTCTGCTCGGCCCTAAGCGGACGAGTCCCCCCGACCCCCAGGTTCTGGCATATCGCCGCCACCCCGTGGGTCTGCAGCGCTGCCATCGCCGCGATCGAGGCAACCACCTCGCTGGCGACCCGCACCCGCCCCGCAGGCCTGGCACCGGCGATGCGGGGGCTGGTCATTGCGCGCGTTCGGAGTACTTGCCGGTCCGGGTGTCGACCTTGATCCGATCCCCGACCGCCACGAACAACGGGACATCCACCACCACACCGGTCTCGAGGGTTGCCGGCTTGAACGTGCCGGTGGCGGTGTCGCCCTTGAAGCCGGGGTCGGTCTGGGTGACCTCCAGCGTCACCGAGATCGGAACCTCCACCCCCAGCACCTGGTCCTCATAGCGCAGCAGGTAGAGGTGGTCAGACTCCCGCAGCCACTTGGCGGCCTCCTGGAACTGCTCCTCGCTCAGCGTCACCTGGTCGAAGGTCGAGGTGTCCATCACCACATGGGAGTCTCCGTCCTTATAGAGGTACTGGACCTCGACCTTCTCGATCCTCGCCCTGGGAAACCGCTCCTCGGGCCGGAAGGTCTCCTCCGTGACGGCGCCGGTGTTGAGGTTGCGCAGTCGGGTCCGCACCACGGCGGTGCCCCGCCCGAGCTTGATGTGCTCGAAGCTCAGGACCTCGAGCAGCTGCCCGTTGCGCTCCACGGTGGTGCCGGCTCGAAGCTCTCCGGCGTTGATCATCGGCGGTCTCCTTTTCGCATGTTCTGAGCTGGCCAGGCCAGTGGCCGCGAGCCTCGGGATCTCCCCTGCGGTCGCCTCAGGTCAGATGATCCCAGCTTCTCAATGGCGGTGGGACTTCACCTCCCGACCGCCGCGACCGTGCCCACCTTAACGCCATTGCTACAACCTCTTCAGCAGCCGGTGCAGTTTCGCGACCTCGGGCATATCGACCCGGTGAGATCCTGCGCTCGCATGAGCACCAGTCCCGCCCCCACCCCCCTGCGTGCCGACTTCCAGGGAGCCATGCCCAGCTCGCTGGTGATGGCGTCCCTGTCCCGAGCCCTCGACCTGGCCGAGGGCGAGCCGATGGGTCATGCGCTCAGGTCGTGCTGGCTGGGAATGAAGCTGGGTGATTGGGTGGGGCTCGGCCCCCAGGAGCGCCAGGAGCTGTTCTACGCCCTCTTGCTCAAGGACGCCGGCTGCTCGGCCAACGCCTACAGCGTCACCCACTGGTTCGGAGCCGATGACCGCTCCACCAAGGCTCGGCTCAAGATCGCCGACTGGAGCAGCCAGTGGAAGTCAGTCCTCTTCGCGATCCGCCAGACCGCCCCCGCCGCCCCCATCACCAGAAAGATGGCCCAGCTGGTCTCCCTGGGGTCCAAGGGCCCCGGCCTTGCCAGTGAGCTGGTCCAGGTCCGCTGCACCCGCGGAGCGGAGCTGGTGCGCGAGCTGGGCTGGGGTGAGCCCGCCGCCGAGGCGGTGCTGTGCCTGGACGAGCACTGGAACGGCTCGGGGCGGCCGCGCGGGCTCAAGGGGGAGGAGATCCCCCTGCTCAGCCGCATCATCCTGCTCAGCCAGACCGCTGAGATCTTCTGGCGGCTGGGGGGACGGCGGAGTGTGGAGTCGGTGCTGCGGCGGCGCCGGGGGACCTGGTTCGACCCCCAGCTGGTCGACGCGGTTCTGGTCCATGCGCGGGGAGACAAGCTCTGGGACCGCTTCGCGACCATCACCCATCCGGAGCAGGTGGCGCACCTCGATCCGCATCCGCGCCGCGTCCCCACGGCGACCCTCGCCGAGATGCTGAAGATTGGCCAGGTGTTCGCAGGCGTGGTCGACGCCAAGTCGCCCTGGACCGCAACCCACTCCACGCGCACCGCGCTCCTCTCCCGGCGCATGGCGGCGGTGATGGGCCTCGATGAGGAGGAGGCTGACCGCATCTGCCTGGCCGCCCTGCTCCAGGACCTCGGCAAACTGGCGATCAGCAACTCGATCCTCGACAAGGCGGGACCGATGGATCCCGCCGAGGTCATGGAGATGCAGGCCCACACGGAGATCAGCTACCAGCTTCTGGCTCCGCTGTGGCCGCTCGGCGACGTCGCCGAGATGGCAGCCTCCCACCATGAGCGGCTGGACGGCTCCGGCTACCATCGCCACCTTCGGGGGCCAGACCTCACCTTCGGCGCCCAGATCGTGGCCGTGGCGGATGTGTTCGAGGCGCTCACCTCGGACCGCCCCTACCGACGGGCGCTGGACCACGACCAGGCGATCGCCCGGCTGCGCAAGGAGGCGGGTCGCTCCCTGGCCGCGGAGCCGATTTCAGCGCTGTTTGAGATGGTGCAGTCGGCCCGCAGCATGGCCGAGGGGGCTGCGATCGATTGATCAGTACCCGGAGCAGGGGGCCCTGGCCTGTTCCCGAGCAGCGTCGAAGGACAGCTCTCGGGGCCGCCCACGACCGGACAGATGCCCACGAGCGACGGCTCTGTGCGCCTCACATGAAGTAGAGGATCACCCCGCAGCCGACCACCAGGAATGGTCCGTACGGCACCGCGTCACGAAAGCTGAGCCGGCGCGTGACCAGGAGCAGCACGGTCACCACGCCACCGATCAGGGTGCCCGCGATCAGCGCCCAGAGCGTGTAGAGGGATCCGTAGCTCAGGCTCATCCCGGTGATCGCCCCGATCACCATGCCCAATTTCAGGTCCCCCCAGCCGAAGCCCTCGCCGTGGTGGAACAGCGAGCTGATCACCGCAAAGGGCAGCAGCGCCAGCCCCCCGACCGCAATCCCGAACAGGGACCGAAGGGGACTGAGGTCCGGGCTGACCAGGCTGAGCGCCACCCCCACGGCCATCGCCGGCAGGGTGATCACATCCAGGATCAGACGATGCTTGAGGTCGAACGCGAGGATCTGGATCAGGACCAGGATCCACAGGCTGTGGACCAGCAGCGCGACTGAGGGTCCCTCCTTGGCGAAGAACATGAAGAAGCCGACCAGCCCGAGCCCGGGCAGCAGGTAGCTCTCGATCCAGCTCCTGCCGGAGCGCTCCCACTCCTCCATCTCCCCGATCCCGCCCTCCAGGTACAGGCACAGCAGCCCCACCAGGTAGCCGCCTCCGGCTCCGGCCACGCCCCAGACCGCAGCCTCCAGCAGCCTCACCCCAGCCCTCCTTGACGCAGCGGGCCGGTGGCCCTCAACCGAGCCCCGCCTGCTGAACCTGCTGCTCGTGCTGAGCCGCGGTCACCGCGAAGAGCATCCTGCCGTTCCGCAGCGAGACGAAGTACAGGTAGGCGGTGGGGGTGGGGTGCAGGACGGCGGCGATCGCCGCCGCGCCCGGGCTGTCGATCGGGCCTGGGGGCAACCCGGTATGGAGGTAAGTGTTGTACGGAGAGGGAAAGGAGGTGCTGAAGGGCTGCTGGCTGGCGCCCGCCCGCGCCATCGCATAGATCACCGTGACATCGCTCTGCAGGGGCATTCCCCGGTGGAGACGGTTGAAGAAGACACCCGCCACCAGGGCTCGGTCCTTGCGGGTCACCGCCTCCGCCTCCACCACCGACGCCAGCACCAACACCTGGTACGGGGTCAGCCCGACCTTGGCACTGCCGGCCAGGATCGCTCGGCGGACGCGCCGGTCGAAGTCCTCCAGCTGCAGCTTGAGGAACTCGTGGGCGGTGATATGGGGATCGACCATGAAGGTGTCCCCGTAGGCCATCCCCTCCCAGCTCGCCCCCGGGGGTGCCCCGGGCAGCTGCGCAATCCCCGCAAAGTGGCCGCCATCTATCTGCTGCATGTAGCTGGCGCTCGAGAACAGGCCATCCGCCTGGAGCCGCGCGCCCTCCTGGCGGGCGGTCAACCCATCGGGCACGGTGACCCTCAGAGGCAGGACGGATGGCGGGCCCTCCAGCACCGCCACCAGCTCGGCCGCCCCCATGCCGCGATCGAGCACGAATTTGCCCGGATGCAGCCGCCCGGCCAGCCCCTTCACCCGGGCGTACACTGCGAAGACCAGCTCTGAGCGGACCAGATGGTCCCTCCCCAGGGTGCCGACCAGCTGACCCAGGCTCTCTCCCCTGGTCACCGTCACCACCACCTGCTGCCGGGGGTCCTGCTGGACGGGGTCAAGGGCCCGGCGCACCAACAGCGCGCTCACCCCGCCGCCCACCACCAGCACCACCAGCAACGCCACCAGGGCGGTGCGCCACGGGTGCCTCCTCACCACTCCCGCACCCGGCTCCCCGCCAGCACCCCCTGGAGCAGCAGCGCCGCCGCCACCCGATCGCCGGCGTCCCGGCGGAGCCGGCGCCTCGCCCCCTGACCCAACATCTCCTTCTCCGCCTGCCGGGTGGTCAGGCGCTCGTCACAGAATCCGACCACGATCCCAGTCTCCGCAGCGATCCTCAGTCCGAGCCCCCGGGCTGATTCGGCCTCTGGCCCGGCCTCCCCACTCATCCTAAGCGGCAGCCCGACGACTATCCCGACCACCTCCTGCTCCTGCACCACCCGACCGATCGCGGCCAGCAGCGCATCCTCCTTGACTGCCGCCACCGTGAGGTGAGGTTGGGCGATCGTCCGGGACTCGTCGCTCAGAGCGAGCCCGACCCTAACCCGCCCGGGATCCACGGCCAGGATCCGACCGGTCGCCGGCCAGCCGGGAAGACCGACCAGCGAGCTAACCGCCGGTCACCGCCTGGCGGACCAGGTGGATGCGGCTCGACAGCAGCGGCAGCCAGGGGAGGCTGAAGGGTGTCTGGTGGATCGCGACGGTGCTGGCCCCGGGCAGCTGCGAGAGCAGGTAGCTGCGCGCCGCGCCGGGATTCATGAACGTCACCCGGCTGCTGAAGGGGGCCAGGTTCACCTTGGGAGCCCAGTAACCGACCGCGCTGGCGGTCAAGGTCAGGTTGCCGCCGGGGCCGGCTGAGGCCACCTGGATCTGGCCCAGCTTGTAGCCGGGGAGCAGCTCGCCGTCGGCCGGCACCTTGGACTTCAGATCCGCCAGCACCGCCGACCGGGCGGCGGCGGGGCTGTAGGCGGTTGCGGCCGCGCTCACCGCCACGGTCAGGGTCTCCTTCTGGCCGGTCTGCCCCACCGTCGGCAGGGTCGGATCCTTCACCGTCAGCTGCACCCCATTGCCGGACGAGTCCTGCGCAATCACGTTCGAGGGCCCGGCCAGACTCTTGAGGTCGCGCTCGACCTTGGCGGTCAGCTGCGCCGCCAGCTGCTGCTCCTGGGTCTGGGCGGAAGAGATGTCGGAGCTGGTGAAGACCGCCTCGGTGGTCGAGTTCTTGCCCCCGGTCATTGGCGCCGGGTTGGCCAGCGAGAGGTTGACGAAGCCGGTGAGGAGGCAGTCGTTGGCGCCCGCCGGACTGACGCAGGCGCTGGACTGGATATTGCTGCTCGACCACCCCCACTGCTGGTTGGCCCCCACGTTTCCCTGGGCTCCCAGGCTATTGGAGTCGGCCTGCACCGGCAGCGCCGGCGAGGAGGTCGATGCCGACGCCTGGCCCTGCCCCTGGCCCTGGTTGCAGGACTGCAGGGTATAGGAGCCACTCTGGCCGGCGCTGGTGGTGGTGAACCCCAGATTGCCGCTGCCACTCTGGTCTGAGAACTCCGGCGTCACGGCCCCGGTGAAGGTGAGCGTGGCCGCCCCGTTGTAGTTGCCCGGACCGGTGTACTGGTAGCAGAGGTAGAGGTTGCCGGTGGCCGGGGTCGGTGGTAGGACCTGGGTCCCGCTGGGGCTCACGGTGAAGGTCTGGGTCTCGGTGGGGGTCAACAGGGCCTGCACCGGGATCACGTCGAGCACGCTGCCCGACCCGCCGCTGACGTTGCCCTGGATCGTCACCGCATCACTGAGCTTGTGGGACTGGACCCCCACGTCAATGGTGGCGGTGGGCAGCAATAGCAGGATCGCCAGCACCCCCACCACGAAGATCGCGACGCCCGTCCCGATCGTCCAGCGCCGGGTTGTGGGGGATTGCCACCAGTGCCGGGACGCTCCTCCACCGCTCGGGGACACCGCCATGGTGGCGGGGCTGCGACGCGCCACGGCGCGTTCCTCCGGGGGGGCGGGCGGCGACTCCACAACCGTGGCCGCACCCTTCCCGGTCAGGGCCACGGCTGTCCCCACAGCCGCAGCCCCGGCGGAGGTGCCCCCAACCACCGAATGCAACGGCGCGTTCTGCTCCATCTGCGCGATCGAGGCGAAGGTGGGAAAGCCGGTTCGCATCGCCAGCGCCTGGATCTGGGGATCGGAGCTGACCACGCTGACCCGCTTCTGGAAGCCCTTGGCGTACTGCATCAGCAGCTGCAGGTCCAACCCCGACCGCAGCACCCGGCCATCCGGAGGCACGACGAAGACCAGGTCCCGCTCCCCTTCGGCTCGGCGGATCCTGTCGACGAGATCCGTGATCTCGTCGGTGGGCTCGACGTAGAGTAGCTTCGACATCTTGATCAGACCCGCGGGTCAGAACCGGAAACGCTGACGCCGCAGCTGCGGTTACTCATGATCGCACGGGCAGGGAGTCAACGGCGGATGAGCCCGGTCACCCGCTGCAGCATCTCCTCCCACGTCGGCCCCGCGGGCGGCGGGGCCTCGATCTCCGCCGCCGCCTGATAGGCGAGCCCCATCGGGGTGATGTCCGCGGCCGAGGTGAGCAGGCCGGTGGTGTCGTGCACCGCGGGAAGCTGTTCCGGCAACAGCCGCAGGAAGCGGGGCTGCTGCAGAAAAGGCAGATAGTCGGTCCAGCGCAGCACCGAGAGCTGCTCCAGGATCTCCGGCAGCAGGGACCCGCCCCCGCATAGCCAGACCTGAGCTGGCAGGGGCTGGGCCAGCGCCAGCTCATGGAGCACCAGGGCAACCCCCTGGGCCAACACCTCCGCGGACTCGCCCATGGCGCGGCGGACCCTGGCCTGCTCGTCCCCACTGACCAGGCCCGCCGAGTGACGGACCTTGAGGGACTCCGCCATCGGTAGCGATAGGTTCAGGTCATGGGCCAGCTTGCGGGTGAACGCCCGACCCCCGAGCTCGAACATGCGGGCCGACTCCAGCACGCCGCCGCGCACCATGGTGACGGTGGTGGTGCGGGCGCCGATGTCGATGAAGATTCCGCCCCGCTCCAGCACTTCCGGCGTCGCGGCCAGCCGCGCCACCGCGTAGGGCTCGGCCACCGTCTCCAGCAGCTCCAGGTCCAGCGCCTGAGCGATCTCCTCGACCGCAGCCAGGTGCTCCTCACTCGTGAAGGTGTTGAAGACGGTGAGCTCCAGCTTCTGCCCCTGGTAGCGCAGGGGGTCCAGTACCGGCTGGCCGTCGACCTTGGCAGCCGTGATCGAAGAGTGGACCAGGCGGAGCTGCTCGCCGCGGTAGCCGGCCTCCTCCTGCAGGCGCGCCTGCGCATCTCGGAGCGCGCGGCGCTGAATTGACTCCACCTGATCCTCCAGCTCGCGCTTGGAGATGCGGTCGTGACTGCGGCCGCGCACCTTGGCCGCGTTGGTGCTGACCACCCGCACCCTGGTGCCCCCGATCCCGACCACCAGCCGGGTGGGGATCACCTCCGCCATGTCCTCCGCAGCCTCCAGGGCGGTGTGGCAGCCCTCGACCACCGCCTCCAAGTCCGGGGGGACCGCGGGGTCCAGGTTGCCGGGGCCCTGCTCGGCCCGGCCCACGCCGAGCACGATCGCCTCTCCGGCCTCCTTCTTGACCACCAGCGCCTTGATCACCTGGGTCCCGATGTCGAGCGCGGTCACGTGAAACCGCGGCTCGCGACGAGCCGTGTCCGGCGGTGGTGCCATCTCAAGCGTCCTCCAGAGCGGCTCTCAAGGCGGTGCGCACAGCCTCAACCGCGGCCTGATGTCCCTCCCGCGGGACCGCTCCTTGTCCAAGCTGCTGGTTGCCTCCGCCCCGGCCGCCCAGATCCCGGCACACCTGCTGGGCCATGGCGCCGGCATTGAGGCCCTTGGCGACCAGCGCCTCGGAGATTGTAACCATCATCTGACTTCCGGCCAAGACCACCGCCATCCCCTCGGGCGCCAGGGCGAGGGTCTGGTCCAGCAGCCGCCGCGTCTCCGCGCGGTCGAGATCGGTCTCAAGATCCTGAACCGCCAGGGGCACTCCTGCCACCGACTCGGTCGTGGACGTGCCACCGGCGCGTTCAGGGCCGAGCTGGCGCAGCTGACGAACCTCCTTCTCCAACTCGCGGACCCGGTCCCTGAGCGAACTGACCCGCTCTGGAAGCTGTTCGGACGAGCACCGCAGCACCGTCCCCGTCTCCGTGAGCAGCTCGGCCTGCCGCCGCCAGTGGCGCTCGGCAGCCTCACCGGCCAGCAGTTCGACTCTTCGCAGCCCCTGCCCCACGCTGCGTGATCCGGCGAGCATGACCGCCCCCAGCTCACCCGAACGCTCCACATGCGTGCCCCCGCAGAGCTCCTTCGAGAAGGTGCCGAAGCTGACCACCCGCACCACTTCCTGATAGAGCTCGTCGGGAAGTGCCAGCGCCCCGGCGGATCGAGCCTGATCGACCGTCAACAGCTCCACCTTCCGGGGCAGATCCAGCCGAACCTGGGCGTTGATCAGGGCTTCCACCGCGGCCAGCTCCTCCGGGGCGATGGGGCGTGGCCAGCCGAAGTCGAAGGTGGCATGGTCGGGACCCACCAAAGACCCCCGCTGGACCACGCCAGCACCCAGCACGCTCCTCAGCGCCTGGTTGAGCAGGTGGGTGGCCGAGTGATGCCTCGCGCAGCCCAGGCGCCGGTCGAGGTCAACCTCCGCCCGGACCGTGAGCCCGGCTTCGAGCCGGCCGGAGATCAGCCGGCACCGCTGCACGGCGGGCCCCTCGACGGTGGGCTGGGAGTCGAGCACCTCCGCGGCCCCGCCCGCCCAGACCAGCCGACCCCGGTCTCCCAACTGGCCACCGCCCTCGGCGTAGAAGGGGTTCTCGGCGAGTACCACCTCCCCCACCATGCCGGGCTCGGTGAGCTCGGTGAGCTCGGAATCTCGCACCACCGCCAGCACCTCGGTGTCCACCGCGGTCAGCTCGTAGCCCACGAAGCGGTTGGCCGGGAGCGCCAGCCGCGTCACGCCCAGATCCTCGATCGCGCGGCCCGCCCGGCCCCGGCGGCGCTGCTCGTTGAGGAGCTGCTCGAAGCGCTCCCGGTCCACCCGCAGCCCGCGATCGGCAGCCAGCTCCATGGTCAACTCGATGGGGAAGCCGAAGGTGTCGTGGAGGCGAAAGGCGTCGTCTCCGGAGATGCCCGTGGGGGCTGCGTCCGCGAGCTCGTAGAAACGGTCCAGACCGCGTCCGACCGCCTCCTCGAAACGCCCCTGCTCCTGTCCCAGGATGCTGCGGATGGTGGTGAGCTGCTCGCGCAAGTTCGGATACTGGCTGCCCAGCAGATCGGCCACGACCGCCACCCCAGGTTCCAGACCGCCGCGGACATCCAGGCTCCGAGCGCTGACGAGCGCCCGGCGCAGGATCCGGCGGAGGACGTAGCCGCGGCCTTCGTTGGAGGGGAGGACCCCATCGGCGATCAGGCAGCAGGCGCCTCGGGTGTGGTCCGCGAGGATCCGCAGGTGCCTAACCGCCTCCGCCGGGTTCAAGGAGCGGCAAGCACGGGCGGCGAAGTCATCGATGATCGGCTGGAAGAGATCCGTCTCGAAGATCGACCGCTTGTCCTGCAGCACCATGGCGATCCGCTCCAGGCCCATCCCGGTGTCCACCCCCGGCCGCCTCAGCGGCTGCACGGTGCCGTCCTCGAACTGCTCCTTGTCCATGAAGACCAGGTTCCAGATCTCCAGAAAGCGGCTCCCCTGGCCGGGCCGCTCCTCGGGACCCTCGCCCCACTCAGGGCCCAGGTCGTAATGGACCTCACTGTCCACGCCGCAGGGTCCGGTGGGACCCGCCTGCCAGAAGTTGTCCTCAAGCCGCACGATCCGGCGCTCGTCGACCCCGGCCACCCGCTGCCACGCCAGGGCGGACTCCTCGTCCTCTGGGTGGACGGTGTAGTGGAGGCGATCCGGGTCCAGTCCGAACCCCTGGGTCAGGAGTTGGTGGGCGTAGGCGATCGCCTCCGCCTTGAAGTAGGCGCCGAAGCTGAAGTTGCCCAGCATCTCGAAGAAGGTGTCGTGGCGCGGGCTGCTGCCGACCTCATCGATGTCAACCGTGCGGAACGACTTCTGACATGACGTGAGGCGCTCTTCCGGAGGTTCCCTCAGCCCCAGGAAGTACGGCTTGAAGGGGACCATCCCCGCAGACACCAGGAGCAGGCTGGGGTCGTCCCGCGGCACCAGCGACGCACTGGGCACCAGCAGATGTCCGCGCTGCTGAAAGAAGTCGAGAAATTGCGCGCGAATCTGATCACTAAGCAAGTTGTCACAGCTCCTGCAGGCTCCGCCGGATTCTAGCAGCCGGGCCGGTGACGGCCCAGGCTCACTCCGGCATCTCCTTCTTCAATTGTTCCAGCGCAGCCCGCTGCAGACGACTCACGTGCATCTGGCTGATGCCCAGCCGGCGCGCCACCTCCGTCTGCGGCAGCTCCTCGACGAAGCGCAGCAGCATGATCTCCTGCTCCCGGGGGGTCAGGTGCTGCAGCGCCGACCCCAGCAGTTGGCGCAGCTCGATCCGGTCCAGGTTCTCGTCCTCCTGCCCGATCCGATCCCCCATCTCACCCGCCTCCTCGCCCCCCGGCGCGGGACCGTCGAGGGAAACCGCCCGGTGCGCGGGTCCCGCCTCCAGCGCCTGCAGCACCTCCTCCGGCTCCAGCTCCAGATGCTTGGCGATCTCGGCGACACTCGGGCTGCGGCCCCAGCGCTGGCCGAGCTCCTCCTGAGCCCTCACCACCTTGGTGTAGGTCTCCTGGAGCCGGCGGGGCACCCGCACCGCCCAGCTCTTGTCCCGGAAGTACCGCTTGATCTCGCCCAGGATAGTGGGGGTGGCAAAGGTGGTGAACTCCAGACCCAGCTCCGGTTCGAAGCGGTCGATCGCGGCGATCAGGCCGAGGTAGCCAACCTGCTCGAGATCCTCGAGGGGCTCGCCGCGACCCGCAAAGCGACGAGCCAGCGAGCGCACCAAGGCGGCGTACTGCTCCACCAGCTGCTCCCGAATGGCGGGGTCTCGGGTGCGCCGGTACTCGGCGAACAGCCGGTGCTGGAGATCGCGGTCGAACCTGGGGGAGGTCTGGGAGGACCGAAACCCCGCCTCGGTCACCGCCAGCGGTACTTGGCCAGACGGACGTGCATCAGCCCGCTCCCCACCGCCTGGAAGTCGACGTCGTCGGCGAAGCACCGGAGCATCTGGATCGCCATGTCCAACGCCTCCCTCTCGGCCAGCGGGCTGGCCGCGACCGCGGCCGCCGTGCGCTCCTGCGGCTCAGCCTTGCCGGTGAGCAGCCTGACGTCAACCCTCAGAGCGTCTTCCTGGACGGAGAACCCGATCCGCACCTTGGCGTCCGCGAAGCCGGCGCTGAGCGCCGCGCCGATCGTGTGCTCGCAGGCCTCGGCGATGGCGATGTTCAACTCGTCCAGCGCCTCCACGCCCAGCCCCGCCACGCTGGCCATCGCCGCCGCAGTCCGCTTGGCCACCACGATGTAGTCGCGATCCGCAGGGATTCGCAGTTCGGTCTGGGCGGCGGTGCGGGAACTCATCACCCCAGTACTTGCCCCTGAGAGACTCACTTCAAACTCCGACGATGGCTCCGGGAGCACCCGCCGGCCCGGCTCCGATCCCTGAAAAACCAGGTGGGTGCACCGCACGCGGCCTTCCACATCCTCTCCGGGAGGCTCGTGGGCCGCCCGCTCTGTTGGCGCTCCCGAGAAATACGTCACTAGGGTCGGCTGCTGGCAAACGGCGGGGCCCCGGACCCCTGGTCAAGGTATCACTCCCCGCCGCCGCCCTGGGCCGGCCCGCCTCGCTCGCGACCCTGCGCCAGGCGGAGCCCGACCTCGGCCAGCTGCTCCGGAGCGACCGGGGTGGGTGACCCGGTCATGGGATCGGCGCCGCTCTGGGTCTTGGGGAATGCGATCACCTCCCGGATGGTGCTCTCCCCGACACCCAGCATCACCATGCGGTCCACCCCCGCCGCGAAGCCTCCGTGGGGCGGCGGACCGTACCGGAACGCGCTCATCAGGAACCCGAACTTGCGCTCCGCCTCCGCGGCGCTCAGGCCCAGCGCCTCGAAGATGAGCGCCTGCTGCTCGGGATTGGTGATCCGCAGAGAGCCGCTGCCCAGCTCCACCCCATTGCAGACGATGTCGTACGACCGCGATCGCACGGCGGTCGGGTCGGTGCGCACCAGCCCCCAGTCGTCGGGATGGGGTTGGGTGAAGGGGTGATGGACCGACCCGATCCGGCCGGTCGCCGGGTCGCGTTCAAAGAGCGGGAACTCCGTGATCCACAGGAAGTCGAACCGGTGCGCCGGGATCCAGCTGAACCGACGAGCGGCATGCAGGCGCACCGCCCCCAGCGACGTCTGAGCTACCGGCGTCGACCCGGCGGTGAAGCAGATGCAGTCCCCCTCCTGAAGACCGAGCCGCGCGGTCAAGGCCTGCTTCTCCTCTTCGGAGAGGAACTTGGCGATCGCTCCCTCGAACTCACCCGAGCGCAGCCACAGGTAGGCCAGTCCGGCCGCACCGTAGGTCCTGGCCACCTGGAGCCACTCCCCCTCCAGCTCCCCGCGGCTGAGCTCGGTCCCGCCCGGAACGCGGAGGGCCTGCACCGAGCCACCCTGGTCCAGGGCGGCGCGGAAGACCCTGAACCCCGACGCCCGAAACACCTCCGATACGTCGTTCAGCTCGTGGCCGAAACGAGTGTCCGGCTTGTCCGAGCCAAAGCGCCGCATCGCCTCGCGGTAGGGCAGCCGCGGCCAGGGAGTCTCGACTGGAATCTCGAACGCGGTCCCAAAGGCGGTGGACACCATCTCCTCCAGCACCAGGAAGACGTCATCCTCCTCGACGAATGACATCTCCAGGTCCAGCTGGGTGAACTCAAACTGCCGATCGGCCCGCAGATCCTCGTCCCGCCAGCAGCGGGCGATCTGAAAGTAGCGGTCGCACCCGCCCACCATGCAGAGCTGCTTGTAGATCTGGGGCGACTGGGGCAAGGCCCAAACGTGACCTGGCCACATCCGGCTCGGGATGATGAAGTCCCGGGCGCCCTCCGGGGTGCTGGGGATCATGGTCGGGGTCTCGATCTCAATGAACCCGAGCCGGTCGGCCACGTCGCGAAGCGCCTTGATGAAGCGGTGACGAGCCCGGAGATTGCGCTGCATCCGCGGCCGGCGCAGATCCAGGTACCGGTACTGCAGCCGCACCTTCTCCTCCGCTACCTGCTCGTCGGAGACTCCCAGCGGCATCGCCTCCGCCTGTCCCAGGACCTCACAGCTCTCCACCCGGATCTCGAAGGCGCCGGTGGGAAGGTTCGGGTTCTCACTGCCGGGAGGGCGGCGCCCAACCTTTCCCTGGACCCGCAGCACCCACTCCAGACGGCAGTGCTGGGCGATCGCGTGGGCCTCCGGGGCCAAAGCCGGATTGAAGACCAGCTGGATCAAACCGGTGTGGTCGCGCAGGTCGATGAAGGTCAGCCCGCCATGGTCGCGGCGGTGATTCACCCAGCCCGCGACCACCAGGGTTCGGCCCTCGTCGCCGGCGTCCACGCTGCCGCACATCCTCCGGTCTCTCACACGACGCCTCCTCGATTCAGGGCGACTTCGACAGCAGCGCCCGCGCATGATCCACGGCAGACGCCAGGGGCTGGGCGACCTGGCTGGCGTCACCGAGGCTCCGCATCGTCACCACTCCCTGGCGGAGCTCCGCCTCCCCGACGATACAGACCAACTGCGCTCCGCTTCGCTCGGCGCTGCGCATCTTGGCCTTGAGGCTGCGTTGCCCGGCGTCCGTCACCACCGCCAAGGCGGCACCCCTCAGCCGTTCGGCGAGCTGGATGACCGCAGCGGCCGCATCGGGATGAGCCGCCACCACCCAGACCCCAGGTGGTGATGAAGGCGGCGGCTGCGGCGCCAGCATCGTCACCCGCTCCAGGCCGGCCGCGAACCCGACTCCGGGGCAGCGCGGGTAGCCGAGCAACTCCGAGAGCCCGTCGTACCGGCCACCGCCAAACAGAGAGTTCTGCGCACCCTTGAGGTCCTCATGCCAGACCTCGAACGCGGTGCGCTGGTAGTAGTCGAGGCCCCGGACCAAAAGCGGGTTGAGCTGGAAGGGGATTGCGTAGGCCACCAGCGCCGCCTGCACCCTGAGGAAGGCCTCGCGGCAGGCATCGCACAAAAAGTCGGTGGTCTTGGGGGCAGCGGCCAGGAGTCCGGCGACGTCGGGGTCCTTGCTGTCCAAGATCCGCAGCGGGTTGCGGCGCAAGCGCTCCCGGTCGAGCTCAGGCAGCTGGGCCAGGTGGGGACCGAAATGCTCCAGCAGGGCGGCGCGAAATCGCGGACGGCAGCTCTCGTCCCCGATGCTGTTCAGCTGCAGGCTGGTGCCCCCCAGCCCGAGCTCGGAGAGCCAGCGCCAGGCGACCGCGATCACCTCCGCGTCCAGCTCCGGCTCCGACTCCCCCAGCACCTCGACCCCGAACTGGTGAAACTGCCGGTATCGTCCGCGTCCCGGCCGGTCGTAGCGGAACATCGGGCCGGAGTAGCTGAGCCGGACCGGGAGCGACGCCTGCCGCAGGTCCGACTCCCAGAAGGCCCTCACGACGGGGGCCGTCCCCTCGGGGCGCAGGGTGAGCGATCTCCCGGAACGGTCCTCGAAGCTGTACATCTCCCGGGTCACCACGTCGGTGGTGTCGCCGACCCCGCGAACGAACAGCTCGGTGGCTTCAAAGATGGGCGTTTCCAGCGCCCGATAGCCGTACTGGGCGGCGACCTCGGTGCCCAGCCGCCGGGCGCGCTCCATCGCCTCGAACCGCTCCGGGAGCAGGTCGTCGGTGCCGCGCGGTCGGGTGAGTCCAGCCACTTCCAGGGCAGTTTACGGTGCCGCCCCGAGGCGCTCAGCCGACCTCGCGCATCACCTGGTGCACATCGTGCACACGCTCGAGCCGCTCCAGCAACCGGCTCAACTCGGTGAGGCTGGTGACCTCGACCACCGTGGAGATGACCGCGGTGTGGTCCCCCTCCACCTCCACCGCCGCCCCGCTGAGGTTGACCTTGGTCTCGGCGATGGCGGTGGCGACGTCGCGCAACAGGCCGGTCCGGTCCCGCCCCTCTATGCGCAGGCGCACCGGGTAGACCTGGCGGCTGTCGGCATCCCACTCCACCTGGACGATCCGCCGAGGATCCCCTGCATGGCGGATGTTGACACAGTCGTCCCGGTGCACGGTGACGCCGCGCCCCCGGGTGACATACCCCCTGATCGGCTCACCGGGCACCGGTTTGCAGCACCTGGCGATGTTGGTCAAGAGGTCTCCCAGCCCGGCCACCTTCACCCCTCCGCTCGGGGTTGGCCGTGAGACCAGCGGGATCGGCGGTCCAGAGCCGGGCCGCTCCGCCGGCTCCTCCTCACCAGCCGCCCAGCGGAGCACGACCGTGCGGGCGGCGATCTCGCCGTACCCGATGGCGGCGAAGAAGTCCACCACGTCGGGCAGCCTGAACTCCCGGGCCAGCTCCTGCAGGCGCGCCGCTGGGATCGCCGCCAGCTGCAGCCCGCGCATCCGCCGCAGCTCGCGGTCCAGGAGCTCCTTGCCGCGAGCGACGTTCTCCTCGCGGCGCTCCCGCTTGAACCACTGGCGGATCTTCTCCCGAGCGCTGCTGGTCCTGGCAAAGTTGAGCCAGTCCCGGCTCGGACCGTGACGCTCGGACTTGGTGGTGAGGATCTCGACGATGTCCCCGTTCTGCAGCCGGTAGTCCAGCGGCACCATCCGCGAGTTCACCTTCGCGCCGAGGCAGCGATGCCCCACGTCGGTGTGGATCCGGTAGGCGAAGTCGATCGCAGTCGCGCCGGACGGCAAGCTCAGAACGTCACCCCGGGGTGTGAACACGAAGACCTCATCCTGGAAAACGTCCAGGCGCACGTGTTCAACGAAGCGCTCGGCGTCCAGCAGCTCCTTCTGCCACTCCAGCAAGGAGCGGAGCCACCCGAAGCCCTGGTCGAGGCGCTGGTCCGCCCGGGTTCCCTCCTTGTAATGCCAGTGGGCCGCGATTCCCTCCTCCGCAGTGCGGTGCATCTCCCAGGTCCGAATCTGGATCTCCACCGGCTCTCCGCCCTCGCCCACCACTGTGGTGTGGAGCGACTGGTAGCCGTTGCCCTTGGGCATGGCGACGTAGTCCTTGAAGCGACCGGGGATGGGCTTCCACAGCGAGTGCGCTACTCCCAGCGAGCCGTAGCATCCCTTGATGTCGTCGCAGATCACCCGCAGCGCGACCAGGTCGTAAATCTCGTCGATGCTCCGGCCTGCCTGCTGCATTTTGCGGTAAACGCTGGTGATGTTCTTGGGCCGCCCGGCCACCTCCGCGTGAATCCCCGCCTCTGCCAGTGCCGCTTGGAGGCGGCTCTGAGCGTGCAGCAGCGAGGTCTCTCGTTGCCGCCGCTGGGTGAGGATCTCCTGGCGCACGCGCTCGTAGTTGGTCGGGTCCAGCACTGAGAAGGCGAGGTCCTCCAGCTCCGCCTTCATCTGCCACATCCCCAGGCGATGGGCCAGCGGCGCGTAGATGTCCGCGGTCTCCTGGGCGATGCGGCGCTGGCGCTCCGGCGGCAGATACTCGATCGTGCGCATGTTGTGGAGCCGATCCGCCAGCTTGATCAGCACCACGCGGAGGTCCTCCGCCATGGCGATCAGCATCTTGCGGATGTTCTCGGCCTGCACCTGGGCCTGGGAGTGGAGCTTGATCCGCCCCAACTTGGTGACTCCAGCGACCAGCTTTTCGACCGTGTCGCCGAACTCCGCGCGGATCTCCTCGGCGGAGATGGCGGTGTCCTCCACCACGTCATGCAGCAGTGCCGCTGCCAGCGCGTCCTGATCGAGGCGCATCTCCGCCAGCAGGCCCGCGACCGCCAGCGGGTGGCTGATGTAGGGCTCCCCGGAGAGCCGCAACTGGCCCTGGTGGGCGCGCTCGGCGACGCGATAGGCGCGCTCCACGGTCCGGACCTCCTCCTCGCCCAGGTAGGTCAGCCCGGGAAGCAGCTCAGCGATCTGGGTCACCAATTCAGCAATTCTACTTGGGGAGCAGATCGGCCCCTGGATGGCCCCGCCCTGAGCTGCCGCCGTCATCCTGGCGGCGGGCGCCGGCTCACCGCCCGGCGACAGCCACCAGGGCCGTGCCCACGAAGTAGAGGAAGAGGTAGGCGATGGAGAACAGGAAGAGTCGCCGCGCCCACACCGTGCCGATCGGCTCGGCCAGCACGCGGAAGCTGAGCGCCACAAATGGCGCCCCCAGGCCCAGCGCCACCACCAATTGCAGCGGTCCCAGCCACAGCGCCGGCAGGCAGCTGGCGATGGTCATGATGGTGGCGTAGGCCGCTATCCCGGTCTTGGTCCGGCGCACCCCGACCACGACCGGCCGCATCGGCACCGCCACCGCCTGATAGTCACGGCGCAGGATCAGGGAGAGCGACCAGAAGTGCGGAGGCGTCCACAGGAAGACGAGTAGGAACAGCAGCAACCCGACCGCGCCAATCGAGTGGGTCACGGCGGCCCAGCCGACCAGGGGCGGCACCGCCCCGGCCGCCCCCCCGATCACGATGTTCTCCTTGGTGGTGCGCTTGAGCCAGAAGGTGTAGACGAGGACATAGAAGGCCCCCCCGGCCAGCGACAGGATTGCGGCCAGCGGGTTCACCAGAAACCAGAAGGTGGCCAACGCCAAGACGGTCAACCCGAGGCCGAACGCCACTGCCGAACGGGGCGAGATCCTCCCGGCGGGAACCGGGCGATTGCGAGTTCTGCCCATCACCGCGTCGATGTCCCGATCGAACCAACAGTTGATCGCCGATGCCCCTCCCGAGGCCATGGCGCCGCCCGCCAGGGCAGCGGCGCTGAGCCCCCATCCCGGGAACCCCCGCGCGGCGGTGACCATGGCCAGGAACTCGGTGACCAGGAGCAGACTCATGACCCCGGGCTTGGTCAGGCTGGCATAGTCCCGGAGAAGCTCAAGCCACGACCGGCTGGCTTCGACCTGAATCCAGCGAGGAGCGCCGATGCTAGACGGGTCCGAGGCCTCCGCCGAGACTCCATCGATCATCGACTCCGCGATTGGGAGGGCCCTCCTGCTGGCGCACTTCAGAAGCTCGCCCATGCCCTGAAGGTGCCGGCCAGCTCGCCCCGATGATATCGCCACCGCGTCGAGCGCGCCCGCCGCCATCGGGCAGGCGCGAGCCCCGGTTGCAGCGACCGGCACCGCCGGTGAACCCCGCAGGTAGGGAGGCGGGAAGGCCAGCGGCCTCGCGCACCACTCATGCCCACTGCCGGGCTCTCGACTCATGCAAGGGCCGAAGAGCCGTGCCCCCGACGTGCTGGCCCGCTCGCCTTCTGGTCGGCACCGACCTTGCCGGACCGAGGCCGGCGCAGCCATTCGGCGGCTCGAAGCGCCGGCCGATCCGGCCCGGGGTGGCTACCGACGGGGAGCGGAAGCGGCCGCCCCGCCCCACCGGCTCGCCGCGAGCCCACGCCACTGCTGCATCCCGAGCCGTCAGGAGCCGCCGCTGGCCCGGATCAACTTCAACTCCAAGGGCAGCACCGACCCCGTCGCCAGGAGCACAGTGCCCTCCGGCGTGGTCAGGGTGAACTGGTCGCAGCCGGAATAGCTGAGTACCGCATTTGCAGGCCTTCCCTGGCCGTGAGCAAACGACAGCGTGGTCTGCAGCAGAGCCGCCGGACAACTCTCGACCCCGCCCGGGACAGCCGGCAGCGCGTTCACCTGCGCGATCAGGGTGCGCAGCAGATTGGAGTCGCTGATCGCCACCACGCCCGAACGGACCTGAGTTCCAAATTGCTCCCACTTCAGCTCGGCATAGTGGTCCGACCGCGGGATGAGAGAGCCAGCCGAGCGCGCGGGTCGCCATATCACCTGGACGTCCACCCGCAGCGCTGTGTGAGAGGGGCTCGCACCGACGAAGCCGTAACCCACTGTGGCGCTGATCATCCCTGGCGGCAGCCTCTCCAGCTGCCATGCCAGGAAGTGCTCCACGACCTTGGCCCGGTCATAACCGGTACCACCCTCGAACGCGTGGAGCCCGGCCTCAGGCGCCACGCTCGTCCATCGCTCGAAGGCCCCCGTCGACTGCGGCACCAGCCAGAACTCGGTCAGCGTCACCTGGTCATTGCTGAGCGATAGTTGGGATGGCTGCGAGAGCGTGGGATCGGGCGCCCGAGCCACTCGCACGGACCCGGGCGGGAGGCGGACTGTCTCCAGCAGGTCTCGCGCCAGCGAAGCCGCCACCGTACGGTCCCCACTCGCAGTCCTCGCCAGTGGGAGCCCGGCACCGGTTGCCACCCCACCCGGCGTACCTGAACCTGGACCGAGCGCTCCGAGCCCGATCGCCACCGCTACGGCGAGGAAGACGACCTCGGCCAACAACCGCCCTCGCTGAGGACGAGCGACCGCAATCGGCCGGGCTTGCAGCCCTTCACCTCCCGGCGCTGAGGAGTCCCCGACTGGGGTCGCGGCCATCTCGTTGAGCATACCTCGCCCCCGGCAGCGGGACCGCCCACGCCGGAGCAGTCGTCGGGGAGGTTTTGTCAAGACCTGTGGATTGAGTGTTCGGGGCGCTCGCCCTTCTTGGTGGCGGAGGGGTGACGCCAACTGGACTGAAACGAAGTGCGGCTCAGCGGCACTTGCTGAGATCAGACTAGGGAACCGACGGTCAGATTCGAACTCACGGCCAGCTGTCTACAATTCCGGAAACAACTGTTCGTCGCCGTGCGCTAAAGACCTTTTCCAACTCGAAGCGGAAGGACGAAGGGTCCCGGTATTCGTCGGTGACCGCCGATGGTCGCCACAGCTGTGGTGAAGTGGAGATGACCTGCGGCCTCTGCCCAAGGGGACCGCACCTCGGCCTCAGACGCCTGGCAGTTGGAGCAGGCTCCCCCGCCAAGTCCGACCTTCGTCGTCGCTGACCCAGAGGACGTTGGCGCCGTGATCTTCGCCGATGGCGTACATATCGCCATTCGCAGCGACCACGAACATCGCCCCGTTTGCCAAACCCCGGAGAGGGTGCCGGGCTCGAAGCGGTGTTGAGACGCTGCCACTGGCCAGGTAGGCGATCCCGTTCGGGCCCCCAGCAAAGCAGGTGAGCCAGACGGCTCCTGCAGCGGTGACCCCGCCATCCTGACAGCTGTTGGGGATCGGATGGAGATGCCAGCTAAGGCCTGCATCCGTCGAGGTGGCGAGCACCCCGCGGCAGCCCGTCTCTCCCACTGCCACTGCATATGACCCGCTGTACGCGGCCTCGCTGACCGACATGTCGAGAGTTGCGGTGCGCCGCCAGCTCAGGCCTCCGTCGTGGGTGGCGAAGACCGCCGCGGGAATGGGCGTGATCTGGGGTTTCAGGCACTGCGACCCAGCCGTGAACGCGAGTCCCCTGCCGTGGGCGGCAAACACGACCGTGCTGAGTCCCACCTGGGCGGCGGCGGCGAGGCGTACCCGCTTCGCTTGCCCGGTCCTCATGGCCGGTTCGATCAACAGGGCATCACCCTTCAGGCTGATTGTGTTCGGTGGCGCGAAGCCAGCGACCTCCGGCCCTCCGACGTAGGCCCAACGACGCCCTCCGTCGGAGGATGTGTACGTCCCGGCCGCCGCGGTCAGGATCAGGGAGCCAGACTGGAAGGCGAGCGCCCCGATTCTGGCCGCCCCAAGGCCCGGAAGTACGCGCCACTTCCCGCCGGCGTCGTCACTGACGCTGACCTGCGAACCCGGGTAGTCCAGCACCCACAGGTCGTGGGTACCGACCGTGGTGAGGGCGGTGCCCAGCTGGGCAGTGCGGTGCAGAGAACGGCCGCCGTCAGCAGTCGTGTAGACGTGACCTCCGCAGGGGCCGTTCGCACCCGGGCCACACCCCCCAGTTAGCAGCGTTCCCGCTTCGCTCGTGATGAAGTTGAGCTCGACAATCGGCGAGGCGAGCTGACTGGATGTCGTCTGCTGCGAGGCTATCGACCAGACAGTGCCCCCGTCCGTGGTCGCCAGCAGGACACGCCCGGGGGGTTGGGAGTACATGGGCAGATTCCCCCCTCCGGCGAAGCCGATCCGGGAGCTCAGGAACTGCACCGAATACAAGGGCGCGGGGCTGCAGGATCCGGGCAGCATGCTCCAATCGAGACCGGCGTCCGTACTCTCCCAGACCGCGCCGTCGCAGGTCCTGGTCGGACTCGTCACAGTGCCGGTGGCGAAGAGCGTGGAGGCAGAGGGAGCGCTGATTCCGCCAGTGGAGGTGCCCCCCGGGAGGTGGACCGCGCTCCAGCTGGCCCCCCCGTCCCTGCTGATCATCAGTGGCTGGGGGATGGACCCGATGTAGGAGGGAGAAGTGCTGGCGAGCGCCAGGGTTGAACTCACCCAGTCGACGGCCGCGGTGCCCCAGGCGCCATCTTGGCTCAGTCCGCTTGGGTGGACAACTCTCCAGTTTCCGCCGTCCTCGTTTCCCATGAGCAGCACGGGGGAGCCGTATTCACTCCCAAGACCGCTCGTCGGGTACTGGGTGCCCGTTGCCACCACCTTTGAGCCCGTGACTCCCATCCATCCCAGGTACAGCCCCCGTCGGCTCCACACGGTCTTCCAGGAGCGGCCCGAGTTCGTCGTGAAGGAGATCAAGCCCGACCCGGTCATCACCACCCCGTCGGACGTCGAGACAGGATGCGCGGTGTCCGATGCCACAAATACGCGTTGGGCTGTGACCGCGGCAATGCCCACGGGCATGCCGCGGTCGGTTGGGGTTCGGACTGCTGGCAAGGTGATCTGGTACGCAGCACCGCTCGTCCGCACCGGCTGCGACCCCAGACCAGAACAAGCGGTCAGGGCAACGGCTGCAAACCATCCCAGGGCAGTGGCCACCACGGCCGCAGGAACAGGTCTCATGCCCGTCCCCAACGGTGGTGCTCTGAGCGCGGTTATGGCCTCGGGAACGTCGCCGCTTCCGTAGCGGTGCCCATCCAGGCTCCGGTGGATCGGCACTCGCCGCACAAGCTGGCTGCGCTTCGGAAACTGCCTCCCTCACGGAGTGCGTCCAAAACGTTCAACTGCTCCCGCGTACTCTTCATGCGAACCCCCGGACGGTGTGGCGGACGAAAGCACCACCACCTTCCCCCACCGGGGGCCCTTGCCGGTCCTGCTCAGCTCACGTGAAGGCGCTTACTTCTGTTGGCCACCGGTGCTTACTTGGACCTGGCCACTGGCAGCTGCAACTGACTTGAACCACCTGAGGGCAGATTTGGGAGCCGACGGTCAGATTCGAACTGACGGCCAGCTGTTTACAAATCCGAAAACAACTGTTCGCCGGCGTACGTCGGCGGCCACCCCGAACTCAAATCGGAAGCGCGAAGGGGCCCAGGTGTTCGCCTGTGACCGCCGATGACCGCCCCAGCTGGGGTCAAAAGTGGGGTCAGCCGCGCTCCGACGCACGCCCCCAGCTGGCCATCGGAAGAGACACGGCCCAAGTCCGAGACCGTTGGTCTCCAGGTCCGCACCGCTGGAGTGGTCCGTAGCCTGTCCAGGAGACATTGCAGTGCCGAGAAGACTGGCGCGTCCAAGCTTCCGCGCATGGTTCCCCTCAAACGCCCGATCAGGTGTTTCTCTGCGGCGACTGGCCCTGGTGTCATTCCTTGATGAGGGAACGATCGCCCCAGGGTGCGATTCTCGGTGACTCAATGCGCGACCTTGCTGCGTTGCCGCATTGCTGCTATGCTTCACTTATGAGCGAAACATTCCTCACGGTCCAGAGCCGCGGCACTGTTGCCCTTCCCCCACAGGTCCGACACCGTTTGAGCCTAGATCGGCCCGGAGCTCAAGTTCGGCTGGTCGAGCGCCCAGATGGGGTGATCGAGTTGCATCCGGTTATTCCGATTCCCAGCGACCAAGCCTGGTTTTGGACCGAGCGGTGGCAGCGGATGGAGCGCGAGGCTGATGCCGACATCGCCGCCGGCCGAGTGGTGGTGACCGAGGGTCCCGACGCCTTCTTTACCGACCTTGATTCGTGAAGTTCGAGCGCACTCAAAGGTTCAAGGCTGACTGGAAACGACTCACCGACGATGAACGCTTGCTCGTCCGACGCGCCGTCGATCGCTTTCACGCAGCGGCCGTTGCAAACCGGCAGGACCCCGGAGTCGGCTGGCCGAACGCGTTGCGGGTCAAGCCCGTCCACGATGCCCCGGGCATTTGGGAGATGACCTGGTCCTTTTCAGGACCAGATGGCCGCGCCACGTTCGAGTGGATCGACATCGCCGGTGAGCCGGCGATCCGCTGGCGTCGTATTGGCGGCCACGAGGTATTTCGGGCACCGTAGATCTCCAAGCCGTCGGTTCCGCGGGCGACCTGCAGGAGGCTCCGCTCGGCGGAGTGCCGTTGGCTGGGAGGGAGGCGGCCAGGGTCCGCGCCGGCTCGGGGACCTCTGGGTCAGGATTCCGACGCCTAATGACAACGCTTTGGGGTATCCATCTGACTGGAGTACTTCCAATCCGTCAGATACTGCTCTGAGGCGGAACGCTCACTGCATCAATGTCGGCCACCACGCGGATGCCCACGACCTCCATCTGGTGTAGCCAGCCGGAGGCGGGTCGAGCACGGCGGTTGAGACTTCGGCGTCATCAGGCGGCACGAAGCGTCGCCGGTACTCCTCGAGATCTACATCGGTGATGTAGAAGGTCGTCTCAGGCTCCTCAAAGGCACGACGGTCAAGCCCCCGTCGCTGTTGGTCTTCGTGAATCTCGAGATAGACGCGCTTGGACGACCCTCCCACCGCGGCGGCGAGGGCTCGGAGGGCAGTTCGCTCATCCGTGCCCAAGGCACCGAACTCCAAGACGACGTCGATGCCGTGGTGCAGGGCACGAAGCGCCAGCCAGATGAATCGGCCCTCGAGAACGTTAAGCTTCCTGTTGGCGTCGTTGTCGTTGAACAGAGGGATCATCCACTCGTCGGGAGTAAGCCTCAGGGCCCGTCGCTCTTCCTCGATCTGCTGAGCCCGAGTGCTCTTGCCGGATGCCATCAGCCCGACCATGACGAAGAGCACGGGAGCGCACTTGGTCGTCGCAGATTCGGGTGCGCAAGTTGCGTCCACCATTGTGGCGCACGAGCCACTCCCAGCCGGTCGGCGACATAGTCATGGTCCGGTAAGACGGATACCCCCAACTCAACTATTCCTGCTCTACGCCTGTCTCACGCTACCGTGGCGCCGAGGGACCACCTCTTCCGCCTCGGCCGCTCGGACCTCGGCACTCCTTCGTAGTAGGACTTGCTCGCAGGCAGAGCGTCGGCACCCTGAGGTACCCAGATTCCTCCTCAACCCGCTGGGAGAGAAAGCAGAGTCCCCCGCCATGTTCGTCCCCCGTCACGGCTCACCCAGAGCACGTCGGCGCCGTCGTCGCCGCCGACCGCGTACAGGTCTCCATTGGCGGCGGCAACGAACACTGCGCCTTTCGCCAACCCCTGCAATCTGTGCTTGGCCTGGAGAGGTGCGGATGTGCTGCCACTGGCCAGATACGCGAATCCTTGCGCGCCTTGGGTGGCGCAGGTGAGCCAGGTGGCCCCGGCTGCGGTGAGGCTGGGATCTTGGCAGCTGCTGGGGACCGCTCCGACGCGCCAGCGACGGCCTCCGTCCACCGAGATGGCCATCTCCCCGTGGCAGCCGGCTTCTCCGACAGCTGCCGCAAACGAGCCTGTGTACGCCGCCTGATTGACCGCCATGTTCAGAGTTGCGGTGCGCCGCCACTTCAGCCCTCCGTCGCGGGTCAGATAGACCGTCGTCGGAGTAGGAGCGATCTGGGGTTTCAGGCACTGTGACCCAGTCCCGAATACAATTCCACGCTCAGGAGTGGCGAACACGGCCGCGGTAAGCCCCGCTGGGCCTGCCTCGGATAGGTGGACTACTGTTCCTGGCCCAGACCGTCGGGCTGGTTCGACCGACAGGGACTCTCCATCCAGGGTGACGACGTTCGGCGGAGCATAGCCGACGACAGCCGCTGTTCCGATGTAAGCCCAATGATGTCCACCGTCCGAAGAGGTGTACGTCCCGGCTGAAGTTGACAGGACCAGGGATCCCGACTGGAAGGAGAGCGCCGCGATGCCGACCGCGCCGAGTCCGGGAAGTGTCCTCCACTCTTGGCCACCGTCGTAACTGACGTTGATCTGTGGATCCCGGTAGTCGACCACCCACAGGTCCTCGCTGCCG
>JAKABA010000169.1 GCA_021802115.1 bacterium | reverse complement strand
GGCCATATGCGCGATCTCCTGCTGGGAGCCCGCTTCGTGCTCGCCGACGGGACCATCGCCAAGACCGGCGGCAAGGTGGTGAAGAACGTGGCGGGATACGATCTCGACAAACTCCTGGTGGGGTCCCTGGGCACCCTGGCGGTGGTGGTGCAGGTGGCGCTGCGGCTCCACCCCCAGGCGGAGGCGCGAGCGTCGGTGCTGCTGGAGGATGTTGACGCCGGGACTGCGGCTCAGTTCCTGGTGGCCCTCCGGGCGGCCCCGGTCGTCCCCAGCATCGTCGAGGTGATCTGGCCCGAGGGAGCGGTGCTGGTCCAGATCGACAGCACCGCCGAGGGGGCGACCCGCCAGGCTGAGGTGGTGGCGGGCCTCAACCCCCGGGCGCGGGTCCTCGATCTGGCCGAGGCGAGCTACTGGGAGGAGCTGCTCCGCAGCCGACCGTGGGAACGCCCCGGAGCGGTGCTCGGGGTCTCGGTTCCGCTCACCGCGACCCGGGCGCTGCTGGAGTTCGTGGAGGACCAGGGGGCGCTCGGTGAGACGGTCGCCCTCTCCCTGCGAGGCACGATCTGCACTGGCGAGTTGAGGGTCTCCCCCCAGGTCGCCCCAGTCGAGTTGGTCCGGGAGACCCTCCAGGGCTGGGGAGGGCACACGGAGATCCATCGGGCCCCGGATGAACTGCGCGGGCTGGGATCGTCGCCTCGCGACCCGGTCGCCCGCGAACTCATCGGCCGGGTGAAGCGGGCGCTGGATCCCGATGACATCCTCGAACCCGGTCGGATCTCGCGCACCGAGCCAACCTCGGTGGCGGTGGTCGGCACCCGTGGCTGAGTCCCTCCCCCCAGCCCCCGAGACGGGGCCGGTCGTGGTCCCGGCCTTCGACGATCACGACCCTCCCGATCCGGCGCTGCTCTCCGACTGCGTCCATTGCGGATTCTGCCTCCCCGCCTGTCCCACCTACGCGCTGTGGGGGGAGGAGATGGATTCGCCCAGGGGCCGGATCCTCCTGATGGACCTGGCTCGCGGCGGAGAACGCCCGATGGGACCGGAGATGGTTGCGCACTGGGATTCCTGCCTGGGGTGTCTCGCCTGTGTGCCCGCCTGCCCCTCGGGGGTCGCCTACGATCGACTCCTGGAGCAGACCCGCCAGCAGGTGGAGCGGCGCTACCCCCGTCCGGGGCGAGAGCGGCTCTGGCGCTGGGCGCTGTTCGCAGTCCTCCCCCATCCCACCCGCCTGCGCCTGCTCAACTCCCTGCTGTGGGCGGCGGATCGCCTCAGCGGCCCCAATCTCGACCTGCGAGCGCTGGCGCCCACCCGTGAGCTCGCGGCCGCGGCCCGGCTGGCGCCCCGGGGGAGCCTCAGAAGCTCCTGGGCCAGGCTGCCTCGGCCCCAGCGGCCCACCCACGGACGCCCTGCCCGGCTGCGGGTGGCGGTCCTGGCCGGCTGCGTCCAGCGGGTTGTGGAGGCCCAGACCAACGTGGCCACCGCCGAGGTGCTGTCCGCCTACGGAGCCGAGGTCAGGATCCCACCCCAGCAGGGCTGCTGCGGCGCGCTCGAGCTCCACGCCGGGCGCCAGGAGTCGGCCCTGCGGCGGGCGCGGGAGTTCGTCGCCAGCTTCGAGGACCCCGCCGTGGACAGGATCGCCGTCAATGCCGCGGGCTGCGGCGCCATGCTCCGTGAACTGGGGCGGCTGCTGGAGGATGACCGCGAGTGGGCGGAGCGCGCCCAGGCGGTCGCCGCCAAGGTCAGGGACGTGACCGAAATCCTCGACGAACTGGGCCCCCCCGACAACCTGCACCCGCTGCCGCTGCGGGTCGCCTACCACGATGCCTGCCATCTCGCTCACGCCCAGGGCATCAGGGCGGCGCCGCGCCGGGTGCTGCAGGCGATCCCCGAGCTGCGGCTGCTGGAGATACCCGAGGGTGACCTCTGCTGCGGCAGCGCCGGGGTGTACAACCTGACCCAGCCCGCGGCGGCTCGCGATTTGGGGCTGCGCAAGGCAGCCAATGTCGACGCGGTCGCTCCCGACTGCGTGGTGGCGGGCAACCCGGGGTGCCTGCTGCAGATTCGGGCCGCGCTGGCGGAGCAGGGCAGCTCGGTGCCCGCGCTCCATCCCGTCGAGCTGGTGCGCGCCTCCCTTCGGGATCGCGGCGCGGCCGTGATCGGCGGGGGTTGACCCAGCGACGCCGGCGGCGGTGGCTCGGTCTCCGAACGGCCCCGGCCCGCTGCGACCGCGATCCGGACTGACCTCGCCGAGCTCGGCCGGTCCTGGAGCAGCGACCGGGCTTCGGGACCTCGGCGGGGCCGGGCGTGACCCTACCCAGCGGCCCTCCGCCGGCCGCGCGGAGGTGACGAGAAGGACGAGATCAGGCCGCGGCCACGCACACCAGGAGCGCCTCCGGCAGCACCCTCGCCTCCATCACCGAGGCGGGCGCCAAGGGCTCGCCGTCGGCCTCGCGCGGTCGGGGCAGGTCGGTGACTATCTGGATCTTTCGGCCCACGAGCGACTCCAGCCCCATGCCGCCGGGATGTCGCACACCCACCCTCCACCCGATCCTGGCCAGGTCCAGGGGGCGCCGGGAGGCGATCAGGATCACGTCCAGCTGGCCATCGTCGGCGGCGGCGGCCGGCAGCAGCGTCAGCCCCCCAGGCAGGGTGCCCACGTTGGCGACCAGGACAGACCGGGCGCGGCGCAGCAGCGGAGCCCCGCCGTCCACGCTCAGCTCGACTGTGAAGCCCGCTTCGGGCAGGTGGCGCAAGACCGACGGGACGTAGGCCAACCAGCCCAGCGCGCGCTTGGCCAGCCGGGGGGCGTCGGCCAGCATCTGGGCGTCCAGTCCCATCCCCGCCGCGACGCAGAAGCGGATCCCATCGACCTCGCCGAGATCGATGCGGCGGCGCGTCCCTGTGATCGCCGCCTGAATCGCCGCGATCGGGTCCAGCGGCAGGCCCAGGTTGCGCGCCAGCAGGTTGCCGCTGCCCAGGGGCACCACCGCCAGGGCGACGTCGGGGTGCATCGCCAGGGCGCGCACGGCGCTGGCAACCGTCCCATCGCCGCCGCACGCGAAGAGGACCTCGACGCCCTCCTGGAGCACCCGTTGGAGTCCCTCCCGCTCGCCCCCCAAGGGATCGGTCTCGACGAAGACGGGAGCCGCCCAGCCCGCATCCCACAGCAACTGCTGGAGGCGGGGGCGCAGTCCGAGGTGCTGAGGGACGCGCGCCGGGTTGATCAGAACCGCGCTGGCGCTCACTCCCTGCGGCGGAGCCCCGGAGCGTGCGCCGCCCGGTGCCGCCGCCTAGGCCCGGTCACCCGAGGAGGGCTCCAGCAGCCGATCAATCTTGGCGGCCATGATGAAGTCGTTGCGGGTCACTCCGCCCGCGGCGTGGGTGGTCAGCTCCACCTCCAGGTACCCCCAGCCCACCCGCAGCTCCGGGTGATGGCCCTCGCGCTCCGCCAGGAGCGCGATCCTGGTCGCCAGACCGAATGCCTCGGCGAAGTCGCTGGTGCGCTGGTGGCGCCGCAGGCCAGGACCCGACCTGGTCCAGGCGGGCGCCACCTGCCCCATCAGCTGGGCGATTTCGGCCTCGGGCAGGGGAGGCGTGCCGGCCGCGCAGGCCTGGCAACGCTCCCTGGCCAGTCCGCTCACTGATCGTTCCGGGGAGCCCGCACGGCCCCCGCCCGCTGCAGGATCCGGGCCGCGATCGCCAGCGCCCCGGCGTAGGTTCCCTCCATCCCCTCGAACTGCAGCCCCCGGGCCCCGAGGGTGCGGGCCTGGGTGTAGGGGGTGTCGGACGCGTAGTGGATCAGACCGACCTCCATCGCAGGGCGGGTGAGGTCCACCTGGCTGCCGGTGGGGTAACGGGAGGAGTCGCCCGCCTCGTAGACGGCCCCGAGGTAGGGGCCCGCCTCCATCTCCACCACGGTGTAGGCGTCGCGATAGTAGAAGTCCAGATAGGCGCGGTTCTGCAGGAAGGTGCTGCGCACCGAGACCGCGCGCTGGCGGTCCAGCACCGACCGCGAGGTCACAAAGGGCGCGACCTCGGCGAAGCTGAAGCAGTTGTCCAGCCAGTAGGTGTTCCCGCTGTGCTCGTCGTGAATCACATCCGAGATCATGACGTCCCCGACATCGGCGTTCAAGGTGGCGGCCTTGCCCAGGATGTAGACACCGGCGACCCGGTCGGTCGCCTCCATCACCTGACGCAGGATGTGGTACGCGCCGAGCCCCAGCGGGTACTGGATGTTGATGATCACCTCGGGAGCTGCCGCCAGCGCCTGGTGGTCCACCTCGCCGAGCCTCGGATCCAGCTGGTCGGGGCGGAGTTGATCCAGCACCATGACCTGGGCGGCGACATCGGTGCCCGATCGCGCCTCGATGTGGTGGATCCCCTCCTGACTCTCCTCCTTGGTGCGGGCGGCCCGAGCCTTGGGGTGGGCGTCGAACCACAGGCGGGCCGCGTAGTAGAGGAAGTTCTCCTCCGAGATCTGCTCGCTCCGCTGGCGCCGGCGCAGCAGCACTTGGAGCTCGGGCTGCCGCGACTCCTCGGCCCAGCGCATCACCTCAGCCTGGCGCCGGCGCGCGACCCCCGAGAGCAGGTTGACCAGACAGTGCGCGTTGCTGCTGACGAAGTGCACCGGTCGGTCGCGCAGCCCCTCCCGGGTCAGCACCTCCCCGATCGGCCCCCACCACTCCCTGGTCGCCCGGGCGAAGCCCACCTGGGAACCCCCGAGCAGCCGGACCCGCAGGTCCATCGCCCGGGTGGAGACGGTCTCCAGGAATCCACCCAGCCCACCTGCGAACAGCGCCTCGAGCCGGGCCCAGTCGTCGGGCCCAATGCCCAGGCGGCCGCGGGCATCGGCTCCCGCAGGCTCGGGCCCCGAGAGCAGACGATGAGCCTTGTTCCACTCGATCTGGAGAGCCACCAGCGTCGGCACCAGGTCGTCGAGGTCGGAGCTGCTGGCCAGGGCGACCGCAAGGGTGCCCGATCCCTGGTCCCACCACCAGCGCCGCCGCCGACCCGGAGCGGTCACCGGCTCCCAACCACTGCCGGCTCGCAGCAGCTGATCCGGCGACTGGCCGAGCAGCACCCGCCGCAACCAGGCGGTGACCGGCGGCAGCCGATGCAGGGAATACAGCAAAGCTCCCCCATCCACGACCTTGGCCTCTCCCAGCGGGTGGAGCGAGGAGCGCATCCCCAGATGAACGCGTTCCAGAGCCCGCAGGGGCACCTCGCCAGAGGACCGCAGCAACGTCTGGAAGGTCCGAGTGTAGAGCTCGACCTCGTCGCGGCTCGGGGGAACGGCGATCGGCGCAGCTCCTCCCCAGCCCGGCAACCCTTCCCCCCCCGGGCTCACCGCAGGAAGCGCTGGGGCTCAGCGAAGGTCACCGGGATCTCCGGCGGGGGGGCGTCGCGATTGAGCCGCCGGGGCATCACCCGCACCGTGAAGCCGTAGGGACCGCGGGTGGCGAGAGCCATTCGCCCAACATACCGGTGATGTCCGTTGGAGGTCAGCTCGTCCACCTCCATGACCTCGGTGAGGGGCGCCACCAGCTGACCGTCGGCGGTGACCGGTCCGTGGAGGAGGTGCACCTCCACCTGGTGAGGGAGCAAACCATCGAGTTCGACCAGCGCCTCCACCACGCGCTCGTCACCGTAGTTCAGGCCCCGGGCCAGCCCCTGCGGAGGGATGCCCCGGGCGGTCGCCCGGACTCGCGGCCAGCATTCCCTAACCTGGGCGGAGAAGGCGACCGCCTGGCGGGCGCCCTGGTGGTCATCGACGCCCGCCAAAGCCGCGGCGGCCGCGGCCGGCTGGTACATGAGCCGGACGTAGTCGGCGACCATGCGCGAACCGAGAACCCGGGGGATGACCGTCTGCAGCGAGCGCTTCACCATCTCCAGCCAGCGCTCGGGGACGCCGGATGCGCCGCGCTCAAAGAAGGTCGGAACCACCTTCTGCTCCAGGATCTCGAAGAGGGCCTCGGCCTCCAGGCGGTCGCGCTCGCCCAGGTCGCCGACCTCTTCGAAGGAGGGGATTGCAAAGCCGTTGTCGTTCCGGAAACACTCGTCCCACCAACCATCCAGGATCGAGCAGTTGAGCGCCCCGCTCAGGGCGGCCTTCTGGCCCGAGGTTCCGCACGCTTCCATCGGCCGGCGCGGGGTGTTCAGCCAGACGTCCGAGCCCTGGTAGAGCATCCTCCCCACATCGATGTCGTAGTCCTCGATGAAGACCAGATGCCCCCTCAACTCGGGATCCCGGGCAGCTCGGGAGAGCGCCTGGATGATGTGCTTGCCCTGCTCGTCCTGGGGATGGGCCTTGCCGGCGATGACCAGCTGCACCGGCCTGCGCGGATCCAAAAGGAGGGCCTTCAGCCGCTCCGGCTGATGGAAGAGCAGCGCCCCCCGTTTGTACTCGGCGACCCGGCGGGCAAAGCCGATGGTCAGCGCATCCTCGCGGAGCACGTGGTCGGTCCAGCTCAGCTCCTCGGGGGGAACGCCGCGGGCGACCTCCGCCGCCCGGAGCCGGCTGCGGACCCCGGCGAGCAGGCGCCTTCGACCGGCTGCTCTAGCCTCCCAGACCTCCTCGGGGGAGACGGCCTGCAGCCGGTCCCAGCGCGCCCCATTGTGGACATCCCAACGTGGTCCCAGATGGCGGTCCAGGAGATGGCCCATCTCGGGAGCCACCCACTGGCGGGCGTGCACACCGTTGGTTACCGCCTGGATGGGGACCTCGCTCTCGAACAGCTCCGGCCACAGCCCGTGGAACATGGCCTGGCTGACCCGGCGATGCAGGTGGGAGACCGCGTTGGCGTGGCCCGACATGCGCAGTCCCAGCACCGCCATGTTGAAGGGGGCGTCGGTCGGCTCCCCGGGGAAGTGCCCTAGCTCCATGAGGGTCGCCAGGCCGATCCCCATCTCGTCGCAATACCGGTGGAAGTACCGACCCATCAGCTCGATGGGAAAGCGGTCGATGCCGGCCGGGACCGGGGTGTGGGTGGTGAAGACGGTGGCGGCGCGAGCCGCCTCGATCGCCTCCGCGAAGGTGAGCCCGTGCTGTGCCACCAGGTGCCGGATGCGCTCCAGGGCCAGAAAGCCCGCGTGCCCCTCGTTGCTGTGGAACAGAGTCGGGCTCTCGCCGGCCAGTGCCAGCGCCCGGATGCCCCCCATCCCGAGCAGGATCTCCTGCTGGAGGCGATGCTCAAGTTCGCCTCCGTAGAGGCGGTCTGTGACCGAGACCAGATCGGGATCGTTGGGCGCCGAGCTGGTGTCCAGGAGGTAGAGGGGCACTGACCCCACCTGTTGACGCCAGACCATCGCCCTCAGCGTCCGGTCCCCCAGCGGCAGCTCGATGGCACTGTCCGAGACCGAGGTGAGGCCCATCTGCTCGGGGTTGAGCTCGCGGTAGCTCTCCTGCTGCCACCCCTCCCCATCCAGATGCTGGCGGAAGTACCCGTAGTGATAGAAGAGACCGACCCCGAGCAGCGGGCGGCCCTCATCGGCGCAGACCCGCAGGTAGTCGCCGGCGAGCACCCCCAGGCCGCCCGAGTACTGGGGGACACCGGCGGTGACTCCGAATTCGGGTGAGAAGTAGGCGACCTGGGGCATGGCGTCCGGCTGGACCGGCTCGGCCTCCTCGGCCCCCACCGCCACCTCAAAGCGTTCCAGTGCGCGCACGGGGACAACTTAGCGATCTCCCGGCAGTCTCCGCCAACCGGAGCGCGATGGACCTCGGCAAGACCCCCGGTTGGGCGTGGCGAGCGCCCCGCGGCCGGGACCTCCACCACTCCCGAGCTCGCGTGGAGCTAAGATCTGGACAGGTCGAGCTCACATGGATCATGTTGGGAAATGGCTGAATCCGCGGTCCCGCTAGAGGCACACGACCTGAGGCTGCTGCACGCCCTTAGGGCCCTTCCCGAAGAGTCCCTGGACCGTGCCCGGGCCCATCTCGCAGCCGGGCTTCCGCTGCGGCGGGCGGACCTGGGCTGGCATGGCCGGGGGCCGGCCAGCGACGGCTGTCTGGTGGGGGTTTCGATGTCACGGCTGGCCTTCCTGAAGGCCCCGCTGCGGATCCCCGCGCTGATCCTGTTGGCCGCGACCTTTGACTCCTGGTCCTTCGAGGAGATCCGCCGTCGCGGCACGGTCGCTGAGCTGCGCTCACGCCGCCTGCCGAGCGGGGCCCGGGAGCGGCTGAGCCTGCTTTTGGACCTCGAGTACCGGCGCCGCGGGGGCTGGCCGGAGAGCGGCCTCGCGGACCGCGTCCCGGAGCTCAGCTCGGGGCTCAGCGACCGGGGCTGACCATCCGCGGTCGCAGCCGAGGACGGCTGCTGTAGGATCGGGCGATGATCAGTGAGGAGGGGAAGTCCGCCGACGCCGGTTCGAATCCCAAGGCGCAGGCCAAGCACGACCGTAAGCCCCCCCAGGCCCTGCTCGACTTCATCGTCCAGGGTTGGGAGGAGCCCAGGGCCACCGATCCCGGGCCGATTGCGGGCCTCGACCTCCACCAGGCCCGCCGACAGGCGCTCTCCGAGCGCTTTCCGGGACTCCTTATCGTGGTCCCCAGCGGGGTCGCCAAGACCAGGGCGAACGACACCGACTATCCCTTCCGGCCCACAACCGAATTCGTCTACCTCGTGGGCGAAGGGGAGACCGAGGAGGTTCTGGTGCTGGAGCCCGAGCCCCAAGGCGGGCACCGGGTGCGCCTGTATGCGCACCCGGGCGCCGACTTCAAGACCACCTC
>JAKABA010000168.1 GCA_021802115.1 bacterium | reverse complement strand
GCCAGCATCGGGGTGGTGACCTGCGAGGAGGGAGGGGACCCGGATGTGCTGCTCCGCAACGCCGACATCGCCCTCTACGCGGCCAAGGGGGAGGGCAAGGGACGCAACGTCCTGTTCGAGGACTTCTTGCATGAGCGGGCGATGCAACGCATGCACGTGGAGAGCGGGTTGCGCCGAGCGTTGGAGCGGGACGAGCTCCGCCTGCACTATCAACCGATCGTGGCTGCCGGAGGTCGCCTCCTGGTGGGGATGGAGGCCCTGCTGCGCTGGGATGACCCCGAGGAGGGCCTCATCCTGCCGGACGCCTTCGTCTCGGTGGCCGAGGCAACCGGTCTCATCGTGCCCCTGGGGCGGTGGGTCCTGAGCGAGGCCTGCCGGCAGCTCCAGCGCTGGAACCTGGCCCTGCGCGAGGGCGACGCCCTGACCATGGCGGTGAACCTGTCGGCGCGCCAGCTGCAGGAGGAGTCGCTGGTCGCCGACGTGGAGGTGGCCCTGGCGAGCGCCGCCATCGCCCCCAGCCAGCTGGTGCTGGAGGTGACCGAGAGCACCATCGCCACCAATCCCGCGGAGGCGATCGCGCGGCTGGTCAGCCTGCGCCAGCTGGGAGTCCGCGTCGCGATCGACGACTTCGGCACCGGGCATTCATCGCTGGCCCAGCTGCAGCTGCTGCCGGTCGACGCGATCAAGGTCGATCAGTCCTTCGTCCGCGGCCTGGTCGACGATCCCACCGCGGCCGCCGTGGTGCAGAGCGTGGTGGATCTGGGGAGGGCGCTGAAGCTCGAGGTGATCGTGGAGGGCGTGGAGACCAAGCAACAGGCCGAGGTCCTGGCCAAGCTCTGTCCCGAGGCCCTGCTCCAGGGACACCACTTCTCGCCGGCGCTGGCTCCCGGAGACCTCAAGCGCTGGGCCCTGGCCGCCGAGCGCGCGGACCCGCCCCGGCGCCGGCGCAGCCGCGGCAAGTCCAAGGTGGCGGTGAGCCCGACCTGATCAAGCCCCGAAGGACCCTGGTGGGGAGCATCGCCGCCCCGCGCTCCCCCCCTCCGCGCCCGGGTTCTGTCCCATCGCGCCCAGCGCCAGGCCTCAGTCCAGGTCGCCCAGCGCCCAGTGCTCGATGCGCTTGCGGAAGAGGAACAGCGCCCCGATAGCTGCCACCGCGACCGCCACCGCCAGCAGCTCGGCGGCGGTGCCGATCGTGCCGCTCAGGTGGCGGTAGGCACGGCCCAGTTCAAAGCCCAGGAGGCCGTAGGCGGTGGCCCAGGCGATGCCCCCGAGCGCATTGAAGAGAAGGTAGGTCCGGTAGGGCATCTCCCCCGCTCCGGCGAGGATGGCACCGAAGGTGCGCAGCACCGAGAGGAACCGCGCCACGAAGACCGCCAGCGCCCCGCGACGCTTGAAGAATCGGTCGATCAGGAGCAGGCGCCGGTGGTCGAGCCCCACATGGCGCCCCCACCGCTCCAGCACGCCCCGACCCAGGGACCGCCCCAGGCCGTAGCCGAAGTTGTCGCCCAGAATCGCGCCCACGGCCGCCAGCGCGATCACCACCGGCAGGCTGAGCCTGCCTGTCTCGGCCGAGTACACCGCCGCCAGGATCAGGGTGGTCTCGCCGGGAAACGGCACCCCGGTGCTCTCCAGGAGGGGAGCCGCGACCACGGCCAGGTAGCCGTAGGTGTGAATCAGGTGGTCGGCGGAGAAGCTCAAGCGCGCTGCTGGGACTGCTCGAAGAGGGACGGCTCAGCGCCGAGCCTGGGGTATCCCAGCCCCAGAAGGCGGGCCATCTGCAGCCCGTTCACCACGGCGTAGTTGTCGCGGTTGTTGTTGAACAGGACATGCACCTCACTGACCTGCGCCGCCAGCGCCGCGATCCGGCCGCGCCACTCCTCCAGCTCCTCCTCCTGGTAGAGATAGTCGAAGCGATCGCCGGAGGTGGGGCCGGACCGATACCAGGTGCTTCGGTTGCGACCGTGGAATCGGATCACCGTAAGGCGCGGGTCGGTGACCTCAGCCAGGACCGGGAACGATCCGGTCCCCAGCTGAGGCTCGTCGACCACGCAGAGGGAGAGTTGCGCCTCGCGCAAGAGCTCCAGAACCGCGGGAACGACGCCCTCCTCCGCCCAGCTGCGGTGGCGGAACTCCACCACCACCAGGTCGTCGGGGTGGCGATCCCGAAGTCGGGCCAGCCGGTTCATGTTCTCAGGGCCGGCGGTGAACCAGGGGGGGAACTGGTAGTGGATCGCCCGCAGCTTGCCGGCCGTGCGCAGCGGCACAAGCGATGCCGCAAAGGCCTGCTCCTCCGCTGCGGTCGGCTCGCGAGGCGCCCCCCGCTCGCGCTCGTGATAGGTCAAAGAGCGGTGGGCCTTGAAGTTGAACCAGAATCCGGGAGGGGTGGAGCTCGCCCATGCGGCGGTGCGCGCGGGAGGGGGAATCGCGTAATAGCTGCTGTCCACCTCGACCAGGGGGAAGAACCTGGCGTAGTAGCGGAGCCGGTCACGGGCGGGCAGCCCCGCCGGGTAGAAGTTGCGGTGGTCGCTCCAATTGCAGGTCCCCACCCGGACCTCAGCCGCCATGCCCGTATGTTCGCAGCTGGGTGCGCGACGGGGATGGATCGATTAGCTTATCCCCATGAGAAAGCTGTCTTCGGCCCAAGTCGATTTCCTCCGCCGGCGCCAGTTCGCCCACGTCGCCACCATCAATTCCGACGGTAGCCCCCAGGTGACCGCCCTGTGGGTCGACACCGATGGGGAGGCGGTCCTCATCAACACCGCCAAGGGCAGGGTCAAGCACCGCAACCTGGTCCGCGATCCCCGACTGGCGATCTCGATCGTGGACTTCGAGAACCCCTACGCCAGCCTCACGATCTCGGGTCGGGCGGAGTTCATCGACGAGGGCGCGGTGGAGCACATCCGCTCCCTCCAGGAGAAGTATCACGGCAACCGCGACTTCCACCTGGAGCCGGGCGAGGAGCGGGTGATCATCCGCGTCGTGCCTGAGCGGATCGGGGGCAGCGTGGCCTAGGGGCGGACCGGGCCCCCGCCCGTCGGCTCGGCGGCCCGCGCGATTCGCTCCAGGTCATCGTCGGTGAGGCTGACCGAGGGCGCGCCGATCCAGCCGTCGACCTGCTCCGGCGAGCGGGCCCCCACGATCGCGCCGGTCACCCCTTCCCAGGCGAGGGTCCAGGCGACCGCCACCGCGGCCACCGTGGTGCCGAGCCGCTCCGCGATCGGGGTCAGGGCGGAAGCCAGCTCGAGGTTGCGGGCGAGACGTTCCCCCTGGAACTCGGGATCTCGCGAGCGCCAGTCGTCCGGCCGCAGAGAGGCGGCGCGGTCCCATGAGAAGGCCCCGGTCAGCAGGCCCGCCTGCATGGGGCTGTACACGATCACCCCGGTCGAATGCCGCCGACACCAGGGAATGACGTCGGCTCCCGCTTCCCGGCGGATCAGGGAGAAGGGGGGCTGGAGGGAGTCGACGTGGCCGATGGCCTCGGCACGCTCCAACTGCTCCGAGCTGTGGTTGGAAAGGCCCACCGCGCGCACCTTGCCCTCCTGCTTGAGCTCCAGCAGGCAGCCCCAGTACTCCTCCAGCGGAGTCCCGTCCGTCGCCGGCCAGTGCATCTGATAGAGGTCGATCCGCTCCAGTTGGAGCCGCCGCAGCGAGCCCTCAAGCTCCGTGCGGATCGAATCCGGACGGCCGACCTCGCGCGGCTCCTTGGTGCGGTCGTGCGGATCCCAGACCAAGCCGCACTTGGTGAAGACGTACGGCCGGTCGCCTTGGGGCAGGTCGCGCAGCGCCCGCGCCACCACCTCCTCCGAGTGGCCCAGGCCGTAGACCGCCGCCGTGTCGATCCAGTTGACCCCGAGCTCCAGCGCGCGATGGATTGCGGCGATGGACCGCTCATCGTCCTGAGCGCCCCAGGAGAACGCCCAGTCCCCTCCGCCCACCGCCCAGGCCCCGAAGCCCACCCTGGTGATCTCCATGCCCGTGGTGCCCAGGACCGTACGGGGAATGTCCATCAGCCTCTCCCTTGCCAGTGCCCGCCACCGCCAAGCCCAAGAATATAGGAGAGCGCCGGTTGCCCCGATCAGGCGACGCGCCGTCGCGGCGCGCCGACTCTTCGGAAGTGGACTGGCGGCAGCGAAGGTCCAGGCATCGGTGACCACCGCCAGCCCGGGGACCGCTCCGATCGACTATGGGAGTACGATCGGCGAGATATGAAGGTCGTGCGGAACCACGGACGCGCCCGCCGTCGAATGCTCATCGGCGCGGTGGCCCTCACTGCGGTCGAGTGGGTTTATGTCGCCAGCCGGCGCGGCCGGGTGCTGGCCCTGGACACGGTGGTGAGCTGCCGAGGCGGACACCGGTTCACCACCTGGTGGATTCCCGGCGCCTCGGTCAAGTCGTTGCGGCTCGTCTTCTGGCGGATCCAGTTCTGCCCGGTCGGACGCCATTGGAGCCTGGTCGGCCCGGTCCGGGTGTCGACCCTGAGCGAAGGGCAGCTGCGCGAGGCACAAGCCCAGCACGACTGGCGGCTGCCCTGAGGGCCAACCGCGGCGGTCCCGGCCCGGTCGCCGCCGGCACGCCCCGGTGGCGGGGAAGCCAAGCCTGACCCTAGCCAGACGGCCGGCTGATTGGCGGTCGCTACGATTGAGTGAAAGTGAAACCTCAACCGGTCGTGGCTGACCAACCGTTGGCGAGCGACCCCCTCGACCTCAACCTGGTGATGGCGACCGTCAACGGCTCCGGCAGCCAGTCAGCGAACCTGGCTTTGACCCGGGCTCTCTTCGAGATGGGCCTGGGGGTGGCCCCCAAGAACATCTTCCCCTCGAACATCGAGGGCCTGCCGACGTGGTTCTTCCTACGCGCCACCGAGGCGGGGCACCTGGGGGGACGCCGCCAGGCGGACCTGCTGGTCGCCCTGAACCGGGCGACGTACCCGCAGGACCTCGGGCGGCTGCGCCCGGGTGGTGTGCTGATCTACGAGCAGGCCTTCGGTGATCCGGGACCGGGTGGGCCCGAGGGCCTGGTCCCGTACCCTGTCCCCTTCGCCAAGCTGGCCAAGGAGGCGGTCGCCGATCCCGACCTCCGCAAGTACCTCACCAACATGATCTACGTGGGGGTGGTGGCCGAGGTCCTGGGCATCCCCCAAGAGGCGTTGACAGCTGCTCTGGAACGCCAATTCCGCCGCAAGCCCAAGGCGGTCGCCTCCAATCTCGAGGCGATCGGCATCGGGCGCGCCTATTTCCGGGAGATGTTCGGAAGCAGCGCATCCCTCAGGGTGCGGCCGGCCGAAACCGCGGGGCGTCGGATGCTGTTGGAGGGCAACCAGATGATGGCCCTCGGGGCGCTCATGAGTGGCTGCACCGTGTTCGCGTGGTACCCGATCACTCCGAGCTCGTCCGTCGCCGACCACCTGACCGCGCTGGCCGAGCGGACCAGGGTCGATCCAAAGACCGGCGAGCGCCGGATCGCCATCGTTCAGGCCGAGGATGAGCTGGCGGCGGCCGGGATGGTGGTAGGAGCGGGATGGGCCGGGGCGCGCGCCATGACCGCGACGTCCGGCCCCGGCATCTCCTTGATGGCGGAGTTCGTCGGTCTCGCCTATTACGCGGAGATCCCGGCCGTGATCGCGGACATCCAGCGCGTGGGGCCGTCGACCGGCCTGCCCACCCGGACCATGCAGGGAGACCTCCTGTTCACGTACACGCTCTCCCACGGGGACACCCGCCATCCGGTCCTGCTCCCGGGCAGCGTGCTGGAGGCCTACACGATGACCCAAGACGCGTTCGACCTGGCCGATCGGTTGCAGACCCCGGTATTCATACTGTCGGACCTCGATCTGGGCATGAACCTCTGGATGTCGGAGCCACCTCCGTATCCGCAGCGCGGCTTTGATCGGGGCAAGGTGCTGAAGGTGGAGGACCTGCAGCGGCTGAGCCGGTTCGAGCGCTATCGCGATGTCGACGGGGACGGCATCGCCGCGCGCACCCTGCCGGGGACGCCCCACCCGCTGGCCGCCTACTTCACCCGAGGAAGCGGCCATGACGAGGGCGCCCGCTACACCGAGAGCGAGGAGGTCTACCCCCGCGTGATGGCCCGGCTGCGCCACAAGCTGGAGGCCGGGATCGAGCGGCTGCCCCAGCCGAAGCTGGAGGTCGACCCCGGCGCCGAGGTCGGCATCATCGCCTACGGCAGCTCCGATGCCGCGGTCGTGGAGGCCAGGGAGGAGTTGCGCCGGCTGGGTCTTCCGACCGCCTACCTCAGACTGCGATCGGTGCCTCCGGGGAGGGCGGTGTCCGAGTTTCTCGCGCAGCATGAGCGGGTCTACCTGGTGGAACAGAACCGGGACGCTCAGATGCTGGGGCTCCTGCGCATGGAGCTGCCCCCCGAGTTGACCGGGAGGATCCGCCCACTCCTCCACTTCGACGGCTTTCCCCTCTTCGCCGACGATGTCGTGGAGATGCTGGCCGAGCGGGAGCAGCTGGGGCCCCGGACGACCCCGAGCCCCGAGCTGGTCGGCACCAGGGGGCGCAGCTGATGGCGGTCGCCACCAGGTCCAACCGCCTCGGGCTGACCCGGGAGGATTACAAGGGGCTCGCGACCACGCTCTGCGCGGGATGTGGCCACAACTCGATCACCAATCACCTGGTGAAGGCGCTGTTCGAGAGCGGGGTCGATCCCTACCGCGTCGCCAAGATGAGCGGGATCGGCTGCTCCTCCAAGGCGACCGCGTACTTCATGGAACGCTCGCACGCCTTCAACGCCGTCCACGGGCGGATGCCCGCGGTCACCACCGGCGCTGCGGTCGCCAACCGCCAGCTCATCTATCTTGGGATCTCCGGCGACGGTGACACCGCCAGCATCGGGCTCGGACAGTTCTGCCATCTGGTTCGGCGCAATCTCGACTGCACCTACTTGGTCGAGAACAACGGCGTCTACGGTCTGACCAAGGGCCAGTTCTCGGCGACCGCGGACCTCGGCTCGGTTCAGAAGCGGGGCGCGGTCAACGAGTTCGAGACCATCGACATCGCCGCGCTGGCGGTTCAGCTCGGGGCCTCCTTCGTCGCCCGCAGCTTCTCGGGAGACGGCGCCCAGCTGGTGCCGCTGCTGCGAGCAGCTCTGGCGCACCGGGGCGCGGCGATCCTGGACGTCATCAGTCCCTGCGTCACCTTCAACGACCATGAGGGCTCGACCAAGAGCTACGCCTACCTCAAGCAGCATGACCTGGTGCTTCAGGAACTCGACTTCATCCCGCACCAGCAGGAGGTCGAGGTGTCCTACCCCGAGGGCGAGGTGGTCGACGTGGAGTTGCACGACGGCTCGCGGCTGCGGTTGCGCAAGCTGGGGCCGGACCACGACCCCACCGACCGTCTGGCCGCCCTCACGGTCCTCGACCAGGCCCGGCGCTCGAAGGAGGTGGTGACCGGGTTGCTGTACATCAATCCGCAGGCGCAGGACTTCTGCACCCGGGAGCGGCTGGGCGCCATCCCGCTGCGCGATCTCGGGGAGGCGGAGCTCAGACCAGACCAGGAGCTCTTTGAGGAGCTGATCGCCTCCTTCGGGTGAGCCGTGAGCCCCCGCCGGTCTTCTCTAAGTGCTGTCTAAGGCGCAGGCCGCAACCCTCCGGTAGCTTGGTGAGCATCACCTGGGCCAACCATCAAATCGGAGGAGCACATGCACAGTCTCGTCAGAACGACCCTGGCGGTGGCGGCGGGGGCGGCGGTCGCCAGCATCGGCGGAGCGATCGCGGTCACGGCCGCCACCTCGAACCCGGCTACCTCCCCCAGCAGCCCGCACGGCCTTCACCGGGGCTGGCATCATCTGCCGCGGATGGCAGGGGTGATCACGGCCGAGTCCTCGAGCGGCGGCCTCTTCGGCAAGGGCGAGCTCACGGTCACCGCACCCGACGGGAAGACTCTCACCCTCTCCCTCACGCCGAAGGCCACCATCTGGCTGTACCACGGCCCCGGTGTCAAGCCGACCCGGGAGGCTGTGAGCAACCTGGCCAAGGACGAGGTGGTGGTGGTCACCGGAAAGGGCCTCTTCAGCAGCCGCCACCTGGCCCGCCACGTCCTGGACCTGGGGATTCAGGCCACCTCCCCTGGCTGAGCCCCACCGCCCGGGCTGCCTCCTTCGGGGGGTGGCCCGGGCGACCGATGGCCGCCCGAGCATGGCCCGCGGTCAGCTCTCAGCCGTAGGTGTAGCCGGCCGGTAGCGGCCTTGGCGGTTCGGGCCCGACGTAGATCGCCGATGGGCGGATCAGGCGGTTGTGCGCCGCCTGTTCGCAGATCGCGGCGGTCCAGCCCACGGTGCGGCTGCTGGCGAAGGTCGGGGTGAACATCTCCCGGGGGATCCCCGCGGTGTTCATGACCACGCCGGCGTAGAACTCCACGTTGGTGTAGAGCCGGCGCCCCGGCTTGAGCTCGTTCAGCACCAGCAGCGCGGTCTGCTCCACGTGCTCGGCGAACCGTGCCTGCTCGCCCCCCATCTCCAAGGCGACCTGGCGGAGCAGGGTGGACCGGGGGTCATCGGTCTTGTAGACCCGGTGCCCGAAGCCCATCAGGCGCTCGCCGGACTCCACCTTCTGGCGGAGATACGCGTAGGCTCGGTCCGCGGTCCCGATCTCGTCAAGGGTCTGCAGTGCGCGCGAGGGCGCACCCCCATGCAGCGGCCCCGACAAGGCCCCGATCGCCCCCACCAGCGCGGATCCCATGTCGGCCCCGGTCGAGGTGATCACCCGGGCGGTGAAGGTGGAGGCGTTGAAGCCGTGGTCCATGGTCAGG
>JAKABA010000021.1 GCA_021802115.1 bacterium | reverse complement strand
CAGGCAAGTCCAGGTGTGACCACGTCCGACCAGGGGATCGAAGCGGCGGGGCAACGCGCTGATGTGGAGAGCTACCCAGTGGAATGCGCCGGCATGGCGGGTACCGGGTGCGAGGGCCGGTCCAAGTCCCGAAGGCGTGAGGGCAACCACAACAGTGGCGCAAGACCCGAAACGGCGACGGCAACCTTGGCAGCGTCCAGGTCGGGAAGGACCGCTCGTCCAGACCGGGTGTCACTTATGGGCACTCCGTAGGAACGGTTTGCCAGCCACCTGGCGCTCGGGATCATCGGGAGGGAGCCCTCGGGACAGGCCGCACCGGCGGCTCGAAAGTGCAGATCGCCCATGGCGGGGAGCGGTTCGTCCAGGTCGAGGGGGACGGCGTCCGTGCCCAGCAGTTCGACGGTCAATCCCTGGGGCGGCGGCCGGGCCATGGCCTCGCACTCGGCCGCCGGCGCTCTTCCCCAGAGACCTCCAGCCCGGCCCCTGGTCGCGCGGTGAGGGTTTGGTCAGGGATGCCGGAAGTCGTCACTCCGGTAGTCTGGCGCAGCCGCAGTCGCCTCCTGGTGGAGGAAGTCGGTGGGGCGCTTGGCCGCGGCCGATACGGCGTGGCGTCCAGAGCTCACCACGACCCAAGGCAGGACGTGGTGGGCACTCCGGCAACTGGCTACCCGGCCGGTCCCACGGGTATGTTTGGGTGGGCCGGCTGCCGGCCCGACAATTGGGGGGCGCTCAGGACTTTGAACAGCGATTCAGCTCCCGGCCAGGCGGCGCCGCGGGGCCCTGCGGGTGGTCGTGCCCACCCTCGCGGGCGCGCCAGCGGCGGCTAGGCCGTGGATGGTGTGAACTCGGTCGTGGCTGGACTCACCGGTGCGGAGGCCGCCCGCCGGCTGGCGGCGAATGGCCCCAATGCCATTCCCGAGGTTCGGCCGGATCGCGTCAGGATGTTGGCTGGCAAATTCTGGGCTCCGGTGCCATGGCTGCTAGAGCTGGCGGTGCTCCTCGAGCTGGTCTTGGGCGACCACGTCCAGTCTCTGGTCTTCGCCGTCCTGCTGATCTTCAACGCGGTATTGGCGTTCGCCCAGGAGGGACGGGCACAGCAGGCGGTGGAGTTGCTTCGACAGCGCTTGACCGTCACTGCGCGCGTTCGGCGGGACGGAGCCTGGACGCAGATCCCGGCCGATGAACTGGTGCTGGGCGACCTTGCGCACGTCCGCCAGGGGGACATCGTTCCCGCCGACTTGAAGTTGCTGGATGGGGCTGTGGAGCTCGACCAATCGGCCCTCACCGGCGAGTCCCGTGGGGTCGCCGCCCAGGCTGGGGCCGTTGCCTACTCGGGGTCGGTGGTGGTGCGGGGCGAGGCCAGTGGGGAAGTGACCGCGGTGGGGACCGCCACTTTCTTCGGGCGCACCGCGGAGCTGGTCAGCACCGCTCGCGCCCCGGGCAACATGGAGCACCTGATCTTCGGAATCGTAAAGGCTTTGATTGGCCTGGTCCTGCTGATCGTGGCGATCGTGGTTGCCGACGGCCTCGTCCGCCATCTCTCCCTCCACGAGATGGTGCCGTTCGTCCTCATCCTGGTGATCGCCTCGGTGCCGGTCGCCCTGCCCGCCACCTTCACCCTGGCCACGGCCCTGGGTAGCAAGGAGATGTCCCAGCGGAGGGTACTGGTGACGCGCCTGGCCGCCATCGAGGAGGCCGCCAGCATGGAGGTCCTCTGCACCGACAAGACCGGCACTCTCACCCAGAACATCCTCACCGTGGAGGCCCTCCTGGCGCTGCCTCCACGCGACGAGGACATGGTCCTGCGGGCGGCGGCGGCCGCCAGCGACGCCGCCACCCAGGATCCCCTTGACTTGGCGATTCTGGCGCGGGCCAAGGCGCGCAACCTGGCGGAGTTGGGCGAGCGCACCAGCTTCGTCCCCTTTGCCCCGGCCACCAAACGATCCGAGGCCACCGTGCATGTACGGGAGGGGGAGATCAGGGTGGTCAAGGGGGCCCCCCGCGTGGTGGGCCAGCTGGCCGGCGCAGATGAGGCCTCCCTTGGCCCTGAGGTGGACAGGATGGCGGCCTCCGGGGCCAGGGTACTCGGGGTCGCCCAGGGGCCGGTGGGCGGGTCCCTGGAGCTGGTGGGGCTGGTCGCCCTGGCCGACCCACCCAGGGCTGATGCGGTGCGCCTGGTGGAGGATCTGCACCAGCTGGGAATCCGGGTCGTGATGTTGACCGGAGACAGCCTGGCCACGGCCTCGGCGATTGCGGCCAAGGTCGGGATCACCGGCCGGGCCGCGCGCGGGCAGGTCCTCAGGGAAGAGGCGGACAGCGTTCCCCCGGGAAGGTCGGGGCCGGCCGAGCGGCCCTGGGATCGGGACGACTGGTACGACGTCTACGCCGAGGTGCTGCCAGAGGACAAGATGCGCCTCATCGCCAACCTGCAGCGGGCCTCGGTGGTGGTGGGGATGACCGGCGACGGAGTCAATGATGCGCCCGCCCTGAAGAAGGCGGAGGTCGGGGTCGCGGTCGCCAGCGCCACCGACGTGGCCAAGGCGGCGGCCAGCCTGGTGCTGACCGATCCTGGGCTCGAGGACATGGTGGCGGGCGTGGAGGTGAGCCGCCGGATCCACCAACGGATGCTCACATACACCCTGAACAAGATCATCAAGACCCTCCAGGTGGCGCTCTTCCTGGGCTTCGGATTGGTGGTCTTCGGCAAGTTCGTGACCACCCCGACCCTGGTCGTCCTGCTCCTGCTCGCCAATGACTTCGTCACCATGTCGCTGGCCACCGACCGGGTGCGCTCGCCGCGCCGCCCGGATCGCTGGAGGGTGGCGCCCCTGGTTTTGGCCGGGCTGGGCTTGGCCCTGCCCCTGGTGCTGCCCTCGTTCGCACTCTGGTGGTTCGGGACCACCTGCCTGGCCCTCTCCCTGGCCCAGATGCAGACCCTGGTCTTTCTCTGGCTCGTCCTCTCCGGCCAGGCCACCGTCTACCTGGTGCGAGAGCGCCAGCACTTCTGGCACTCGCGCCCCAGCCGCTGGCTGGCGGCCAGCTCCGCCGCGGATCTGGTCGTGGTGCTGCTGCTGGCCTGGCGCGGCTGGCTGATGGCGGGGATCCAGCCGATCGACATGGGCGTCGCCCTGGGGAGCGCCCTGATCTTCCTGGTCCTTGGGGACCTGCTCAAAACCTGGATCTTCCGGGCGGCTGGACTGCGCCGGTAGAGGGGTGCCACGGGAGGATTCCCAGACCGGGTGCGCCGCCGAACGGGGGTTTGTCGCGGCCACCTTTGGCCGACGGGCGGAAGAGCTCGCCTGGCGGCGGTGAGTAGGTGTTTCCATCATGCCCTCGGCCGCCCCTCTGATGCCAGAATGACTGCTCGGTGGCGGCACGGCTGCTGCCTCGGGCCTGTCCGGGAGGGGGGATGTCAGCGCCGCATGTGGTGGTGATCGGGGCCGGGTCGACCGGGTCGGCCACCGCACACGACCTGGCGCTGCGGGGACTGCGGGTGACCGTGGTGGAACGTGGCGAGGTCGCTTCCGGTACCAGCGGGCGCAACCACTGCCTGCTCCATTCGGGTGGACGCTATTGCGTCACCGATCAGGAGTCAGCTCGAGAATGCATCGCCGAGGCGCGCATCCTGGACCGCATCATGCCCGACATCCTGGAGCGGAACGGGGGGCTCTTCGTGGCTCTCAACGAGTCAGACCTGGCCTTCAAGGACCGCTTCATGGAGGGGTGCGAGGCCTGCGGCACCCCGGCCCGGGAGATCCCGATCCAGACCGCCTTGAAGATGGAGCCCTTCCTCAACCCCGCCGCCTTGGCCGCGGTGGAGGTCCCTGATGGGGTGTTCGAGCCGTTCCACTTCTGCCTTGCCTTTCTGGCCACGGCCAAGGCCAATGGCGCGGTGGTGCGCACCTACACCGAGGTCATGGAGCTGGTGACGGAGGGCCGGACCGTGACCGGGGTTGGGGTCCGCGACCACCGGTCAGGGGTCAGCTCGACCATTGGGGCGGACATGGTCGTTAACGCCGCCGGTCCCTGGGCTGGCAAGATCGCGGCCATGGCGGCGCTGGCCGTGCCGGTCACGCCGACGCCGGGGGTCATGGTGACCATGGACTGTCGTCTCAACAACATGGTCCTCAACCGCCTCAACCGGCCCTCAGACGGGGACATCATCGTCCCCCAGCGGGCGACCTCGATAATTGGCACCACCTCCTGGGTGGTGGAGGACCCCGACCTGATCCCGATCCCCCTCGAGCACGTGGCCCAGATGCTCGCTTCCGGGCAGGAGCTGGTGCCGGCGGTGGGGCAGGTGAAGGTGCGGGCGACGGTGGCAGTGGCCCGACCCCTGGTCACCAAGGCGCAGGCGGACTCGCGCGACGTGAGCCGGACCTTCGAGTGCTTCGACCACTCCGGCGACGGCCTGGAGGGACTGGTCACCATCTCCGGGGGTAAGACCACGAGCTCACGAGCGATGGCCCAGCGAGCCGCCGACGTGGTCTGCGCCAAGCTGGCCATTCCCGCTCCCTGCACCACCCAGACCACCCCGCTGGTGTCATACCGGAGCTTCTACCAGTGACTGCGGAGTCGGTCGCCGTCGACCTGGAGGTGCTTCGGTACCGACCGGGTGAGGGCTCCCGGCTGGAGAACTTCAGCGTCCAGGTGGGAAAGGGGGCCAAGGTGCTCGATGCTTTGGACGCCATCTGGGCCACCCGGGACCATTCCCTGATGTTCCGGCGGGCCTGCCATCATTCCTCCTGCGGGGCCTGCGCCATGAGCATCAACGGTAGAGAGCGGCTGGCCTGCGTCACCCCGGTGGCCGACGCCGCTCAGGAACATCACCCGATCCGGGTCGAGCCGCTCCACAACCTGCCGGTGGTTGGGGACCTCGTCGTGGACGTGGCCGGATTCTTCGCTCGCATGACCGCCTCCGACCTGGTGATCACCAGGAGCGCCGAACCCGAATTGCCGGTCAGTGTCGACCCCTTGCCAGCGTCGCTCAGCCTAAGGCGGGTGGTGGTGGCCGAGGATCTGGACCGCTTCATCCGCTTCGAGAGCTGCATCGAATGCGGGATCTGCGTCAGCGTCTGCCCTTCGATGGCAGCGGACGACGGGTTTCTGGGCCCGGCCGCGCTGGCCGGTATCCACCGGACCAGGGAGGCCACCGGGGACGCCACCGAGTCGGCTCATCTGCTGGCTCTGGCCGATGGTGACGGCGGAGTGTGGCGCTGCCACAGCTCCTTCGAGTGCACCGCCAGCTGCCCGCAGGCGGTTGACCCGGCGGGCAGGATCATGAGCTTGCGGGGCCAGATTTTAGCCCGGCGCTGGGGCCGGATGTGGGGGAGATGAAGGTGGCCGAAGAAGCTGCCCCTGGGCTGCGCCGACCGAGCCGCTGGCTCGACCTGCGCGGCCGCCACGAGGGAGCCTGGGCCTACGCCCTCAACCGGCTGACCGCGATCGGCCTGGTTGCCTACCTGTACGTGCACCTGGGGGTGCTCAGCCTGCTCGCCCACGGCCCCTCGGCCTGGAACAGTTTCCTGGCCACCAGCAAGGCGCCATTCTTCACAGCGCTGGACGCGGTGGTCCTGCTCGGCGTGCTTTTCCACAGCCTCCACGGGATCCGGGTGGCCCTCACCGGGGTTGGGGTGGCGGTCCGTTGGCACAGGCTCCTCTTCCGGTCGCTCATGGCTCTGGCGGCGATTCTGTTTCTGGTCGCCGGGCTGCTCTGGAGCATCCGAGGATGAGGGCCGGATTTGGGATCGAGAAGAGGTCGACCACGAGCTGGCTCTGGCAGGCCGCTACCGGGGTCCTGCTGCTGCCGTTGCTGGCGCTCCACCTCATCGCGAACCACTTCGTGGTCGCCGGTGGCGAGCGCAACTTCGCCGAGGTCGCGTCCTACATGGGCAATCCCGTGATCGTGGTTTTGGAGGTGCTGTTTCTGGTGGTGGTCACCTCGCATGCGATGTTGGGGTTGCGTTCCATCCTCTTCGATATGGGGGTGCCCCCGCGCTGGCGTCCGGCGCTGGGCCGGGGTGTCACCGTCCTGGGTGTGCTCACCGTTGCCTACGGGATCTGGCTGACGATCACGATCATCCGCTGACCCGGCGCTGCCCGAATCAGGGGATGCGGTCGGCTGGAACCGGGCCCACATCTCGCCCTGCTTCCGCCGCCACCCTGGCTGCCACCTCGTCCGGGGACAGGTACTGCTTTTGGACCAGTTTCGAACCGCGGTAGGTCAGCTGAAGAAGTCCACCCTTGGCGCACTGAAGGCGGTGCAGCGCCCAGGGCGGCCGGTGGTCGACCGTTGCCCAGAAGGCCTGGATGGGATCCCCGTGGCTGATGCATACGAAGGTCTCCCCAGGGTGGGCATCCAGCCCTTCTTGGATGGCCGTCCGCACCCTTCGGTACATGGCTGCCATGCTCTCGTCGCCCGGGGCCAGCCCGGGCCACAACATGTGGATGACCCACTTCGGGCGCCGCCAGATGATGTCCTGGTAGCGCGTCCCCTGCAGATATCGGCCGAACTCGGCCTCCACCAGGCTGGGGCGCTCGTGGAGGGGGAGGGGAGGCTGGAAACTCTCCTGGATCAGGGCGGCTGTCTCCAACGCCCGCTGCAGGGGACTGGAGTAGATCGCTCGAACTTGAAGCATCCTCAAGAACTGTCCCAGGGCGCGTCCCTGGCGGCGTCCCTTCTCGCTCAGACCGAAATTGGGCAGATGCCCGTAGATGACCCGGTTGGGGTTCTCGACGTCGCAGTGGCGCACCAGATAGCAGGTGGTGAGGCCGGGGAGGTCGGTGAGCGGCACGACTTCAATTCTATTCTCGGCATGGGAGTCGAGCTGGCAGCGGTCCGGCTCCGGGTGGGCCACCAACGTGAGGAGTGGGCTCACGACCGGTCGCCTGGACCCGTCACAATGGCGACCGTCCCGCCCCCTTAGCTCAGTGGATCAGAGCGGCGCCCTTCTAAGGCGACGGTCGGTGGTTCGAATCCACCAGGGGGTAGGGCCGGTCGAGCGGGCTGGTCATGGGCGCTGGCGGTGGCCCAGCGGGCCGGGGGCGATGCGGTGGCGGGTCGGGGATGTAACCGGCGCCAGGTGGGCTGGAGCTGGCTGGGGAGGATCGAGTGGGACAGGGCTCATCGACCGCAAAGGCGGCTGCGAAGGCTCCCGGGCCGACCTTGCCGGCTGGCCTCAGGTTGGATGGGACGCGCTCGATCACGCTGCACGCGACTCAGACCAGTTTGCGAGTTCTGGTTCGCCTGTGCGCGGCACCGGGCAGCAGCGTCGAGGGCCTGGACCTGGTTCCCAAGAGCGGCCCGCTGCTGGTCTGCTCCAGCCACCTGTCCAACTTCGACCCCCTCGTTTTCGGGGCCTGGTTCCCCCGGGTGATGCACGCCATGGCCAAGGCGGAGATGTTCCAGAACCGGATCTTGCGGGCCTACCTCGACCGTTGCAACTGCTTCCCCGTGCGCCGGGGCGCGCCTGATCGGCAGGCGATCCGGGCCGCCCTGGCGGTGCTGCAATCAGGGAGTGCGCTGGTGCTGTTCCCCGAGGGTCACCGTAGCTACGGTGAGGGCCTGCTTCCGTTTGAGCCGGGAGCTGGCTATCTGGCGCTCAAGTCTGGGGTGCCGGTCCTCCCGTGCGCGGTCTGGGGGACGGAGCATGTGCTCCCGCGGGGCGCTCTGATCCCCCGCCGGGCCCCCATCCACCTTCGGGTCGGGGAGCCCTTCAGGCCGGCCCCGGGGACGCCGGAGGAGGCGAGCCGGCAGATCCATCGCCAGGTTGCGGCACTGCTGCCACTTGCCTATCGTGGTTCAGCTGACTGAGACCAGCGTGATGGTGAAGATCAGGGTCGAGTTGACCGGGATCTTGGAACTGGGGGTCTGGCAACCGTAGCCAAGGGCGGGTGGGATCACCAGCTCGCGGACGCCTCCCACCCGCATCCCGGGGATACCCTCAACCCAGCCCTGGATCACCTTGCCGGCGGCGATCGTAAGCGAGATGGGCTTGCCGGCATTGTCGGCTTTGCTGTTGTCAAAGACGGTGCCGTTCGACAGCGTGCCAACGTAGCTCACGCCTACCGTCGAGCCCACCGTGGCCGCCGCCCCGGTGCCGGTCTTGATGTCCTTGACCTGGAGGTTCCCGGGCAGGGTGCGAGCCCCGGCGAGGGTGTAATCGGCCTTGGTGGCCGGGTTGACGCATCCGGTTGGAGAGCTGCTGGGCGATGGGCTGGCCACGCTCACGGGCTTGCTGGTGGGTGTTGGCGCGGTGACTCCCGACTGGAAGGAGGCTCCGCACGAGGCCAGGATCAGACCGAGCCCGAGTGCGACAAGGAGGCCGCCAGAGGTGGCCAGGTGGGATCTGCCGAAGTTCAATTCACCATCTCCTGATGATCGGGGCGTCAACTTCTGCCGCTGGTTGACGGCACTGGTGTGAGAGCGGACAGCGGCGCGGTCACGGCGGTCACTGTAACCGACGCAGGGGAGCCTGTCCTTGGGGCAACTGGTCGGCCGCTGACTCAGGCGCGGTGGTGCCCGTTGCTGGCCGGGCAGACATGGCCGCCAGGATCGATCGGGAGATGGCAGAGGGGGCAGATGGGGCGACCTCCAGCCACCACCAGCAGGCAGCGCTCGCCGAGACGACGGATCTGGGCGATGGAGACCACCAGGCGAGCCGTCCTGAGCTGCTCCACGTTGGCCAGCTCCTCCTCATCCGGCAGCAGCGAGGAGGAACGCTCCTCCAGCAGCAGAGTGCAGCTGTTGGCATCCTCATCCAGGGAGAGCTGGATGCTTCCCACCGGCCAGCCCGGGGTGCCCGTGGCGCCGTGGACGGGCTCAGGCGCCGACCTAACCGGCGTCTCTGGCGGGTCCAGCATGGTCAGGATCTGGGTGCCGAGCTCCTGGAGCTGGACCTTCTCGGCCAGCAGGGTGCAGTGCTCGAGCCCGCGGCTCGCCTCCAGGAAGAAGGTCCGCTGGCCGGGCGCGCCCTCAACTCCCACCGTGATCACGTCGGCCGGGTCAAAATCGATCTCGTAGGGGTCCATCGCCTAATTGTCGCGGGTCACGGCACCACCTTGTCCGAGCACCGCCGTCAGTGATCGCCGAGGGGGCCGCGGTTCTCGGCGGCCCGCTCAATGTGGGCGGCAGCATTGACTATCCCCAGGTGGGTGAAGGCCTGGGGGAAGTTGCCCAGCAGGTCCCCTGTCTTGGGGTCGAGCTCCTCCGAGAACAGCCCCAGGTCATTGCCGTGGGCGGCCAGGTGCTCGAAGAGGTCGCGGGCCGGTCCCAGCTGACGTTGCAGGGCGAGGTTGTTCACCAACCAGAACGAGCAGAGCAGAAAGGTGCCCTCGCTGGTGCCGAGGCCGTCATCGCGGCGGTAGCGGTAGACGAAGCCGTTCTCGTCGGTGAGATCGCGCTGGATCGCCTGCACCGTGCTCCGCACCCGCGGATCCATCGCCGGCAGGAAGTTCATCATTGGGATCATGAGGGCGGTGGCATCGAGGGCGTCCTGGTCGAGGATCTGACGGAAGGAGGCCAGCTTGTCGCTCCAACCCCTGGTCAGGATGGTGTGGCGGATCTGCTCCCGGGTCCAGATCCATTCATCCCGGCGGGGATTGTCCAGCCGGAGCGCATCGGCCAGCTTGAGGCCGCGATCCATGGCCACCCAGCACAGGAGCTTGCTGTAGAGGAACTGCTGCACGCCGCCCCGGACCTCCCAGATCCCGTTGTCGGGGAGCTCCCAGCTCTTGGCCACGTGCTCCAGCATGTTGATCAGGCTCAGGCGCAGGCCACTGGCCTCAGCCTCCCCGTAGCGGAAGTGGAGGTAGGCCGAGTCCATCGCCTCACCGTAGATGTCGAGCTGGAGTTGGTTGGCCGCACCGTTGCCTACCCGGACCGGCCGGGAGGCGCGGTACCCCTCCAGGTGGCTCAGCTCGCGCTCGGGGAGGTGGGTCTGGCCGTCGATCCCATACATGGTCTGCCACTCGCGGGGATGCTGGCGATGCACCTGGCCGAGCCAGCTCATGAAGCCGGCCGCCTCCTGGTGGTAGCCGAGCAGCTGAAGTGCGTAGATGAGGAATGACGAGTCGCGCAGCCAGGTGAAGCGGTAGTCCCAGTTGCGAGCGCCCCCAATCCACTCCGGGAGTGAGGTGGTGGGCGCGGCCACGATCGACCCCTCAGGTGCGTATATGAGCAGCTTCAGGGCCAGGGCGCTGCGCAGGACCAGGTCCAGGTAGGGCCCGTCGTAGTTGCACTGCCCGATCCACTCCTCCCAATAGGCCTGGGTATCGGCGAGCAGGCGGACGGGATCGTCATCGTGGGCATAGGAACGGTCGCCGTCGTAACGCAACACGATCGCCTTGGGGGTACCACGCTCCAGGTCGAGTCGCTGCACCAGGGTCGTTCCCTCCTGCTCCCAGGCGCCTGCCCCGTCGCAGTGAATGTGAAGCGTGCCGTGTTCCATCTCCAGGCAGCGGTTGCCGGCGCCGGAGATCTTCACCGCGGGGGAGTGCAGGCCGTACTCGAAGCGCGCGTCGAGGTGCAGGGAGGCCTTGATGTCGGCGTCGGGAGCCTCCAGCAGTCGGATCAGGATGTGGTCCTGCTCGAGATTCTGCTGCCGCTCTCGAACCACCATGAAGTCGGTGACTCGGAGCCGGCCGTGGGGGCTGCTCAGGTTGGTCTGGAGGACGTTGGTGCCGGGCAGGTAGCGGCGGCTGTCGGGGATGAGGCCATCCTCGACCTCGACCCACATCGATCCGCCCTTGTCGGCGTCGAGCAACCTGCCGAAGATCGAGGGGCTGTCGAAGCGGGGCACGCACATCCAGTCGATCGAGCCCATCCGGCTGACGAGGGCGGCGGTGTGCAGATCGCCGATGATGCCGTAGTCGCTGATTGGCAGGTAACGAGGCCGGTCCAAGGTCGATTCCCTCCACTGCAGACTTGGCTGGGGGATCCGGCTAGGATCATGACGCCTTCGCCGGTTCGGGTGCTGGTTCCACCACCCTGGGGAAGTAGGTGGGGCCAGGCCGCTCCCCCCCTGGCGGCGCCGGTGCCGCGGCCGACTCCCGGGACCCCTCGAGCGCAGCGCCAGGGCGGGTGTGGGAGCTCGTCTGGGCCGGCGTTAAGCGCGGCGATGCCGGTTGCCCGTGCCCTGGGGGCGAGTTTCACTGGGCGGAGCGGGAGGGATTCGAACCCTCGAAGGAGTTGCCCCCTTACGGCATTTCCAGTGCCGCGCCCTCGGCCAACTAGGCGACCGCTCCCGGCTCGATTCTAAGGGTCGAACCGATCGAGGCCGACCGCTCGGCCCAAAGGAGCTGCCGCGGTCTCGGGGACCGGGTGCGAAGGTGCGGCCGGCGGAGTGGCGCCCCAGGCGTCAAGCTAACCCCATGATTGAGTCAGCGAGGCCGGCTCTCCTTCTGGACCTGGACGGCACTCTGGTCGATAGCGTCTACCAGCACGTGGTCGCCGGGCGGTGGGCGACCGTGAGTGGAAGGGGCGGAGAGGGCGGGATTCGAACCCGCGGTGGCGGTGAAGCCACACCGCTTTTCGAGAGCGGCACCTTAAACCACTCGGACACCTCTCCAGGTCCCAGGCGAGAGTCTATTCTCCGCTGTCCGGGCCGCCCCGGGGCGACCACCAGGTGACCGGCGCCCCGAGCTGGCGGGTGTCGCTGGGGGCGATTGGGAGGACGTCACCTGCCCCCGTCGAGAAGCAGCCGTGAACGGTCGCCGGTCCGTTGGTCCCTTGGTCGGGCTGCTCTTCGCAGTGGGAATAGCTGGATGCGCCGCCGGGACAAGGCCTGCGGCGTCCCCGCGGGCGGGTCGGGCCCGCGGGAGCGCGCAGCTGGTGGTCGAGAATGGGTCCCAGTCGCTGACGGTGTCCGCTGCCAGCCTGGGATCAGCGTTGTACCGGGCCACCCCCGCCGACGCGCTCAGCGTGACGGCGTCCCCCGATGGCATAGTCGAGGTCCGCCAGGGTAAAGCTGGGCAAGCCGCCACTCGGATCGCAATCGAGCTCAGTCGCAGTGTGACCTGGGCCATCACGATCCGCGGAGGCACAACGACCTGCAACCTGGACCTGGCCGGACTTCGCCTGGGCGGTCTCATTGTGAGCGGGGGCGCCGAGACCATGCGACTGAATCTGCCTCCGCCCCACGGCCGGGTTGACGTGATCGTGAGCGGCGGCGCCACCCACCTGGTCATCGCCGCTCCGGGCGGGGCCGCGATGCGGGTGGTCGCGGCGGCAGGCATCGCCGTGGTCCGGGCCTCGGGCTCCGGGGTGGTGCTGGCTGACAACTCCCACCTGGTCACCTACGGGAGCTACGCGGGGGCCGCCAACTCCTATTCGGTCGATCTCAAGGCTGGCGCAGCCACTCTCAACTTGAGCGAGCCCTGAGAGCGAGGGTGGACCGGCGCCCAGCTCGGTGACAGCGGGACGCCCATCCCAGACTCACAGGCCTCGTCCGCGCAGCTCTTGAAAGAAGCGCTGCAGCAAGCTCGCGGAGCGATCCGCCAGGCAGCCAGCCTCGACGGCCGGGTGGTGGTTCCCCGAGCTGCTGCCCAGGACCTGGTAGCCACTTCGGAAGGCGCCCTTGCGGGGGTCGTCGGCACCGTACACCACCCGTTCCACGCGGCTCAGCAACAGCGCCCCGGCGCACATCGGGCAAGGTTCCAGGGTGGAGTAGACGGTCACTCCTTCCAGGCGCCAGGAGTGCAGCCGGCGGCTGGCTCGTCGCAGTGCCAGCATCTCCGCATGCGCGGCGGCGTCCTGACGGCGTTCGACCTGGTTCGAACCCACCGCGATCACCTCCCCGGCACGCACCGCCACGGCCCCGATCGGGACCTCTCCGCGGCGGCCGGCGGCGGCCGCCAGCCGGAGCGCTCGTTCCATGAAGAACCGGTCGCGGCCAGCCGGGGCCGGCGCCGCCGTGAGCCCCGCCTCCCCGCTAGACCTCACGTGATCGGGATCCAGAATGCCTCCACCTCTATACTTGCGGTCCACGCGGTGGCTATAGCTCAGTTGGTTAGAGTGCCAGGTTGTGGCCCTGGAGGTCGAGGGTTCAAGTCCCTCTAGCCACCCCATGGCTCAGTCGGAGGCCTGTGCTATGCTGCCTGCGACCCGGAACCAAGCTGGAGTCGGCGTGGCCGAGCGCGGCGGGGTCCGTGGCGACTATTTAGGAGGAGCAGTTCAGCATGCTTCAGGGCGAAGCCAAGACCGCAATCATTGAGGGCCACAGTCGCCACCAGGGGGACACCGGATCGCCGGAGGTGCAGATCGCGATCTTCAGCGAGAGGATCAGCCAACTCACAGAGCATCTCAAGGTCCATCCCAAGGACCACCACACCAGGCGCGGGCTGCTCAAGCTGGTGGGGAAGCGGCGCCGGCTGCTGGACTACCTGATGCGAGTTGACATCGGCCGCTATCGGGCCTTGGTCGCCGAGCTGAGGCTGCGCCACTGACAGGGATCGTTGACCGGAGCTCGGGCATTCGTCCGCGACCGGTTCTTTTTATTCAGCCGCGCACCCTTCACCGGGGAGCGGTGGCAGGCCTCGTCGATCTGGCGCAGGCACGGTTGGAGACTGGCGATCGGAGCCGAACCAAAGTTCAGCTCTCATCCCCTTTCCCTAACCGCGCGGCCCTGATGGCGATCGGTGCGCCTCCGGCTTCCTCGTGGCGGACGCGGGGAGGCAAGCGATGGAAAAGACAGTTGTTGCGCGCACATTTGAGGGCGCGGAGCTAAGCATCGAGACGGGCCGGTTGGCCGGTCTCGCCAACGCCGCGGTGGTGGTGAAGCAGGGCGATACGGTGGTGCTGGTGACAGCCACCGCCAGCAAGGGTCCCCGCCCGGGAATCGACTTCTTTCCGCTCACGTGCGACTACGAAGAGAAGATGTACGCGGTGGGCCGGATCCCAGGTGCCTTCTTCCGGCGCGAGGCCAGGCCGGGCGAGGCGGCGATCCTGGCCAGCCGTATGATCGACCGGCCGATGCGGCCGCTGTTCCCCAAGGACTTCCGCAACGATGTCCAGATCGTGGCCACGGTGCTGTCGACCGATCAGATCCATGACCCCACGATCATGGCCCTGATCGGCGCCGGCGCTGCCGTCGCCATCAGCGACATCCCCCACGCCGGCCCAGTGGCCGCAGTCCGGATGGGCCTCTTCGATGGCGAGCTGGTGGAGAATCCCACCCTTCCGGCGCTGGAGCTCGAGGGCAGTCAGCTGGACCTGATCGTGGCCGGCACCAAGCATGCCATCAACATGGTTGAGGCGGGTGCCAGCGAGGTGTCCGAGGAAGTCATGGTGGAAGCCCTGGCACGGGCCCACGAGCGGATCAAGCAGATCGTGGAGATGATCGAGGAGCTGGTTGCCAAGGTGGGCAAGCCGGACATGGAATATCCCCACGTGGGGACGCCTTTGGAGATCAAGCAAGCGGTCTCAGAGATCGCTTACGACCGCATCAACCAGGCCTTCAGGGAGGCCGACAAGCCTCAGCGTGACAGCAAGCTGGACGCTGTCAAGGCGGATGTCCAGCGCGAACTCCAGGGCCGCTTTCCGGAGCGCGCTGGCGATGTTTCGGCCGCATTTGAGTCCGTTCTCAAGACGGCGGTCAGGCGGGCCATCCTGGACGAGGGACTGCGCCCCGACGGGCGCCGGCTCGAGGAGATCCGTCCCATCTGGTGCGAGGTGGGAGTGCTCCCCCGCACCCACGGCAGCGCGGTCTTCACCCGCGGCCAGACCCAGGCCCTTTCGGTGGCGACTCTGGGCACCATGTCTGACCAGCAGCGCCTCGACAGCCTCGGGCTGCAAGAGTTCAAGCGCTACATGCACCACTACAACTTTCCCCCCTACTCGGTCGGGGAGGCACGGCCGCTACGGTCGCCGGGAAGGCGTGAGATCGGCCACGGCGCGCTGGCGGAGCGCGCGGTCAGGGTCATGGTCCCGCCGGTGGAGCAGTTCCCTTACACCATCCGGGTGGTGACGGAGATCCTGTCCAGCAACGGCAGCACCTCGATGGCCAGTGTCTGCGGCAGCACCCTGGCGCTGATGGATGCCGGTGTGCCCATCAAGGCGCCGGTGGGCGGGATCGCGATGGGCCTGATCACCGATGACCAGGACAGCTCCCGCTACGCGATCCTCTCCGACATCCAGGGGATGGAGGACGCTCTGGGAGACATGGACTTCAAGGTTGCCGGCACTCGCGACGGGATCACCGCCCTGCAGATGGACATCAAGGTGGGAGGTCTGACCTCCGAGATCTTTCGGCAGGCGCTCGAGCAGGCCCGTCAGGGCCGGCTGCACATCCTGGGCAAGATGGCCGAGGCTCTGGGGACGCCCCGAGAGGTGATGTCCAACTTCGCCCCGCGCATCACCACCATCAACATTCACCCGGACAAGATCCGCGAGCTGATCGGGCCGGGAGGCAAGACCATCCGGCGGATTCAGGAGGAGACCGGCTGCCAAATCGACATCGAGGATGACGGCAAGGTCTTCCTGGCCACTGTGGACGAGGCCGCGATGGAGCGGGCGGTGGCCATGATCCGTGACCTCACCGAGGCCGTCGAGGTCGGCCGGATTTACAAGGGCAAGGTGGTGCGGATCATGCCCTTCGGAGCCTTTGTTGAGATCCTGCCCCGTCAGGACGGGCTGGTGCACATCTCGCAACTGGCCGAGCAGCGAGTAAACCGGGTCGAGGACGTGGTCAACATCGGGGACGAGATCATGGTCAAGGTGACCGAGATCGACGACCGGGGCCGGGTCAACCTGTCCCGCAAGCAGGCCATTGTGGAGCTGGCGGGCAACGGAGCGGCCGGCGGTCACAGCCCGGCCGGTGCCTGACCTAGCCGGCAGTGTGGCGGAGCGGCAGGCCCACCTGGAGGCGATCGCCTCCGAGGTGGAGTCCTGCCGGCTCTGTCCCTTGCACCTGACCAGGCGCCGGGGGGTGCCTGGTTCTGGTCCGGCGAGCGCGATCCTGATGGCCGTGGGGGAGGCTCCGGGAGAGCGGGAGGACCAGGAAGGGCTCCCATTCGTGGGGGCCGCCGGGCAGCTCCTGACAGAATTGCTGGCGGGGATCGGCCTGGGGCGTCAGGACATCTTCATTACAAACGTGCTCAAGTCCAGGCCCCCGGGGAACCGTGACCCGTTGCCAGAGGAGGTTCTAGCCTGTGCGGGCTACCTGGACCGGCAGATCGCGGCGATCGATCCCAAGGTCATCCTGGTGCTGGGCCGACATGCCCTGCAACGACTGGTCCCGGACGCGCCCTGGATCTCCCGATGCCACGGTCAGCTGATGCAGGTGAGCGAGCGGACTTACATGCCCTGCTACCATCCCGCGGCCGCCCTCTACAACGGCTCTCTCAAGGCGGTCCTGGTGGAGGACTTCCAACGGCTGCGGCGGCACCTGGACCAGCTGGATCCACCCCGGAGCGACCCGGCTGCGGACACTTCCCCGGCCGCCCCCCCTCGGGCTGAGCAGCTTGGTCTCTTCTAACGACGCTCCGGCGGTGGTGGGTCTGGCCGGGGCTCCCGGTGCCGGTGTGCTCCGCTTCATACCCCTGGGAGGCCTGGGCGAGATCGGCAAGAATTTGGCCCTGCTCGAGTGCGGCAATGACGTGGTGGTCATTGACGCCGGCCTCTCCTTCCCAGACCTGGAGATGGTGGGGGTGGACGTGGTCCTGCCAGACATCTCCTATCTGTTGACTCGCAAGGACCGTCTGCGGGCGGTGCTCCTCACCCACGGACACGAGGACCACATCGGGGCTTTGCCCTTCTATCTGGGTGACTTCAGCGTGCCGATATATGGAACAGGGTTCACGCTCGGGTTGCTGCGCAACAAGTTGGAACGGCGCGGCCTGCGCGGGCAGCCGGAGCTTCATGAGGTGCAGCCTGGAGAGACGGTTCGGGTGGGCGCGCTCACAGCGGAGTTCATCCAGATGACCCACAGCGTTCCGGGCAGCTGTGGGCTGGCGATCAACACCCCGGCGGGGATGGTCATCCACACCGGCGACTTCAAGCTGGACCAGACTCCGGTTGGGGGCGCTCCCCCCGACCTGGCGCGCCTGGCGGAGCTGGGCCGGCGCGGGGTTCGGCTGCTGCTCAGCGACAGCACCAATGCCCCCAACGAGGGGATCACGCCGTCGGAGCTGAGTGTGCGTCCGGCCCTGGACGCGGCCCTGCGGGACTGCGAGGGACGAGTGATCGTGGTGACTTTCGCCAGCAACCTGGCCCGGCTGAGGCAGATTGTGGAGCTGGCTGCAGCGAACGGGCGACGGTCATGCCTGGTGGGCCGGAGCATGCTAAGGAACGTTGCCACCGCGATGGAGCTGGGCTACCTCAAGCAACCGCCCGGCGGCCTCCTGGCGCCCCGGGACCTCAGCGGCCTGGCTGACCAGGAGGTCTGCTTGCTGGCCACCGGCTCGCAGGGCGAGCCGCTGGCGGCCCTCAGCCGGATCGCCTCAGGGACCCACCCGTTTGTGCGAGTCAGGCCGAAGGACACCGTGGTTCTGGCCGCCAACCCGATCCCTGGGAACGAGGCCACAGTCAGCCGGGTGGTCAACCTGTTGGTGGAACAGGGGGTGCGGATCTTGGCCGGCAGCCGCGACGGGGTCCACGCCAGCGGCCATGGCGCCCGGGAGGAACTTCGCTTCATGCTGGAGTTGATCAGGCCCCAGTTCTTCGCCCCTGTGCACGGCGAGCCACGCCATCTCGACGCCCACCGCCGCATTGCGGCCGCCAGCGGCATGGGGACCGAACAGGTGGCGGTGTTGGAGAACGGGTCGGTCCTGGAGGTCAGCTCCGACCGGATGAGGGTCGCCGGCAGCGTGCGGGTCGGCGCGGTCCTGGTGGATTCCGACGGCCGTATCGAGGGCCGGAGCCGGACCAGGCGCCGGGGCGCCGAAGAGGAAGTGGTGGTCACGATTTCCCTCACCATCGATCGGCGCCTGCGCACGCTGATCGAGGGACCGCACGCTCGGGCTCTGGTGTCGACCGTCGACCCCTATCAGCGACGCCTACTGGACGAAGGCTGCGAGGCAATCAAGCTGGCGATCCGCAACCATCGGCCAGGGTTCCACCACGAGGCGGACCTGCGCGACACACTCCAGGCTGTGATGGACTCTCATCTCGCAGCCCAGGGGTCGTGGCGGCCCACGGTGGTTCCGATCGTCACCCTTGCCTGACCGGTGAGGTGGCAGCGCGGCCTTCTAATCCCCGTGCTGTTGGTGGCCCTGGTGGCGGCGGGGACGGTCCAGCTGCTGCGACCGACGCCGCCGCCCCGGCTGGCTCGTGTGCTGGCCAGTGCCTACACGGTTCCCGGCCTGCCGCTGAGCCTGCCCTGGCCCGCCACCGGGCAGGCGTCGATGCTGCTGCAGGGGACGGGCTGGGTGGGCAAAACGGCCGGCCAGACACCCCTCGCCATCGCCAGCGTCACCAAGCTGATGACCGCACTGGTGGTGCTGGGTGACCATCCACTGGCGCTCGGTCAGAGCGGTCCGGCGGTGACCATAACCGCCGCTGACCTGCAGCTCTACCAGCAGGAGGTGGCCCAGGGGGACTCCGTGGTGAAAGTGGCCGAAGGTGAGTCCCTCACCGAATACCAGCTGTTGGAGGGTCTCCTACTGCCGTCGGCGGACAACTTCGCGAGGCTGTTGGCGGCCTGGGACGCCGGGTCGCTGACCGCCTTCGTGGAGCGGATGAATGAGACCGCCGGGCGGCTGGGGATGAGCCACACTCACTTTGCAGATGCCAGCGGGTTGAACTCGGGGACCGTCAGCACCGCCTCAGACCTGGTGCGTCTGGCAGGGGCGGTCATGGCGAAGCCGGTGCTGGCCCAGATAGTCGGGATGTCCGCTGCGGTGTTGCCGCTGGCGGGAACGGTTCATAACTACGATTTCGTGCTCGGCCAGCAGGGAGTGGTGGGGATCAAGACCGGATGGACGGCGGCCGCGGGTGGCTGCTTCGTGTTCGCGGCCCGGCGCACCGTCGCTGGGCATTCCGCGCAACTGCTGGGGGCGGTGCTGGCGCAGCCCGGCAACGCCTACACGGGGATCGAGGCGGCCGAGGCGGCCAGCCTGGCCCTGCTGGCCGCGACCTGGACCCACTTGGAGGTGGTGGAGCCGGTGCGCTCCGGGGCCCGGGTCGCGGAGTTGCTCTCGGACTGGCAGCGGCCGATCTCGGTTCGCGCCGCGTCAGGGGTCAGCGCTCTCGGCTGGCCAGGACTGTCCCTTAGGCTCAGCTTGGACCAGCTGGGAAGGCTGGCCGCCCCGCTGCCTTCTGGCTCGATTCTGGCCGAGATCAGGATGTCGTACGGAGGCGCCGTGGTCGAAGGCTCCAGGGCCACCTTGAGCGGTGCCCTCAAGCCCCCCGATCCGGCCTGGCGCTTGACTCACTTCTGAGCTCGGCGAGCAGATGTGCGACTTCGCTGCTAGACTGCCCCTGTCGGTGGCGCCTGCACTCAACAACCAAATCATCCCACCAATATCTCGAGGACAATTCGATGGCGACGGTTAGGCGGCGTGTGCCGCCCAAGCGCAGGACGCAAAGGCCGCGCCGGCGGCCGGCGGCGTCCAGATCGTCCCGGGCGACCCGCCAAGGCGGCCCGGCGATGTCCCTCAGCCCTGCCCAGCGGCGGGAGCTGGTGGGGCTCAGTGCCCTTGCGATCGGAGTCATCTGCATCATCCTGCTGGGGTTCCCCCAGGCGCCCGTGGCGCACGAGTTCGCCCATGCCCTGGCGGCCGGGGTCGGCATCGGGGGGTGGATCTTCGGCTTGGCTCTGGTTGCCGGTGGGGTGGGCCTGCTGGCCAGTCGGGGCGGGGAGCGCAGCGCCGGACAGGTGCTGCTGGCAGTTGCCATCTCGGCTGTGTCCGCGATCTCCATGGCGGCGGTGGTCAGCTCAGGCCAGGGAGGCACGGTCGGGCGCGCTATCGGAGTGCGCATAGCGGCGTGGATTGGCGCGCCAGCTGCTCTGGTGGCGCTGGGCGCGGTCGGGCTGGGAGGGCTGGTGGTTGGCCTTGGGCTGTCTCCGGCCAGGGCGTCGGCCGCGGCCACCTCAACGCTCAGGCGCGGACTCGCGCTCCTCTTCACGGCCCGTCGGCGATCCGGCTCACCGCCCGGCGCGTCCGCGAAGGTCCGCGCCGACTCGGCCGACTTCCCGGTCGCCCGCAACCCCAGTCTGATGACGGCGCCGTCCGCCGTGGTGCCCGATGCCCCGCCGACCCCTCCGGAGGTCTTCGAGCGAATCTTCGAGGACCTTGAGGGGCCGATCGAGGCCCCGCCCCCGGTGCCGGCGGTGCTGGAGGTGGCCGGGGCCCTGGCGGTCGCCGAGCCTGCGATCGACCACCTTGCTCTGGGAGATGACGAGGAGGGGGAGGAGCCGGAGCCCAACTGGGTGCTGCCCAGCTTTGACCTATTGGACTCAGCCCAGGGAAAGCGGGAGCGACTACGCGACGAGATCCGGACCCGGATCCGGACCATCGAGGCGACCCTGAACAATTTCGGGGTCGAGTCCAAGGTCATGGGGGTGAACGCGGGCCCGACGGTGACCCAATACGAACTCCAGCCCGGTGCCGGCGTCCCAGTGAGGCGGATTCTGGCCTATCAGACGGACCTCTCCCTGGCCCTGGCCGCGCCGATCCGGATCCAGGCCCCGATTCCGGGCAAGTCGGCGATCGGGATCGAAGTACCCAATAAGGCCGCTCAGCTGGTGACTTTGAAGGAGATCGTTCAGGCCCCATCCTTTCGGGAGTTCAAGAGCCAGTTGGCGGTGGCGCTGGGAGCGGATGTGAGCGGCCATCCGGTCCTGGGTGACCTGGCCACCATGCCCCACCTGCTGATCGCCGGGGCCACCGGTTCGGGCAAGAGCGTCTGCATCAACGCTGTCCTCGCCGGCCTTCTGCTGCAGTCGACCCCACACGATCTGCGCCTCATCCTCGTGGACCCCAAGCGAGTTGAGCTGAGCAACTTTGGTGGGCTGCCCCATTTGCTGGTGCCGGTGGTGGTGGAACCGGATTCGGCGGTGGGGGCGCTGCGCTGGGCGGTGGTGGAGATGGAGCAGCGCTACAAGCTCTTCGCTGGCAACGGGGCCCGTAACATCACGGTCTTCAACGAGCGCGCGCCCAAGCTTGGGCTGCGCACCCTGCCCAAGATCGTGATCGTGATCGACGAACTGGCCGACCTCATGATGGTTGCCGCCAGCGAGATCGAGGATCTCATCTGCCGAATCGCCCAGTTGGCCAGGGCGGTGGGAATCCACCTGATAGTCGCGACCCAGCGCCCCTCGGCCGACATCATCACCGGCCTGATCAAGGCCAACATCCCTTCGAGGGTGGCGTTCGCGGTCAGTAGCGGGGTGGACTCGCGCGTGATCCTGGATGAGATGGGCGCCGAGAAGCTGCTGGGCCGCGGTGACATGCTCTACCTGCCCATCGATGCGGGCAAGTCGACCAGGCTCCAGGGAGCCTATGTGTCGGACCGCGAGCTCGACCAGCTGATCGGTTGGTGGAAGGCGCAGGGGCGCCCCAATTACCAAGAGGAGATCCTGCAGGCGGCCGCGCTCAGCGCCGGGCCGGCCGACGGGGTGGTGAAGCGCGACCCGTTGTTCGAGCGGGCCGGCAGGATCGTGATCGGCGAGGCCCGGGGGTCGGCGTCCCTGCTCCAGCGCAAGCTCAATGTCGGGTACACCAGGGCGGCCAGGTTGATCGACCAGCTGTCTGAGGCGCGCGTGGTCGGTCCCTACGAGGGGAGCAAGTCCCGGGACGTCCTGATGAACATGGCCGAACTGGAGGAGATGCTCGACGCTGGCGAGGAGATCGAATAGCCGCTAGGCTTGGATGATGGCGAGCAGCGAGCACTCCTTCGATGTGGTGTCTGACTTCGACCGGCAGGAATTGGTGAACGCCGTGGAGCAGGCGCGGCGCGAGATCGCCACCCGCTATGACTTCAAGGACGTGGTCGCGGAGATCGACCTCCAGGAGAAGGAGATAGTCATCCTGGCCGCCTCGGAAGCCCGCGCGGACGCGGTCTTGGACGTGCTCAAGAGCAAGCTGGTGAGACGCAACCTCTCCCTCAAGATCCTGCTGCCTGGCAAGCCCGAGCCGGCCGCCCGGGGCAACGTGCGCCAGGCGATCAAGCTGCAGCGCGGGATCGACGAAGACACCGCACGGGATCTGAACAAGCGCATCAAGGCCGGCCATCCCAAGGTGCAGGTGCGGATCCAGGGTGACGAGCTCCGGGTCTCCAGCAAGGACAAGGACAACCTTCAGGCCGTGATCCAGGACCTGCGTCAGCTCGACCTCCCAGTACCCCTCCAATACACGAATTACCGATGATCGCGGAAGGGCCTGGGGCCCTCCCGCTGCCACGACCGGGTCGCATCTGGTGAGGAGGCATTTCCCGGGCCCGGCCGCCGCCATGATCGAGGGTGAGAGGGCATGGCGGGGATGGCGGTGAAGGGTTCCCTGGCCGATCTCCAAATCAGTTTCCCAGAGGCCGCGGAGGTGGTTTCCGCGGCTATGCTGCCGCCGAACCGGACGCTGGCCACGGCCGAGTCGTGCACCGGCGGTCTGCTGGGAGCCGCCATCACCGCGGTCCCCGGGAGTTCGGTCGCCTATCTGGGAGGGGTCGTGGCCTATTCCAACGCGGTCAAGGTGACCGAGTTGGGGGTTGACCCGAGCCTGCTCGACCGCTGCGGGGCGGTCAGCCCAGAGGTTGCCGAGGCGATGGCGGCCGGGGTACGGGCCCGCCTGGCGGCCGACTTCGGGGTCGGGGTGACCGGGGTGGCCGGGCCCGGGTCGTCGGAGGCCAAGCCGGCCGGACTGATATACGTGACGGTCGCGGGTCCTGAGCGGACCGTGACCACCAGCCTTCACTCCGACCACGGCCGTCACGGCAATCGGGTGGGAGCCGTGACCGCCGCCCTTCGCCTGCTGCTCGGAGAGCTCGGGAGATGAAGCCGACTGAGCAGGCAGCTAGCGTGCGTAACCGGCCCAGGACTTGTTAGAATTGCGAACAGCTGTTCCAGCCGCCGGCGGGGATCATGCCTACCAAATACTTGCGATGCGGAGGGTGCCTTAATGAGCGCTACACTCGCGGTCCAGGGGCGCCTAAGCAGCGCCTCCAAGGGTGATGGGAAGGAGGCCGGGGCTTTGAGCACGGAGCGGGAGAAGGCACTCGCGGCTGCCCTGGGACAGATAGAGCGTAGCTATGGCAAAGGCGCGATCATGCGCCTGGGAGACGCCTCCGGCCTGCGCGGTGTGGACGTGATCTCGACTGGGGCTCTCACCCTGGATCTGGCGCTGGGGGTCGGTGGCATTCCCAAGGGACGGATCGTGGAGATCTTCGGCCCCGAGTCGTCAGGCAAGACCACTCTCTGCCTGCACATCCTGGCGGAGGCGCAGCGGGCCGGTGGGGTGGCAGCCTTCATCGACGCTGAGCATGCCCTGGACCCCGCCTATGCCGCTCGAATCGGAGTCAACACAGCCGACCTTCTGATCTCACAGCCGGACACCGGCGAGCAGGCTCTGGAGATCGTGGAGGCGCTGGTCCGAAGCCAGGCGGTCGACGTGGTGGTGATCGACTCGGTGGCGGCGCTGGTGCCCAAGGCCGAGATCGATGGCGAAATGGGTGACAGTCACATGGGGCTCCAGGCCCGCCTGATGTCCCAGGCCATGCGCAAGCTGACGGCTGCCATCAGCCGCTCCAATTGCTCGGTGATCTTCATCAACCAGCTTCGCGAGAAGGTGGGCGTGATGTTCGGAAACCCCGAGGTCACAACCGGAGGCCGGGCTCTCAAGTTCTACGCCTCGGTGCGTCTGGACATCCGCCGCATCGAGTCGCTCAAGCAGGGGCTGGATGTTATTGGAAGCCGGGTCAAGGTGAGAGTTGTCAAGAACAAGGTGGCGGCTCCCTTCCGAGCCGCCGAGCTGGACCTGCTCTACAACGACGGGATCTCCTTCGAGGGCAGCGTGTTGGATGCTGGCCTCGAGGCTGGGGTGATCGAGAAAAGTGGCGCCTGGTTCAGTTATGGGGAGACCAGGCTGGGGCAGGGCCGCGAGAACGTCCGCGACCTGCTGCGGAGCAATCGCGAGCTGACCGCGGAAATTGCGGGCAAGGTCCGCCAAGCGGTCCTGGGAGAGCCGGTGCCGGCGGCTCCGGAGGGTGACCAGGAAGAGGCTCCGGCACTTCTCCAGTAGTCGGCCGGACCGGGCGGAGCTGCCGAGCGGGCTCGTTTTGGGCCCGTCCCAGGCGGTAGAATGCCTCAGGTTCGCGTTGAATTTTTCTACCTTCGGGTTTCCCGAAGGCTTTGGTCGGGGAGGGTGTGATCGTGGCTCCCTGCCCGGCACTGCGAGGTGAGCACCATGACCGCCGCATTGGTGGCGTTGGCTGTCGTCCTGGCTTTGGTCGCGGCGGCCGCCGTGGTCTACGCCCTGAGAGCGTCTCGCCAGAACGGCCAGCGCAGCGTTCAAGAGCTCGAGGCTGTGAAGGCGGCCCGGGCCGAGCTCGAGACAGAGCGTAAGTCCATTGGCCTGGAGGCCAGAGCCGAAGCGCTGCGTATCCGAACCGAGCTCGAGGACGAGCTCCGGGAGCGCCGGACCGAGATCTCGCGCCAGGAGCAGCGCATCCTCCAGCGCGAGGAGCAGCTGGATCGGCAGCAGCAGGATCTGCTGCAGCGCAGCGAGTCACTGACCGGCGAGCTGCGCGCGATCGAAGAGGACCGAGCTCAGGTGGCAGCGCTCCGCGATTCAGTCGAGCTGGAGCTGGAGCGCGTGGCCGGGATGACCCGGGACCAGGCGCGCCGCGAGGTTCTGGAGGGACTCGACCGGGAGCTGGTGTCGGAGAAGGCGGAGCGGATCCGTCACGTCCTGGGCGAGGCCAAGCTGGAGGCTGACGAGCGCGCCAGGGAGGTCCTGGTGACCACCATCCAGCGGCACGCGGCCGACCAGACCGGAGAGACCTCGGTCTCCGTGGTCCCGCTGCCGAATGACGAGATCAAGGGGCGGATCATCGGCCGTGAGGGGCGCAACATCCGGGCGCTCGAGGGCGCCCTCGGGGTGGACCTGATCATCGACGACACCCCAGAGACGGTGGTCCTCAGCAGCTTTGATCCGGTTCGCCGGGAGGTGGCGCGCGTCAGTCTGACAAAGCTTCTCAGTGACGGGCGCATCCACCCCACCAGGATCGAGGAGGTGGTGGCCAAGTCTCGCGAGGAGGTGGCTGCTCGAATCGTGGAGGAGGGGGAGAAGGCGCTCTTCGAGCTCGGTCTCCAGGCCATGCACCCCGAGCTGATCAAGCTCATTGGGATCTTGCGTTATCGCTACAGCTACGGCCAGAACGTGCTCGCCCACGTCAAGGAGGTGGCCTACCTCTCGGGCATGATCGCGGCCGAGATTGGAGCTGACGAGCGCCTGGCCAAGGAGGCCGGGATGTTCCACGACATCGGCAAGGCGGTGGACCATGAGGTAGAGGGGTCTCACGCGATCATTGGCGGCGAGATCCTGAAGCGGCTGGGACGTCACCCCGACGTGGTCGAGGCCGTTCAGAGCCATCACTATGACATCGAGCCCAGCACCGTGCTGTCCTTCATCATCCTCAGCGCCGACGCCATATCAGCTTCCCGCCCGGGAGCCCGAAGGGAGACCCTGGCCAGCTACATCAAGCGGCTGGAGAAGCTGGAGGAGATCGCCAACGACTTCCCAGGCGTGGAACGGTCCTTTGCCATTCAGGCGGGACGTGAGGTGAGGATCCTGGTGCGGCCGGACCGGATCACCGACGATGCCGCGGTGGTTCTGGCCCGGGACGTGGCCCGGCGCATCGAGGGCGAGATGAGCTACCCCGGCACCATCAAGGTCACCGTGGTCAGGGAGACGCGCTCCGTCGACTACGCCAAGTAGCTCTGGCACTTCCTACGCGCGGCTGGCACTGTGGCGAAGTTGTCACGAGCCTGCCGCAATTCGCCGTGTCCGTTCCTGATCTCGGCCAAAGCCGGTTAGACTGCGGTGGTCCGCTGGGGGGGACGAATCCACCAGCGGCCTGCGGGGAGCCAAGCTAGACGAATGGGGAAGGAGACTTTGGCGTTCCACATAGGACCCGGAAGGCCGGCAGAGCATCGCCCCCTACCGGTGATGATTCGGTTCGGTGGTGATGGGCAGCTCACCTAAGGTCGTATCGAGGCGCCGTTCGGCGCCTCGCGTGAGTGGGCATGTCCCGCCGCGTGCTGTCAGCACCGTGCCAGCCAAGCGCGCTCACGGTACGGTGCTGACCGCTCTGCCCAAGGGGCATGGCAGCGTCTTGTTCGTGGTTGGGGTCGTGACGGCGCTAGCCATTGCTGTCGGCGCAATCTGGGTGAGGCCCCCGTTTCAATGGGGAACGCTGGCATTGGTCTTTGCAATCGTGGCTCTGCTCGAGGCGCGCGGACCTGTCTCCATTCAGCTCGGCAGGTCAAAGATCAACTTCAGTGCCAAGGCCTACGCCAGCATCGGAGCTGTCTACCTCCTGGGCCCCACGGCCGCGGTGGCGGCGACTGTCGCGTCACTGGCTACCAGTGTATGGGTGAAGCGAGAATTCTCGATCAAAACGCTCTTCAACGCGTCGATGAGCATTCTGGTTCTGATCGCAACCTACGGAGTCTTTGACGCGTTGCGGCGTTCCGCTGGCAGCGATGTGTGGTTCCTCGTTGGCGCTGGTGCGGTCGGTGGTGCCGCCGCTTGGGTGACCAACTACTTTCTCTTGGGGACCGTCATTGCGGCCGAGCAGGGACGTGAGCGGTTTAGTTTGCGGGGATACCTGTCGAGCGCACTTCCCCTTTCTCCCTACTACCTTGGCTACGGTTTGACCGGGGTGGGTGTCCTTGCGGCCAGCTACCGGATAGGGGGCCTCGCGGCTCTGATTACTCTCGGTGCGCCGGTTGCCATCGTCCAGACCGCCACCAACCGCTGGATGCGCGAGCAGCATGCCAGGGTGAAGGAGGCGCAGAGTGGCTTCAATGCGACTCTGATCAGTCTCTCGAAGGCCATCGACCTGCGTGACAAGGACACGGAGGGCCACTGCCGCCGGGTGGTCGACTACTCGCTGCTGATGGGCCGCCATCTGAAGTTTTCCGACGAGGAGCTGGTCCGGCTCAGCCACGGGGCTTTACTCCATGACATCGGCAAGATAGGCGTCTCGGACACCATCCTGCTCAAACCTGGCCCCCTGACGGACGAGGAGTGGGCCGTGATGCGGACCCACCCGGAGCTCGGATTCATGATGGTGGCCGATGTGCGCCAACTGGAGCGGGCCCGGGAGATCATCCTCAATCACCACGAGCGCTTCGATGGCAAGGGCTACCCGCGTGGCCTGAGTGGCGAGGCGATCCCGCTCGGGGCTCGTGTGTTCACCATCGCCGATTCGTTTGACGCCATGGTCTCCGACCGGCCCTACCGGAAAGGGATGTCCCTCGCGGAGGCGAGGGCTGAGGTAAGGCGTTGCTCTGGAACCCAGTTCGACCCGATCTGCGTTGCCGCCTTCGACAAGATCCCGGACGAGCAGTTGGCGGACATAATTAAAGAGAGAGAGCACCCCACTGAGGAGTTGCTCTCTCTCTTGAATTGATGCAAGCGAGGGACCCGGTCCCAGCTCAGATCAGATCAGCCCCACTCCGCCATTTCCCACGTGCTCATTTCTTGAACCTCTCCCACGACGTATGCTGCAGTTCCTTGCCACGTCCATTGGCACGAGAACCCTTCGCTGATGACGGTACAGGGAGTCCGGCCTCTGTCACAGGTACCTGAACATCAAGTGACGAACGCGTAACATCGGGTCGGTGACCTTTCCCGGATGTCTGGGCTGGCAGCCCGTGGGCTGGTTTGGTCCGCCCCTGATCTCGTTAGACTTCGCCAGCGCAGGTGCGCTCACAGGATCGGCTGAGGAGGGATGCGGCTAGATGGCTCCGACCGCCTCTCGGTGGGCGCCGCTGCGAGTTCCCCGATTCCGGGCGCTTTGGGCAGCCGGGTTCCTGTCGTGGTACGGCGATTTCCTGACTCTGCCAGCACTTCTCATCATCGCGTACCAGCTGGGGGGCGAGTTCGGGGTGGGGATGCTGTTCGTCTTTCAGACAGTTCCCCTCCTCGGGTTGCTGCCGATTGGGGGCCAGATGGGGGATCAGGGCGACCGGAGGAGACGGCTGGTGGCGCTGGACGTTGTCAGGGCATCTCTGGCGGCGCTCATGATCATCTCCGCTCAGGGCCACCTGTTGCTGGTGCTTGTGCTGGCCGTGGCGGCCAGCCGGTCCGCCTCCGCTCTCTACGATCCCGGCCGGAGGCGCCTGGTGCCAGTTCTGCTCCCTCCGGGGCTGGTAGGAGCCGGAGGGAGTCTGCTGTCAGTGGTTGGAGAGTCGTCAATACTCGTCGCTCCGGCCCTGGGAGCCGTGCTACTTCTGGTGGTGAGCCCGACAGTGCTCATCTTCGTCGACGGCTGCACCTTTCTGGTGTCGGCTTTTCTGCTCTCGCGACTTGGGGCTCAACCTTCCGTCTGGACCGGTCATGTGGCGACCGCGAAGCAGGGCTGGCGACAGCTGAGGCGCGGCTTCGACCTGCTCCTGCTCGATCCCACCATCTCACTCTTCGCCATCCAGGCCGGGATGGGGGCGGTGGTGGCGGGGGTGGTCACCGTCTACTTCGTACCCATCGCCCACCACTCCCTTCACCTTCCGACCGATCAGGTCGGCCTGATGTACGTGATCGTGGGTGGGGCCTCGGTGGGGGGCAGCCTTCTCGCCCTTCGCCAACCCCAGGTGGGGCGACGCGGGCTGGTGGTGATTGGCTACATCCACCTGCTGGTCGCCATCTTGGTGGGCAGTCTCCTGGGTCCAGTGGCGGTGGTGGGAGCCCTCATCGTGTTCGCTGGGACGGGCGCCCTGCAGGAGGTATGGGGCTTCAACCGGTTGCAGACCACGACCCCGCGGGACGGGATCGGCCAGGCCTTCGGGGCGGCGCTTTGGTTTCAGTTCCTGGGTCGCGCCCTGGGAGCCGGGCTGGGCGCGTGGGGAGCCAGCCACCTGGCTCAAGCGGATTTCTTCTACATCCTGGTGGTGGTGGCGGTGGCCCTCTGCTTGCTGGCGACGCTCTCGCGCTCCGTTTTCCTCTACCGGAGCACCTCCAACTGGCCTCCCAGCAACCCACCACTGCCTCTGGAGCCGTAGAATCCCCATCACACTCTTTGGCATTGCTGAACTTGACAATTCACCCCTCGTCCATCGGCGGGAGCGCCGCCACCCCAGTGGAAGTACTTAAGGTCTCCGCCACCTCTCAGCCGGTGAAGGTGGCGGGTGCGATTGCTGGCGTCGTCAGGACCCAGCATCGGGTGGAGATCCAGGCCATCGGCGCCGGAGCCATCAACCAGGCGGTCAAGGCGATCGCGATCTCCCGCGGCTACGTGGTGGCGGGGGGGCTGGACTTGGTGTGCATCCCCTCGTTTATCGACATCTCGATCGACGGAGAGGAGCGCACCGGGATCCGCCTCATGGTGGAGGTGCGTTGACTGCGGCGGTAAGTCCTGGGTCTCGGTTTCTGCCGCTGCCGCTCGCGGAGTCAAAGCGGACCCCGATCGTGGTCGCTGGCGAGGGGGCGCCCAGAGTCCACATCTGGCAGATCGGATGCCAGATGAACACCGCCGACTCGGACTTCTTGGCGGAGAGCTTCGCCGAGATCGGGATGCTGCCTGGAGCGGCCCTGGAGGAGGCGGACCTGGCGGTCCTGGTGACCTGTGCCGTTCGCCAGCACGCCGAGGACAAGGCCACGGGCAAGCTGGGGGAGCTGGCCGCCTGGAAGCGGGAGCGGGCGGGCCGGTCGATAGCCCTCACGGGCTGCATGGTGGGGGAGCACGGCAGCACCCTTCTGCGTCGTTTCAGTCACCTTGACTACGTCTTCGACATGCGCGATCCAGACGGGTTCTTCGCCCGCCTCCGCGACCTCTATCAGGGCGCCCTCCAGGGCCCGGTGCCGCTGCCGGCCTCGGACCGGCTATGCACCTATCTTCCGGTGATCTTGGGCTGCAACGAGATGTGCACCTACTGCATCGTGCCCTTCGTGCGGGGCCGGGAATCGAGTCGGCCCGCCGAGGAGATCGTGGCGGATGCACGGCGGCTCGTGGATCGGGGAGTGGCGGAGATCACCCTGCTGGGCCAGAATGTCAACTCGTACTGGGACCCGAGCTCGGCCAGCGACCTGCCGAATTTGATGGAGCAGGTCGACCGAGTACCCGGCCTTCGGCGCCTACGCTTCCTGACCTCCCATCCGCGCAATGCGTCAGACCGACTGCTCTCCGCCATGGCTGACCTCTCCAGCGCCTGCGAGCAACTCCACCTGCCGGTGCAGTCAGGAAGCGATAGCTGCTTGCACCGGATGAAGCGCGAGTACTCAGTGCGTGACTACCGGGCCATCCTGGAGCGGGCGCGCGCGCGGATTCCGGGTCTGGCCCTGACCACTGACATCATCGTGGGCTTCTGTGGCGAGACCGAGGCCGAGTTCGAGGCGACCTATCAGATGCTGGAGGAGGTGGAGTTCGATACGGTGCACATCCAGGCCTACTCACCGCGCCCGGGGACAGCCGCCTACCGTCGCGAAGATGATGTCCCCAGGGCGGTGAAGAGCGAGCGCCTGCAGCGGGTGCTGGCCCTTCAGCGCAGCATCAGCGAGCGGCGCAACGCGGCATTGGTTGGAACCGAAGTTGAGGTGCTGGTCGAGGGTCGTGGTGCCGACGGCAGGGCCTACGGCAGAAGCCGTCAGGGCCGCCTGGTGTGGATCGATGGCCCCGTTGAGCCAGGGTCCATCCGGGAGTTCAAGGTGGTTTCCACGACCGCCTGGCAGCTAGTCGCCGCTTGATGGCGGCCGCCGAGCCTGCGGCGGTCGGGGGGCCGGCTGACAAGGGCAGCGGCGGCACCGACACCCCGGCTCTGCGTCAGTACCAACTGGCCAAGCGCGAGCATCCCGACTGCCTGGTGATGTTTCGCCTGGGCGACTTCTTCGAGGTCTTCGGCCAGGACGCCATCCAGGCGGCGCCCATCCTGGGCGTGACCCTCACCAGCCGGGCCTTCGGCAGACGTGGCCGGATGCCCATGTGCGGCGTTCCGCACCAGAGCCTGGCCGGATACGCCCGCAGGCTCTTGGACGCCGGCTTGAGGGTGGCCGTCTGCGACCAGACCGAGTCCGCACGGCCCGGCGGGAAGCTGGTGGCGCGTCGGGTGGTGCGCATCCTCAGCGCTGGGACCCTGGTGGAGGAGTCTCTGCTCGAGCCCGGACGGTCGCAGAGGTGCGCCGGCGTCTACCCGGTTCCAGAGGGCCTGGGAATGGCTGTGTTGGACTTCAGCACCGGGGAGTGCTGGCTCTCCTCCATGGCCAGCGAGCGAGGGCGCGCGGCCCTGGTCGATGAGCTGGCCGCACTGGACGTAGCGGAGGTGGTCGCTCCTGAGGCGGTCCAGGCCGACCAGTTGGACCTGGCTGGACTGGCCCTGGTGCGCAAACCGACCGCGCTTTTCGACGGCGCGCTGGGCGCGCAGCTGCTCGAACCGTCGGGGTTGCGCCCCTTTGGCTCGGCCGGTGGCGCGCTGGGAGATGCTGTATTACGGGCTCTGGCCGGAGTGGTCGGCTACGGGGCCGAGGCCCAGCTGAAAGTCACCTCCGACCTGCTCAGACCCCGATGGAGAGGGATGGGCGAGGTCATGGAGCTGGATCCGGCCACTCGGCGAAATCTGGAGCTTGTGGAACCTCTGGCTCCTGGTGGCCGATCGCTGCTGAGCCTGATCGATCGGACCCGGACGGCCCCTGGAGGCCGGTGCCTCAGGAGCTGGTTGCAAGCGCCTGTCACTCATCTTGGGGCGCTTGCCGAGCGCCAGGGCGCAGTCCTGGAGGTCGTCGGATCCGAGTCGATGAGGGGCGGCGTCCGGCTTGCCCTGGGGGAGTGCCGTGACCTTGAGCGCCTGGTAGCGCGATGCGTGCACGGGATCGCCGGTCCCCGCGACCTGAGCCGCCTCGCGGGGACACTGGCGCAGGTGCCAAAACTGCGTCAGCTCTTGAATGGCGCTTCGAGCGGGCTTCTGCAGAAGATCGAGCGGCAGCTCTCGGAAGCGCCGCCGGATCTGGCCGCTCGTCTCACTTCGGCGTTGGTTGACGAGCCGCCGGTTTTGGCCCGGGACGGCGGCTACATCCGGCCTGGCTACGACCAAACTCTAGACCAGATCCTGGAGGCCAGCTCCGCGGCCCGGCTCTACATTTCGGAACTGGAGGCGTCGGAGCGTTCCAGGACTGGGATTAGGGGACTCAAGGTCGGCTACAACCGCGTCTTCGGCTACTACATCGAGCTGCGCAGCGCGGGTCTGGAGTCGGTGCCGCCGGAGTACATCCGCCGCCAGACCCTGGTCGGCAGTGAGCGCTATGTGACAGCCGAGCTCAAGGAGCAGGAGAGCATTGTTCTCTCTGGCCGGGACCGGGCTCTGGCGCGCGAGCACGAGCTCCTGGCCGGCCTTGTCGCTGAGGTGGCGGCGCTGGCGTCGGAGCTGGGGGAGGTGTCCAGCGCCCTTTCCGATCTAGATGCGATCCAGAGCCTGGCCGAAGCTGGGGCCGAACAAGGCTGGGTGGCTCCAACCGTCGATGGATCGCGTTCACTGCGCCTGGAGGTGAGTCGTCACCCCCTGGTCGAGGATGCCCTTGGGCCGGGGCGTTTCGTTCCCAATGACATCCACATGGACGGCGAGAGCGAGCGGATCTGGCTGATCACCGGGCCTAACATGGCGGGCAAGTCCACCTTTCTGCGTCAGGTGGCCCTGATCTGTCTGTTGGGCCAGGTCGGATCGCTGGTCCCCTGCCGGCTGGCACAGTGGGGGATGGTGGACCGGATCTTCACCAGGGTTGGGGCTCAGGACGACCTGGCCGGCGGGCGCAGCACGTTCATGGTGGAGATGTCCGAAATGGCCCAGATCCTGGCTCGAGCAACGCCCCGCAGTCTGCTGCTCCTGGACGAGGTCGGCCGAGGCACCAGCACCTACGATGGCATGAGCTTGGCCCAGGCCATTCTGGAGTATCTGCACGACACGCCGGCGCTGGCGGCGCGAGTGCTGTTCTCCACTCACTACCACGAGCTCACCGCTCTGGACCGGCTGCCCGGCCTGCGCAACTACCGGGCCGAGGTGGTGGAGGAGGGCGTGGGAGGCGCCGCTCAGGTTACCTTTCTTCATACCATCGTCCCGGGCGGTGCGGATCGTTCCTATGGGCTCAACGTGGCCCAGCTGGCCGGCCTGCCACCCGCCGTCCTGACCCGTGCGGCGGCGATTCTGGCAGATCTCGAGGCGGCCAGGCCAGTCGCGGCCGAGGCCTGGGGCGGCGAGCAGCTGGCTCTTCCCCTGCCATCCGCCGAACCAATGGTGGAGGAGTTGCGGCAACTGAGCCTCGACTCCATGACTCCCCTGCAAGCCTTGCAAAAGCTGGCAGACTGGCAGCGCTCCGCTCTGAGCGGCGATGGCTGAGGACGTATCCCGCCCGCGCCTCGACCCCGGCCGGATTCGCCTGCTGGCGCCCAAAGTCGCCGAGGCGATCGCGGCCGGGGAGGTGATCGACCGCCCCGCCGCCGCTGTCAAGGAACTGATTGAGAACTCCCAGGACGCCGGTGCGACGCGAATCGTCGTGGAAATCGAGGGCGGGGGAACAGAGCTGATTCGAGTGGGCGATGACGGTCAGGGGATGGCAGCCGGCGAGCTCGCAGCGGCCTTTCAGCGCCATGCCACCAGCAAGCTGACTAGCATCGACAACCTTCGCCAGCTGCACACCTTCGGCTTTCGGGGCGAGGCGCTGGCAAGCATCGCCGCGGTGGCCAGGGTCACCGCCATCAGCCGGGCCGAGGGGTCCCACCGCGCCTTCGAGCTCAAGCTTGCCGCAGGCGAGGTCAGGGGCCCGGTTGCCACCGCCGCGCCGGATGGGACCGTGGTGGCCGCTCGGGACCTCTTCTTCAACATGCCGGCCCGGCGGGAGTTCCTGCGCTCCCCCAGGACCGAGGCGGCCGCCTGCGTTCGAGTCGCTCAGGAGGCCGCCTTGGGGCGGCCAGACATAGCCTTTGAAGTGCGGTCGGGGGGAAGGGTGGTGCTACGGACATCCGGACGCTCCTCGTTGACGGCGGTGGTGCGGGTAGTTTTCGGGGTGGAGGCGGCGCAAGCCCTGCTGGCGGTGGAAGCTTCCGCCGGGGAAGTTGGGGTATCCGGCGTCCTGGGGGCGCCCCGGGTGGCCCGTCTTACCCGCCAGGCGATGGTGATCATGGTCAATGGCCGTCGAGTCCAGCACCGCGGGCTGTCCGCGGCGGTGGAGGGAGCCTACCGAGGACTGCTGCCCACGGGGCGATATCCGCTGGCGGTGCTAAACGTCACCTGTGACCCAGCCCTGGTCGATGTCAACGTGCACCCCACCAAGCGCGAGGTGCGCCTCCAGAACGAGGGCCGGTTCTTCGATGCCGTGCAGCATGCCTGCTGGACCGCCCTGCAGGAGAGCCCTCCCGCAGCTCTGGCGCCGGTCGGGTCTCGAGCCCCTGCTCTCCGGCCAACCCTCGAGACTCGGGCCGAGGCGCTCCCGGGATTCGACTCGACCGGCCTTTCGCCGTTTTCGCCGAGGCTGGCGAGCTCTCCGCCGGAAGCCGATCCGCACTTGCGAGAGGCGGCCCACTGGCGATATCTGGGGCAGGCACACGATCGGTACCTGGTTGTCGAGACTGGCGCCGGCTTGGCGGTTCTCGACCAACATGCGGCCCACGAGAAGGTCCTTTACGGAAGGTACCTAGCCAGGTTGGGCTCCAATTCGGCGCCGGCACTGCCCTCCCAGGGTCTCCTGGCACCTCTGCTGGTGGAGGTGCCACCCGCCTTGCTGGAAGCGTTGGAAGATGCTGGGGGCGCCATGGCCCAGCTGGGGTTTGAAGTCGAGGCCTTCGGCGTCGGCACCCTTCGGTGCAGGGCTCTTCCGATCGGTCTCCCAATCTCCGCTGTTGAGGCAACTGTGATCGACATCCTCTCGTCCTGGCAGGACCGCGCTGCGACGGAGGCGGGCCGCCGCCACCGAGTGGCCGCCTCCCTCGCCTGCCACAGCGCCGTCCGGTTCGGCGACCCGATGGACCCCAGCGAGGTCGTCGCCCTGCTCCAAGATCTGGCTGGCACCGAGGGAGGGATAACCTGCCCTCACGGCCGTCCGACGGTGCTCCTGATATCCGAAAGCGAGCTGCTGACCGCGTTCAACCGGCGCTGACAATGGAAGTGGCTCAAGCCAGCTACGCGCGCCGGCTGCTGGCCGTGGTTGGCGCCACCGCCACTGGCAAGACCGAGCTAGCTGTGGCGCTGGCGGAGTCGATCTCGGGCGAGTTGATCAGCGCTGACTCGCGCCAAGCGATCGCCGAAATGGCAATCGGGGTCTGCAAGCCCACTCCCGAGGAGTTGCATGGTGTTCCCTGCCATGGCCTCAGCTGGCGCCACCTGGGGCAGCCGTTCACTGCTGTCGACTTCGTCCAGCGGGCTGAGCCGGTCCTGGCCCAGGTGTGGGCAGCGGGACGCACCCCGATCGTGGTCGGCGGCACCGGCCTGTACATCAAAGCTCTGCTCAGCGGCTACGACTTCGGAAGGGTGCCACCGGCGTCCAGGGATGCCGACGAGGGAGCCTCCTGCCCCCCCAGCACGCTTCGTTCTCTGGTGGCCGAGTTGACCGAACTAATGCCGGATGCCTACCGGCGTGTCGATCTGCGCAATCCGCGGCGCGTTATGCGCGCCCTGGAACTGGCTCGGGCTGGAGCCCAGGCATCTCAAGAGGCACCTGCTTGGTCGGTCGTCCAACTCGGTTGCCAGGTCGACACCACTGAGCTTCGAAGCAGGATTCAAAGGCGAGCAGAGAGGCTCATCGGTGATCCGCTCAGAACTGAGGTGGCGGGACTTCTGGCCGCGGGTTACTCCGCGACCACCATCGCCGGCGCGGCGATCGGATACTCGGAGGCGCTGGCGTGGATGGCGGGGGAGTCTTCCAGAGAGCAGGCCGCGGAGGCTGTGGCCAACCGGACCTGGCGCTATGCCCGGGCTCAGCGGACCTGGCTCCGCGCCCAGCCAGGGGTGGTTTGGATTGACGCCGATATGGACATCCAAGGTATGGTGGCGGCCTGTCGGCCGGTGCTGCAGTCTCGTTGGGGCCAGGAGAGCGCGTGAAGGTATTTGACGAATCGATGCAGGCCCGCGGTGAGCGGGCCTTCCTGCTGGGCTGGGCACCATCCGAGTCCGCCCTTGACCGGGTCGACCAAGAGATGGCTGAGCTGCAGGAGCTGGCTCAGACCGCGGGGGCCCAGGTGGTGGGTGCCGACATCCAAAAGCGAGCCCACATCGATCCGGCACTCTTCTACGGCAAGGGCAAGGTCGCAGAGGTGTCTTCGTTGCGAGAGGGCCTGGACTTCGGGCTGGTCCTCACCAACGATGACCTATCGCCACGCCAGCAGCGCAACCTCGAGGAGGAGGTGGGTATTCCAATCGTGGATCGGGCCGCTCTGATCCTCGACATCTTCGCCCAGCACGCCCGCTCCAGAGAGGGCAGGATCCAAGTCGAGGTGGCTCAGCTGCGTCATCTGCTGCCCCGCCTCACCGGTGGGGACAACCTCTCGCGGCTGGGTGGCGGGATCGGGACCAGGGGGCCTGGGGAACAGAAGCTGGAAACGGACCGGCGTCGGATTCGCACCCGGCTCCGGGCTCTGGAGCGCGAGGTCAAGCAGCTGCAGGAGGAGCGATCCTTGCATCGGGCCGGCCGGGAGCGGCTGCCATTCCGGACGGTGGCGCTGGTTGGGTACACCAATGCTGGGAAGTCCTCCCTGCTCAATGCCCTCACCGCCGGCGGCGCCCGGGCCGAGAATCAGCTCTTCGCCACTCTGGATCCGACCACTCGCGCAGTGCGACTGCCGGGCGGCCAGCCCTGTCTGCTGGTGGACACGGTGGGCTTCATCCAGAAGCTTCCGCACGACCTGGTGGCAGCATTCCACGCCACCTTGGAGGAAGTCCAGGAGGCGGACTTGTTGGTGCATGTTCTGGACGCCAGTCGGGCCGGATCGGAAAGCCGACTGGAGACTGTCCACCACACGTTGGACGACCTTGGGCTGGCGGACCGCCCGATGATCCTGGCGATTAACAAGGCCGACCTATGCTCGCCTGAGAGTCGGCGCCGTCTGGAGATGTACGCCCCGGATCGGTACCTGGGATCGCAGCTCGTGAGCGCTGTGACAGGAGAGGGGTTGGATGGCCTGCGCAGCGCCATCGGGACTGCCTTGGGCAGCTCCATGGACGCAGCTGAGGCGACGATTCCTTACGGGAGCCTGGAGATGCTGACCAGGTGGCGCAGGTATGGCGTGATCGAGAGCGAGCAGTTCACGACTGAGGGCGTCCACGTCACTGGCCGGTTGCCCCAGGCCCTGGCGGCCGCAGTCTCGGCGCTGGACGGCACCACAGGCCAGGCCGCGATCAGCGAGGGGGCCCCTGGCACCTGACCCCGGTCCTCTGTCCTGGAAGCAGCTGGGAAGCTACTGACGCAGCAGACGGATTACGGCGGTGACCCGGCCCTCGATCAAGCAGTCCTTGACGACTATCGGCTGGTACGCGTCGTTGGCCGGTTGCAGCCGGATGGTGCCATCCTCACGATAGAAGCGCTTGACGGTGACCTCGCTCTCTCCGGTCGTGCTGTTCTCCAGCCTGACGACGGCCAGGGTGCCATTGGACACTTCGGAGGTGGGCTTGACCACCACCAGGTCGCCACTGAAGATCCCATCTCCGGTCATGCTGTCCCCCTTGACGCGCAGCACGAATGAGTCGGCATCGCCGGCGATCTCAGCTCCAACGCTGAGGTGGTCCTCGATGTTCTGCTCGGCCAGAAGGGGTGCTCCGGCGGCGACCTGGCCTACCAGTGGCAATCTGAAAACCCCGTCCGAGGATCCGTCGGAGTCAGTCAGGCTCACGGTCCGTGACTTGGTCGGGTCGCGGCGGATGAAGCCTTTGCGCTCCATGGCGTTGAGGTGGTTCTGAACGGTCGAACTAGAGCTGAGCCCGACCGCCAACCCGATCTCGCGAACCGACGGAGGGTAGGCACCCCTACGGGATCGATCGCGCAGGTAGTCCGCGATCTCCTGCTGACGGCGACTCAGGCCTTCGGTCATCCCGCTACCTCCTTGGTTTGGCCCAGCGCTCCTGGACCACAGAACAGATGGTCGGAAAGGATGATAGCAGAGCAGATGTTTCCCGGCAAACCCATGTTCCGGGTGACTGCACGGGCGATAACGAGGAGCCACCGATCACGGGATCCGCGAGCACGTAACAGAGGGGGCCCGCGGAGGGGAACCAAAGCTCCCGCGGTTTGGACCTCAGGAGGGAACTTGACAAGGGTACGGGCGTTCGCTATCCTGCGAACTAATGTTTTATAGTTCAGGTGGACCAGCGACTGGCGGCGGCGGCGCGGCAGGTAGGCGCGAGCCCCGGGCGTGGCGTCGGGAGCGGCGCATGGCGCTCAGAGCCTTGGTGCTCGCGGCCCTCTTGGGGATGCTGATGACCCAGGTGGTGCTGGGGAGTCAAGGCACCCACGGGAGTTGGGTGACAGTCCGAGCGGGACAGAGCCTTTGGAGCCTGGCCACGGCCAGATACACGCAGATGGACCCGAGGCAGGCGATCATGAACATCCAGGCTGCCAACCATCTGAGCGGCGACTACATTTACCCGGGGGAACGGTTGATCTTGCCATCGGATTGATTTTCTTGGCGAGAGCTGTATCCCAAAAGTCGCTCGGGCCGGACCACGATCCAGTGTCCCAGCCAGCTCAGGTCTCCCAGCTTTCCGGCAACCATCGCGAGCAGCGGCGCTGGGATGTGATCCGCAGCCAGGATCTCGGCTGGACCCGAGGCGATCAACGCGGCCCTGACGCCGCCCATGCCCTGGCCGACTGTGATGGCCGCGTGCGGGTTGGCTCGAACGTCGGCCAGTCTCGCTGCCCCGGCTACCGTCGGGAGCCAGAAGCAGCCGGTTGGGTCAAGCGCGAAAGAGACCGGGAGGGCCCTCGGCTGGCCCCGCTTGGTGACGGTGGCCAGAACACAGTACCGCTGTTCGACTGCAAAGAGAGCCAGCTCGTCGGCGCTGAGCCGAGTTGGCGCTGGCCAAGCCTCTCGGAGTCCGGCGCCAGCCAGGAGCCAGGACCTGGCCAAGAGGTCCTCCAACGAGGAGTCAGGGGTGGGTTCGAGACGGGTACCGGCCACGAGGCACTGTCCCTCCTTGAGCAGGTTGGAGAGCCCGCGGAGGCCGCGCCGGCTCTTCTACCGGGGGGGTGGGAACGCTTGGGGGGGCGCTGAACGCGGAGCAGGTGCCCACCTTGTCACGCCGCCCGGAAGATGGTCGCGAGCAGCCCAGCTGTGGGCTGACTCTGCAGCTCGACCGCTCCCCTTGGGGTCTTGAGCTGGAAGGCGGCGCAGGCGACCTCGACTAGGATGCTCGCATTTGGGACAGAGGTCGGCCCCAGGGGGAAGAAGCTGATGTTGGCCTGCTGGTTCACCAGGCCGCAGCCCACCGGTCCGGGCGCGATGGTCGGCTCCGAGTTCACGTCGGAGATCAGCGTCGCCAGGGAAAGCCCCCGGATCTGAAGGATTCTCGGCTCCAGCCCCGGCCCGCCTCCGCTGCCCCGGATCTCCGCGATCGCCACCCGATCGGATCTGGGAATCAGGGTGCCGGGCCTCCGGACCGGCCTCCAGACCACCTGCGCGTCGAGCCGCAGGTAGGCGCGCTGGTCCGGTGCGCCCTGCAGGCTGTATTCCAAGTCGGCTACCTGAGCGAAGGCTGGTGTTAGCGCTCGCGTTGTTTGAACATGCAGTGGCAGGTTTGGGTGAGGACGGAGCGACCGCCAAGAGTTGGTTGAAGGTTGAGCCTTTCCTGCTTTTCCCGGCCTCTTGGGTGAGCGG
>JAKABA010000167.1 GCA_021802115.1 bacterium | reverse complement strand
GCGGCAGTACTTCCAACGGCTGGGCCAACATGCGGGCCGCCAACTTCGGCTCCTCAGCCTTCTGGAGATGGACGCGCTCACCCAGCTCAGCCCAGATGGGCAAACCGTCGCCGACCTGGCCAACACCCTGGACATCGCTCCTACTCTGGCCAAGGCGGTGGTCGAGCGTCTGGTGCGCCGGAAGTTGGTGCGGCGCCGGCGGGGTCCCGGAGGGGCGTGGCTGGTCCATCGCACCGAACGGGCCGACGAAGTCATCCGAGTCCTGCTGCGAACGCAGAGTGGTCTGCTGGAGACCGTGCTCGGCCCGATGGATCCCGAGCTACGCGCCCGGGTGCTCGGGCTGATGCGAGATGGGGCACTTACCTTGGGCGCGCCGTCCAAGCAGAGGGATCGCCCCACCGTGCGCCACGATCTGACAGGCGGCGCAGAGAGCTAGCCAGGGCCGGCCCGGCCCAGCGCCAACTCGGCCCCCAGAGCGTCGCCCGGAAGCTCTGGGGCCCACCCGCCACGCGGGTTCTGGCTCGCCCTTCGACTGGAACGGCGGCGGGCACGGCAGGGACCCGGTCCCCATCGCTCTGACTGGCTGTCCGCCCCATCGGGTCGCTTGCGTTCAATCCAGCTTCGGTACGCTGCCGGACCGACACGCCCCCCCTCTCAGCGCTGCAATGGGCCCTGGCGATAGTCAAGGGAGTTTGCCCGTGGGAAATCCAGGACATGTGGGACGCCGGCGGGCTGGGAGCCCGCCACGACCCAGTCAAGGTGCCGCCTGCAGGCCGCAGGGATCGTCGCCCGATTGCACGCTCTCCGGGCCACGACACCCGGTTGGACCGCAGCCGGCAGCGACTGGCCCCGAATTCGGCCAGGGCCGACCACATGCCCCGGCCAGAGTGAGCACCATCCTCCCCCTGGCGGCCAGAGTGGCCGCCAGTCGGGGGAGAGGGCGACATGAAATGGCGCCAAAGCCACTGCACGCGCACGGCGGTGCGCGGATCGGCGAATGGACGCCGAGGTTCAGGCTGCCGCACTCGCACCCATCCCGCCTCACCCAACCGGGCGGGACATGGGAGTGGCCGCGATCGTGCTCGGGGCGATGTCGCTGAGCGGTGGCGCCATGCGTGGCTGCGGGCCAGGCACCGTGAACAGGAGGATTGGGGATGAATGACCGACGCGCCCTCAAAGTGGACGACCAGGTGGAGGGATTCGCCGCATGCCGAGGGGCCATGGAGCCCAACGGCCCTTCCCTCCACCGGGACCGGCGATCAGTTCGGCGCTCGTTGACGGCGATCGACGACTGCCTGGACGCCCTGGAGTGCCTGCATGTCCGCGACCGGAAACCGCCCCCGACATCCGCCTGCGGATCGGTGATCGAGGTGCTGCTGTCGCACGGTATCAGCCCGCCCCCGGCGGTGCGCGCCGCTCGCGACACATATGCCCTGCATGAAGCGCTACTGGACTGGCAGGAGGTGGTGCTCGACGATTTGCTGCGCCTCCGCCGGCACCCGGCGCCATGACGGGCTCAGGCCGCGGGCTCATCGTCCGACCCCGGACGCGACGTCCGGGGAGCCCTCAGACCAGCTGCCGGTGACCCGTCGTTCGGCAGAGCCACGCCCTGCCGGGTGAGTTGGGGCGGACCTGCCGGTCGCTCTTGGGCGGCATGAGCAGCATTCCAGACCGGGTACCAGGCCACCGCTCAGGCCCGGTGGCGGCAGTCCACCAACCAGCGCGCAGTGAGCAGAAGCCACGCCCGGATGGTCACCCGCCTGGGGTCGAGCCACGGAGCGATCCGCCACAGGCGGCAGAAGACCTCGGCCATCACCGCCTCGGTGGTGGCTTGGTCATGCCCCAGAGCCAGGAGCTCGCCCATGACGTCGCTGGCGTAGCGGTCATACACAACCGCCAGGGCCTCGATGTCGCGCCCCGCCAGCCCGCCCACCAGGAGCCGGTCGGCCTGCGCTGTCGATAGGTCCAGATAGAGGGAGCGGCGAGAGGGCGCCGGTCCCGGCTCAAACTGTGCCGTTACCGGCGCGTTCAGGCCTGGCAACCCCCGATGGAAACGCCTTCGGAGCGGCTCCCTCCTCGTTTCAGCATGGGGGACCGCCGGCCGTGCCTCAAGAAGGGTCCTCAGTCCTAGAGGCGGCCACCTGGCCGTCCTCAGCAGGGCGAGCCCGGTCACGGTCCCCAAGTTGAGACATCGCCAGCGTCACCGCCGTGAGCTTGGTGGGTTCCAGTTGGTCGAGAAGCCGCTCCAAGGCGGCCTCCAGGTCTCGCCGGTAGCCAGCGGCAAGGGACCGCCCCACCTCGGTTGCGGCCACCCGGACCAGGCGGCGGTCCCCGGGGTCGCGCTCACGCGATATCGCTCCGACGGCAAAGAGACGGTCAGCCAGCGCGGTCGCGCACGACTCGGTGACCCTGAGCGCTCGTGCGAGCTGGGTCATCGTGAGCTCCTCCTGGGAGATGCAGTCAAGGGCATTCAGCTGGCGTGAGGTCAAGCCCGCAAGGGCTGGCTGCGGCGCTGGCGCGGCAGCGGGGAAGGCCTGCCGCACCAGGTCCATCCACAAGCTCACCATCTGGCTGGTGACGCCACCCAGCGGACCCAGCCCCTGGGAAACCTCGGGCAAGAGCGCAGGGGGCCGGTTGCTCCCGGAGCGAGTGCCCCCACCTGGGGGTTGTATCGACTGCCGCACGGCCTCCGGGGGGCTCAGGCCCATGCCACTTGTGAGTGCCAACAAGAATCCTCCACTTCAGCGCAAGCCAGGTGCCAATCACGAAGCACAAAGCTTGCCTGAGGGGCCTCGTTGAAGTTAGGATGGCAGATGAGTTCTCCGGTGTCGGTCCTCCACCGTACGGACTCGTCGAATGACCTGCTCGACCGAAGTGGTAGGTACCGGAGGCTGGCGTTGGCGGTAGGCTCGAACGGAGCCAATGGCTCGGATCTCGGTGTCGAGAACAGGCTGTTGGCGCGGCTCCCGGAGGACGACCGGCTCAGAATCCGGGCGCAGATGGTGCCGCATTTCCTGCACCTGAAGACAGTGCTCTTCGAGCCCGGGGAGGTCGTTGACGCTGTCCACTTCCCCCTGGATGGGGTAGTGTCGCTGGTCGCCCCGATGGAGGACGGCAACATCGTTGAGGTGGCCACCGTGGGTAACGAGGGGCTGGTCGGGGTCCCCACCATCCTCGGCGGCAGTCTGCGGGTCCGGGCGATCTCCCAGGTCGCCGGTCGGGCTCTCACCATGTCCGCCACCGCCTTCCTCAACGAGGTCGCCAACTGCGCGCCCCTGGCAAGGGTGGTGCAGAGCTATGTCCTGGCGCTGTTCGGTCAGATCTCCCAGGCGGCCGCCTGCAACCGCCTCCACTCCACGGAGGAGCGTCTCAGCCGCTGGCTGCTGATGAGCCATGATCGAGTGGGCAAGGATGAGTTTCCCATCACCCAGGAGTTCCTGGGCCAGATGCTGGGAGCCAGGCGCGCCACCGTCACCCTGTCGGCCGGACTCCTGCAGCGGGCTGGTCTCATCCGCTACCACCGCGGCCATGTGGAGATCCTGGACCGCCGCGGGCTGGAGGCCACCTCCTGCGAGTGCTACCAGGTGATCAGGGACGAGTTGGCCGCGGTCGGATCGGCAACCATGGGCGACGACTAGGGCCCGTCAGGGGTCCAGGAGCGAATCTCTCCGGCGCGGCCACTGCCGAACTCCGCCTCGGCTGGGCCGCTCGGCCGCCGGACTCTCGGGTTCGGGGGACTGGCCGGACGGCCTCTCGAGCCTCCGGTCGGTAAGGGGTGGCCACCGCCAGCGCCCGGGTCCGCCGTCTCCCCCGACGCCCAGCTTCTCCTCAAAGTGCCGCCATATACTGCCGGAGTGAACGTGGCCACGATCTTGGTCGGTGATCTGGCAACCCTGCTCGATATCTACGCCCTCTGCATCCTGGTCTGGGCGCTTCTGACCTTTTTCCCCGGCGCCTCGGGCAGCGCCATCGGCCGGCTCCTGGACGACCTGGTCCTGCCCGTGATCCGGCCGCTGCGGCGGCTCCTGCCCACCCTGGCGGGAATGGACCTCTCCCCCCTGCTGGCGATCGTCATCACCTACGCGGTGGCGGATGTTCTCCAGGGGCTGGCGCTGACCGGGTTCGTCAACCCCATCGGCGCCCTGGTGTCGGTGGTGCTCGAGTTCCTGACCGCGGTGCTGCTGATCGTGCTGCTGCTGCTGCTGATCAGGGTGTTGTTGGGCTTCCTGCATGTCGACCCCTGGCACCCCTTGGTGTTCGCCATCCGCCGCATCACCGACAGCCTGATCGACCCCATCGCCAAGCTGACCCGCAGCCGGGGCGAGAGCTCCGCGCTCGCCGCCTTCGTCATCTTCCTGGTCATCTACATCGGGCTGGCTCAGATCCTCTTCCCGCTCATCCAGCAGAGCGCCAACCGGCTCTGAGAGGCGCTCAGGAGGCCTGCGCCGCCGCCTTCGGTCGGAATCGCTGCGGAGGAGGTGCGATCGGCCTCCGGGTCTCCACCCGGTAGCTGCCCGGGCCACAGGCGCGCCGGACCGCCTCGGCCAGAGCGTCGGACACGCTGACCCTGTAGGAGTCGCCGAGTTCGATCTCATGGCCTCCCTGGTCGTCGCGGACATGGAGCACGACCCTGGCGCTCCCCCGATTCGCCGCCAGCGCCGCGGCCAGCTCCTCCAGGGAGCCCTCGGACACCGCGCTCGGGGAGATGTGCACGACCGCGTCGGGACTCCACCCGGCGAGCTCGGGGGCATCCAGCCCGAACACCTCCTCGGCTATCACCCTCGCCTCCTCAGCCTCCTCGCCGGCTGACTCCTCCAGCGCCGGATCCGAGGACTCGAAGCCCGCGGCGCGGGGATTGGCCGATGCCGACCCCGGCCTGGGCCCCACCTCCACCCGGCCGCGCACCACGACCACCGCATCGGGTTGGAGCAGCTCATGGGCCCGGCGGAACACCTTGGGGAATATGACCAGCTCGCAGACGCCGGTCATGTCCTCCAGGGAGGCGAAGGCCATCTGGTCACCCTTGCCGGTTTGGACCCGCCGGCACTCCCGCAGCGAGCCGCCCACCTGCACCGTCCTTCCCTCCAGGCCGGCGAGGTCCAGCAGCTTGGTGTCGGTCAGCCGCCCCAGCTCGGGGCCCAGGTGCGATAGGGGATGGCGGCTCAAATACATCCCCAGGAGCTCCCGCTCCCAGAGCAGCCTCTCGCGCTCGGCCGCGGGGGTGAGCGCAACCTCGGCGGGGACGGTGAGGCCACCGCTGATGTCCCCGGCTCCGCCGGCCTCATCCAGGTCGAAGAGCTGGATCTGCCCGGACTCCAGATCGCGGGCCACCCGCTCGGCCCGGCGCATCGCCTGGTCCAACTCCGCCAGCAGCCAGCCACGGTCTCCGAGGGCGTCGCAGGCGCCGCACCGGATCAGCGCCTCCAGGGCTCGACGGTTGAGATCGCGCCCGCGCACCCGCTGGCAGAGGTCCACCAGCGATCGGAACGGGCCCCCCTGCTCGCGGGCCGCCACCACCGCCTGGGCCGCACCCTCTCCCACATTCTTGATCTGCTGGAGGCCGTAGATGATCTGGCCCCCGGCGCCTTCTGGAGAATCCGCCTCCCGAACCACGCTGAAGGCGGGCTGGGAGCGATTCACATCCGGGGGCAGGACCTCGATCTGACGCTCGCGGGCATCCAGGATCACCCGCTTGATGCGGTCGAAGTCCCCGGCGCGGCTGTTCAGCAGCGCCGTCATGTACTCCAGCGGATAGTTGGCCTTGAGGTAGGCGGTCTGGTAACTGATCAGGCCATAGGCGACCGCGTGCGCCTTGTTGAACCCGTAGCCGGCGAAGAAGTCGATCAACTCGAAGAGCTCGTTGGCGGTCGTCTCGTCCACGCCCCGTCCCATGGCTCCCGCCATGAAGCGCTCCCTCTGGGCCGCCATCTTGCCCTTGTCCTTCTTGCCCATCGCCGCCCGCAGCAGGTCGGCCTCCCCCAGGGTGAAGCCGGCGGCGGCCGACGCGATCTGCATCACCTGATCCTGGTAGACGATGATCCCGTGGGTCTCCGCCAAGACCGACTCCAGCTCCGGGAGCAGGTAGGTGATCGGTTCCTCGCCCCGGCGCCGGCTCATGTAGAGCTCGATGACCCCGCCCTCGATCGGTCCCGGCCGGTTGAGGGCGTTGGCCGCGGCCATGTCCTCGATCGACCGCGGCCGCATGTCCATGAGGATGCGCCGCCCGCCCTCGGCCTCCATCTGGAAGACCCCGATGGTGTCCCCCCTTCCCAGGAGCTCATAGGTCGCGGGGTCGTCGAGAGGGATCCGGTCCAGGTCGGGGCGGACCCCCCGGAGACGCTCGATGTGATCCAGAGTCTCCTCCATCACGGTGAGGTTCTCCAGGCCCAGGAAGTCCATCTTCAAGAGCCCTATCTTCTGGACCCCGTTCATGTCGAACTGGGTCACCACCGCGTCCTTGTTAGTGGTGGCGCGCTGCAGAGGGACGTAGTCCATGAGCGGCCCCGGCGCGATCACCACCCCGGCGGCATGGGTGCCGGCGTTGCGGGAGATCCCCTCCAGCCTCTGAGCCGTGTCCAGCAGGCGGCGCGCCCACTCCTCCTGGCGGTACACGTCCATGAGCTCCCTGGAGTCCTTGAGCGCGGTGGCCAGGGTCATCCCGGGGCGGGTCGGCACCAGCTTGGCCAGCCGGTCGACCTCCGGCAGCGGGACGTTCAGGGCTCGGCCGACATCGCGGATCGCGGCCCTGGCGGCCATGGTCCCGTAGGTCACGATCTGGGCCACCCGGTCGCTGCCGTACTTGGTGGTCACGTACTCGATGACCCGGCTGCGCCCCTGCACATCGAAGTCAATGTCGATGTCGGGCATGGAGACCCGCTCGGGGTTCAGGAAGCGCTCGAAGATGAGGCCGTAGCGGATCGGGTCCAGCGCCGTGATCCCCAGGCTGTAGCTGACCAGGCTCCCGGCGGCCGATCCCCGGCCCGGTCCGATCTTCACCCCCGAGTCGCGCCCGGCCTTGGTGAAGTCCCAGACGATCAGGAAGTAGGCGGCGAACCCGGTCTGCCTGATCACCTCCAGCTCGTAGTCGAGCCGCTCCCGGTACGCCTCCGGCGGCTCGCCCTCGCAGCGCTCCCGGAGGCCGTCCTCCGCCGCCCGCCGCAGCTGGCTGTCGGCGTCCTCGCCGCTGGCAACCTCGTACCGCGGCAGCAGGCGCTGGCCCAGGACGGGCTCGAACTCGCAGCGGGCGGCGATGGCGACGCTGTTGCTGACCGCGTCCGGGCAGTACGCGAACCTCTCCGCCATCTCGTCCCCGGAGCTCAGGTAGAAGTGCGGGCCCGCGAATCGCAGCCGGCGCTGGTCCTCCACCCGGCTTCCGGTCTGGATACAGAGAAGCACGTCGTGGGCCTCGGCGTCTCCCGGGTCCACATAGTGGCAGTCGTTGGTGGCCACCAGCGGGATGCCGGTCTGCCGCGAGATCTCCATGAGCCCCTCGCGGACCCGCGCCTCCTCCTCCATCCCGTGGTCCTGGATCTCCAGGAAGTAGGAGTCATCGCCCATCAGCTCCGCATACTCCCGGGCCAGGCGGCTGGCCCCCTTGAGATCACCAGCCAGCACCAGCTGGGGGACGTCTCCCCCGATGCACCCGGAGAGGGCGATCAGCCCCTGCGCGTACTCACCCAGCAGCTGGCGGTCGATGCGGGGCTTGTAGTAGAACCCCTCCAGGTGGGCCCGGCTCACCAGCTTGACCAGGTTGGAGTACCCCACCCGGTCCCGCGCCAGCAGGATCAGGTGGGATGGGTCGCGGTCGGCGCGGCCCTCCTTCTGCAGCCGGGAGCGCGCCGCCACGTAAACCTCGCAGCCGATGATCGGCTTGACGCCGACCTCCCGGGCCACCTCGTGGAACTCGATCGCCGCCGCCAGGACGCCGTGGTCGGTGACCGCGATCGCGGACTGGCCCAGGGCCTTGGCCCGCGCCACCAGGTCGCGCAGGCGCGCCGCTCCGTCCAGGAGCGAGTACTCCGAGTGGGTGTGAAGGTGGGCGAATTCTACGGACGGCATGGCTTGCGGCTGGACCGGGAATGGGGCGGGGTGGCGCTCCCAGTATCGGGGATCGGCCGGGAGTGCTGCCCGACTGCGCGGAGCACCTCAGGAGCGCCGGAGCAGGGCCACGGTCTCGAAGTGATAGGTCTGCGGAAACATGTCCACCAACCGCACTCGCTCCAGCCGGTAGGGGCCCAGACGGCAGAGCGCCTCCAGGTCGCGGGCGAGCGCCGAGACCTCGCAACTCAGGTACACGACGGTGGGAGGCCCGGCCATGGCCAGCCAGCCGCTGACCTGGGGGCCGAGGCCGCTGCGGGGCGGATCCACCACCACCACATCGGGCCTGCCCGCCTGCGGGAGCAGCTCCTCGACGAGGCCGCAGCGAACCTCCAGCCTGGGCTGTTCGTACATCTGCGCGTGGAGCTGGCAGAGCCGGGCGGAGACGGGGCTCTGCTCTATCACCAGGACCCTCGCCCCCTCATCACTGAGCCGCAGCCCGAGCCAGCCCGATCCCCCGTAGGCGTCGACCACGTTGTGCCCTTCGAGCTCGCCGCTCAGCCACTCGACGACGGTCTCGTAGAGCAGCCCAAGGCTGCCCTGATTGACCTGGATGAAGGAGTCGGGATGCACTCTGAATTGGCGCCCTCGATAGCTGAGCCCGGTCGACTCGGCCGTCAGCTGCGGCGCCCCCGGATATCCGAGGCTGTGGGCCGCGACCAGATCCCGCCCGGGCCCGGGGTCCGGCCGGCTC
>JAKABA010000166.1 GCA_021802115.1 bacterium | reverse complement strand
CCATGTAACCGACCATCCCCATCGGGGCACCCATGCCATTGGCCCCGTTCCCGCACGGGTCCATGCACTGCCACTCGTAGGTGCCGGGCTTGCCGGTCTTGATGGTGAAGGTGATCCGGGACTGTCCGGCCATGGGAACGTTGATCCCCAGCGCCGGAATCGTCAGGGTGTGGGCGACCAGAGTTGGCGCTAGGTAGCTCATGGTGTGGGCTTTGCCCACGAAGCTGTTGGGGGCCTGGGGATTGATCGGCTGCACCTGCATCGTGCCCCCCACGGTGCCGGTCACCTTGGAGTACTTCACCAGTGGGCCAGTGAGCGGGGTCGCGGTGTCGAAGTCGGTGACCGTCACCTTGACCGTGGAGTCCGCAGGCACGGTGAAGTTGCTGGGAACGTAGGCCGGCCCGAGCGCGCCAGATCCCATCATCTTCCCGGTAACGATCGACAGGTTGAGCGTCGCCTGACTCGTCCCGCTGGACGCCGCCAGCGGCACCGCCGCCTGCGAGATCTTCAGGTGTCCCCCCCACCCCGAGGCGTACCCGCCGATCAGGACCACGGCTGCCATGAGGACCGCCACGATGGCAGCCCCCATCACCCACATCCCGGGTTCACGTTCCTGGTCCGAAGTCGCCGCTGAGGTTCTGACTGCCATGTTGTGATTCCTCTCTTCAGGCACTGCTCGCTGTCTTTCATGCTGATTCGTGCCGGCACCGCCACCAAGGGCGGTAACCGTCGCCGGGCTTAGGTGGATTCACGCGGGTGACGACGGGGCCCTTCGGTCGCGCATCGCCGCGCGCTGGCTATCCTCAGGGTGGAAGCGGTCGCTAAGGACTCAGATAGGAGGCGCACATGAGGCTTGGGGTGCTGACGGGTGGGGGTGACGCGCCCGGGTTGAACGCGGCAATTCGAGCCGTCGCCCGCAAGGCACAGGCCGACGGCCACGAGGTGGTGGGCGTGCACAACGGGTGGGCCGGGCTGGTTCAGGACCAGGGGCTGAGTCCCATCGACCCCCACCAGGTCTCAGGGATCCTCTCGGTCGGGGGGACGATCCTGGGCACCTCCCGAGTGAACCCGCTCGCGGACAAGCAGGCGATGGAAGCCGTCATCACACACTTTGAGAGCGCCGGGCTCGGGGCCCTCATCGCCATCGGCGGCGACGACACCCTCTCGGTGGCGCGCGCTCTCGCGGACCAGGGGCTCCCCGTCGTGGGGGTTCCGAAGACCATGGACAACGACCTGCAGGTCACGGAGTACTGCATCGGCTTCGACAGCGCGGTCGCCATCGTCACCGAGGCGCTGGACCGGCTGCACACCACCGCGGCCGCCCACCACCGGGTGATGGTGGTGGAGGTGATGGGAAGGGACACCGGGTGGGTGGCGGTGATGGGCGGGCTCGCGGGAGGCGCCGACATGATCGTGATCCCCGAGTTCCCGGTCGGACTCCAGGACATCACCACCCACCTTCGGGCCCGCCGCGAGCGCGGCCGCGACTTCAGCATCGTCGTGGTGGCGGAGGGCGCCACCGTGGCCGGGCTGACCCAGGCGACAGCCGAGAGCGGGCCCCGCGATGCGTTTGGGCACCTCCTGCTGAGCCGTCGCGGAGTCGGGCCGCAACTTGCGGAGGCGATCGAGGCCGAGACCGGCTTCGAAACCCGAGTCACCGTGTTGGGGTACACGCAAAGGGGTGGGGCGCCCACCGCCTACGACCGCATCTGGGCAACCAGGGTGGGGGCGGCAGGCTACGATCTGGCCGTCGCTGGAGAGTTCGGACGCATCCCGGTGAAGCAGGGGGACGGAGTCGCCATCGCCCAGCTGGCGGAGGTGGCGGCAGGGCAGCGCCGGGTGCCCGAGGACCTCTACACGCTGGCCCAGGTCTTCTACTGAGGGTGGAGCGCGCAGCCAGCTCGGCCGCGGCACCGGCCCGCTGAACCATCCTGCCAAGTGGCCTCACCACTTCGCCCTCGGCTCTGGGCTCGGTACCCTGGCCCCCGATGACCCGCTCATTCGAAGGAGACCAAAGTGCCAGATGCGCCCGCCTCACCGCCCACTGACTTCGACTCGCTCGCCAATCTGGCCGTGCCCCAATCCCGGATCGATCGGGCGCTCGGGTACGTCCCCCGGGTCCTATCCAGCAAGGTGCACATCTTCTTTTTGCTCGGGCTGGGCATCTACCTGGTGGTGCTCCCCTTCCTGGGGATAGTGGTCAGCGCCAAGGCGGAGCTGATCGGGGGCAACTACACCAATGTCACCAGTGACATCGGCGCCTGCATCGCCGCCGGCGGCACCCTCCATCTGATCCATCAGAGTCGGCGCCGCCGCCGCCTGGAGGAGGAGCGGCTGCAGCTGACCAAGCAGATGCACCGGCTGCTGTTTCACGTCCATGCGGCGGCCGCCGCTGACCTTGGCGACGGTCTCGGTGACTGATGTCGCCCGCGGCCGAGCCTGGCGGCCCGGCGGTGGACATGTTGAGGGCTGGCACGCTTCCCACCCCAGGCGGCGCACGGCAGGAACCGCTGGCCTCGGGTCAGGGCCGCGCTGCGCGCGGGCCATCGACCGCGTCCGCCGATGATCGTCGGCGCCGGACCGGGGCTCGGCCACCTGCTGGACCGTCGGCCGCCAGGAGTCACCTGAGTGCCGGGGCCAAGGAGCACCGGGACGCACCCCCAGCCGGGCCACCTCGCGATCGGCTACCTGCGCAGCCTGCGCCCGGCCCTGCCTTTGCGAGTGTGGATTGTGGTCGCCGGTGGGGCCATCTCCGCCCTCGGTAACGGATTCGTCCTGCCGTACGGATCCATCTACCTGCACGTGGTCCGGGGGCTGCCGATCCCAATCGTCGGAGCCATCCTTTCTCTGTCGGCACTCGCCTCGCTGCTGACGGCGCTGGTCGGTGGCTCACTGGTCGACCGGGCGAGCCCCAAGGCGCTGATCCTGGCCGGGCTCTCGGCCCAGACCATGGGGTTTGCCTACCTCGGCTACGTGGTCAACCTTCCCGAGGCGGCGGGGGCGATGCTGCTCATCGGGATCGGAGCGGGTTGTTACTATCCCGCCATCGCCGCGCTGCTGGCCGCGCTCACGACCAGGGAGGAGCGGACCTCGGCGGCGTCGCTGCAGTACGCCGCCAACAATCTCGGCATCGGGATCGGCGCGATCAGCGGCGGCCTGATTGTCTCCACCGTCCGGCCCGGGACCTTCACCACGATCTACCTCATCGATGCGGCCACATTTGTCGCGTTTTTGCTCTTGGTCGTGGCCCTGGTGCCGTCGGGGAGGGCAGCCTCGGCCGCCGGTCGCCGCAGCGGCTACCTCGAGGTGCTGCGCGACCTCCGGTTCATGGTGGTGGTGGTCTTCAACTTGGTGGTCGTGGTCGGCGCATACGCCCAACTCGACAGCGCAGTCCCGCTCTACGCGCGCGTCTTCCTGGCCGTGCCCACCGCCGCGATCGGCCTCATCCTGGCCGCGAACACGGGCTTCATAGTGCTCGCCCAGCTGCCCATCGCCCGCTTCGTACGGGGACTGCCCCGAACCAGGACCCTGATGCTGGCGGCCGCCGCCTGGGCCAGCGCCTGGCTCATCGGTGAGGTCGCCAGCTGGGAGCGGGGCCTGGCCGCGGCCGCCCTGTTGGGGCTGTTTGCGGTCGCGTTCGGGGCGGCGGAGTGTCTCCTCAGCTCCACCATCGGCCCTCTGGTCGCCGACATGGCAAGACCGGCGGCCAGAGGACGTTACATGGCAACCTTCAACCTCTCCTGGTCGGTGGGTCTCATCATCGGCCCCGCGGTTGGCGGGCTGGTGGTCGGGTCGCAGCTGCGGCCGGGGATGTGGGTGTTGTGGGCCACCGTCTTCCTGGGCCTGGCAGTCGGGGCGGGCAAGCTCGGGCACCACCTGCCGAACTCAGTGAACCTGCCGCCGCCGCGGACCGCCTGACCCTCGCGGCGTTCGCATCGACCCTTTGGCCCGGGTGGTGCACAGGTCCCTGCCCCGGGACCGGGTTGGTTGCTCTAAGATTCCCTCCACAACCGAATAGCCCCTCGGGCGAATGGGAATCCGGTGCGGGGACGTGCCCAAATCCGGAGCTGTCGCGCAACTGTGAGCGGGGAGCCTCTGCCAGAGTGCCACCGGGAACGATCCTGGGAAGGCGGCGATGAGGCAGCGATCCGCGAGCCAGGAGACCGGCCCGAGCGGGTGCCGAGCATCCCCCGCGCGCAACGGGAAGGAAGGCCCCAGGCGGCGGGCCCATTTTCAGCGTGGGGCCAGAGCAGCCGCCAGGAGGTGGAGACGATGAGGTCGTCTCAAGTGGCCAGCGCGATACTGGCCCCGATGTTCGCGGCGGTGCTGTTGGCGGGTTGCGGCGCCACGTCGGCGGCCACGACCGGGCCCCGATCCCAGTGCGGGAGCGGCAACCGGGTCGAGGTCGTGGTTGAACTGGCCAGCAAGAAGGTCGTGGAGAGCTGCGTCAACTTCAAGGGTCCCGAGATCCCGGCCCAGACCGCCATGAAGCGAAGCGGGATCGAGTACGCCGAGCAGCACTTCAGTTTCGGCAACGCGGTGTGCCAGATCGACCACGAGCCCAGCTCGTACAGCAGCTGCTTCGCCTCCGGCAAGCCCTACTGGGCCCTCTTCGTCTGGACTGGGAAGGGCCCCTGGAAGGTGGCTCAGGTCGGGGTCACCGACATCAAGCTGCGCAACGGGGACGCCTTGGGCTGGCACTTCGGCAGCGGCACCCCGGGGGCTCCGCCCAAGCCACCCTTGAATAGCTGACAAGGTCATGAACGCGCGGGCCCTGCTGCTGTGGGTCGGCGCGGTCCTGCTGCTCTCCCTGGGGAGTGAGGACCCGATCTATCGGGTCCTCACTCTGGCGGCGGCGGCAGCGGTTCTGGCCCGCCATCGCCGCCCGGGAACGAGCCTGTTGCCGGTGATCCGTTGGGTCGGGGTGGTCTGCCTCCTGGCGGTGGTCTTCAACCTCTTGCTCAGCCACACCGGCCAGGACGTGCTGGTGACCCTGCCCGGGTGGCTGCCGGCCTTGGGCGGACAGCTCACGATCGAGGGTGCGGTGTACGGAGGCGACATCGCGTTGGGGCTGGGGGCCTGCCTGCTGGCGGCCTCCACCCTGGGGCTGGTGGTGGAGCCCCAGCAGCTGATCGACGCCTTACCCCGCGCGCTCCACCGCACGGGCGCCGCCCTGGGCGCTACCACCAGCCTGCTGCCACGGCTGCGCACCAGCTTCCTGGCCGTGCGCGAAGCCCAGACCATGCGGGGCTGGCGTCCTCACGGGCTGCGCTCCGTGACTGCGGTCGCGGTCCCGTCGGTGCTGACCGCGATCGAGGGTTCGGTGCTGCTTGCGGAGGCGATGGAGGCCAGGGGCTTCGGTACGGGTGCCCGGACCAACGCGTTCCCGGTTAAGTGGAACCGGCTCAGCGTGATGGTTGGCGCAACCTCCACAGCAGCCATGGTCCTGTTCGTCATCGGGCTGCTCAGTGGCGGCGTCTCGAACTGGCAACCCTACCCGAGCCTGGTCGTGCCAGGGCTGACCTGGATGCCCACCCTGGCCTGCGCCCTGCTGGCGGCTCCGGGGGCGCTGACATGAGCGCAATCGCGCGCTTCCACGACTTCAGTTACTGGTATCCAGGCGCGAACCAACCTGCCCTGGCGGAGCTGGAAGCGGCGCTCCAACCGGGCCTGGTGCTGCTTACCGGGGAGTCCGGTGGCGGCAAGTCGACTCTGCTGCGCTGCCTGGATGCCCTGGTTCCCCACTTTCATGGGGGCCGGGCGCGCGGCGAGGTCCAGGTGCTGGGCCAGAGCCTGCGCCACATCACCCCGCGCCAGCTCGCCCGGCACGTCGCCATGGTGTTCCAGGAGCCCGAGCGCCAGATGGTGATGCCGGTGGTGGAGCAGGAGGTGGCATTCGGTCCGGCCAACCTGGGCCTCGGGCGGGCTGTGGTGCGGCGGCGCGCGGAGGCGGCGATGGACTCCCTGGGGATCTCCCACCTGGCCGGCCGCCGCCTGGACGCGATCTCAGGCGGGGAGCTGCAGAGGGTGGCCCTGGCAGGGGCGCTGGCGATGGCCCCGGAGCTGCTGGTGCTGGACGAGCCCACCTCCCAGCTGGATCCCGCCGGCGCCGACCTGCTGGGACGGTGCCTCACATCCCTGGTCAGGGAGGGCGTCAGCGTGGTGGTCGCCGAGCACCGGCCGGACCGCGTCCCGGCGATCGCCACCCAGGAGCTGGCCATGGTCGGCGGCCGGTTACTGCCGGCCCGTCTCGATGTCACCTGGCCCACTCGCCGTGCGCGGACGGCCCGCGGGGGCGATGTCGCCTGGGCAGCTGACGATCTGGCGATCGGCCATGGGTTCCCGCTGCTGCAGAATCTCAACCTCAGCTGCCGGCGCGGGGAGGTGGTCGCCGTGACCGGCGCCAACGGCGCCGGCAAGACAACCCTCTTGCGGACGGTGGCGGGGCTGCTTCCGCCCCTGTCCGGGATGGTGGAGCGGAGCCCCGGTCGGGCCGCCTACCTGCCCCAGGAGCCCGGCTCCCTCCTGCACCAGGCGACCGTGCGCAAGGAGGTGGAGCAGACCGCCAGATGGCTGAAGCTGCCCCTGGAGGTCGACCCGATCCTGCGACAGTTCGCGATCTCGGAGCTGGCCGATCGCGACCCGCGCGACCTCAGCACCGGACAAAGGCAGCGGGTGGCCCTCGCTGCGGTGCTGATCGGTTCGCCCGTCAGCGTCTTCCTGGACGAGCCCACCCGGGGGGCTGACCAGCCCGCTCGCGAGATGCTGATCTCCGCCATCGACGCGTTGGCGGAGTCGGGGGCGGCGGTGCTGGTGGCGACCAGCGACCGTGACTTCGCTGAACATGTCGGTGACTCCACCTGGGTCGCGGAATCTAGCGGTCTCACCCGGATGACGGCTGCCCCGGCGTGATCCTCATCGTCATCAGCCTGCTCGGGATCGGCCTCTTTCTCTGGCCGTTCTCGGGCTTGGGACTGCCGGCCAGCACCCCCGCCTTGGCGATCGGGCTGGGCACCCTCCTCGGGCTCCTCGCCTTCGAGGTCGGGACTCGCAGGATGAGCACCCGCGCGTTCGCGCTGCTGGCCGCCCTCAGCGCCGCCGACGCCGCTCTGCGAGCGGCCCTGGTCACCGGGATCGCGGGCTTCAGCCCGATCTTCCTGCTGGTCCTGTGCGGTGGCTACGCGCTGGGCCCGGAGTTCGGATTCTTAGTTGGTGCGGGCTCACTGCTGACCTCGGCGCTGGTCACCGGGGGGCTGGGGCCCTGGGTCCCGTACCAGCTCTTCGCGGTCGGCTGGGTGGGAATGCTCGCCGGCATCGCCGGCAGCTGGCGCCGCAGTGGGCGCCCCACCCGGCTCGATGTCGCCTTGCTGGCAGGGGTCGGCATCGTGACCGGATTCGGGTTCGGGGCGGTGATGGATGTCTGGAACTGGACCTTCTATGCAGGGTCCGGGCAGCTGGGGTGGACCCCCCATCTGCCGCCGCTGGTGGCCCTCCACCGGTTCGCCGGCTACTACCTGCTGACATCCTTGGGTTACGATTCCTTTCGGGCGGTCGGCAACGCGCTGATGGCGCTGCTCCTGGGGCTGCCGATCCTGGTGGGACTGCACCGGGTGGGTCAGCGACTGCAGCTGTCGTGGCCGCTACCCGAGGCGGCTCCCCTCTCAGCGCAGGCGGCGCACCACCAGGCTGCCGGCGAGCTTGTCGTGCCAGCCCTGGCGCCGGAGATCCAGGGCCGCCCAGCCGAAGCCAACCAGGCCCGACGCGAGGTCGAGTAGGTACCCACAACTGCGGACGAAGCTCCGCCGGAGGCCCAAACGCCCGCCGTCCTCCGCACGCACCACCTTGGCTCCGACCAGCCACATCCCGGGGGTCCGCTCCAGGGCCGTCCAGAAGGAGGTGAAGTAGGCCGGTGGGACCAGCAGGGTGAGGGCGGCCAGATGGGCTGCCCCAGCCACCGGCCCGAGGCCCAAGAACAGTCCGGCGATAAGGATCAAGTCCACCCAGAGCCCGGCGGCCCGGGCCCAGAATCGAGCGTAGCCATAGCCGGGGAAGGGATTGCGGCTGCGCAGCTGGACCAGTGCCTCCCAGGGGTTGCCGGGCGGTCCGGCACTTCCAGGGAGGTCAGCCAGCGCGGCGCTGAGCTCGCCCCGGGTCCGGGCGCCGTAGACGATCTCGGTCCGCTCCCGCAGCTCATCCAGCGTCAGCCGGCCCGCTGCATGCTGCTCGACCAGTTGCGCCGCGGCCGTCTCCCGCTCCTGATCCGAGACCAAGAACGACTCTGCCGAGCGCCGGGCGAACCAGAGGCCGTACACCTGCAGCGGGGGACGCCGGGGATCCGGCGGCCGCGCAGACACGATCAACCGGCGGGGGGAGCCCCGGTTCGGCCGAGCTCCCAATCGTGGGCCAGCAGCCCCATGTACAGCAGGTCGAGGCGCTGCCCGTCGCGCAGGACCCGCTCCCGCAGGCGCCCCTCCTCCACGAACCCGAGGTGACGGTAGAGGGCGATCGCGGGCTGGTTGTCGGCGATGACGTCGAGGCTCAGGCGGTGCAGCCCCAGCTCATGGAAGGCATATCTGAGCGCCAGGCCCATCGCCTCGGTCCCGAAGCCGCGGCCGCGATCGCGGGGATCTCCAAGCCCAATGGCCACCCAACCATGGCGGTTCGGCCACTCGATCCCGACGATGGCGACGAAGCCCACCAGGCGGTCGTCATCCAGGGTGCGGATGCGAAACTCGAAGTTGCTCGAATCCTCACCCAGTGACTCATCCCGTTCCCGGAAGTGGTCGGGCGCCAGCGGCCGGGGGGCG
>JAKABA010000165.1 GCA_021802115.1 bacterium | reverse complement strand
ACCATGGACCCGACCAATCGCTTCTTCGGGAGGGGCTACATCAACCATCCCGATCATCGCGCGGCGGCGGACGCCTGCCTGGACGCCGTGTTCCCCAGCGCGCGAGACGTTCGCGCCTTTCCCGAGCTGGCCCGTGATGAGGGGCTGCAGCCCCATCGCACCAGGTTCGTTCTGGTGGGATCCGGTGACCAGTCCGATGTCGCGGTCCCGCTCACCAAGCAAGACCTGGAGAACAAACTCCTGGCGTTGGGTGAGCACCGCAGCCAGTTTGACGCCTCTGACATGCGCGAGCCCACATTCCAGCGAGCCCGCCAGGTGGGGGAGAAGGCGGGGGTGGAGCTGGCGGAGAGTTACCGGCTCTTCGACCTGGCGCCCAATCCCTCCCAGCGGGGCTACGGAAGGGGCCTGGCGGACCGCCCGCGGGGAGTGCCGCCGCCCCGGGCGCCAGCCTCGGACTGGGGCTGAAGAGTCGCCGGCCGGCGCCGCCGCCAACCTTTGGTGGTCCGCAGCCCACCGGGTGCCCAGCGCCTCTGCCTCCGGCGGCCGAGCATGGGCAGCGGCCACGAGCGACCCACCCCTTGCTCGGAGATCAAGGAAGGTGGCGAATGACGGCACCGGCGGTGCCCTCGCCTTGGGCCGTGGGCGACGGTGCGCAGCCACAGGTGCAGGTCACCTGGTGTCCGTGCCAGCCGCGCCATCCTGCGTGCAGCGCCCAGGTTGCGATCGCGAGGCCAACAGCCGGGTCCACCCACCACCAGCCGCAGGCGGTGTTGACGATCAGGCCCACGAGGACCGCGCCCGCTTGCCCGGCACAGAGCAGGTTCTGTGCCCCCTCGCCGCTCACCGTGGCAGAGGCCAGGGCCCTGCCCAGGCGACGCTTGGCCAGGCCCAGATAGGGCTCAAGCAGGAGTGTGACGGCGGTGATCGCGATTCCGATCACGCTCGTGTCCGGCCGGCTCTTGCTGGTGAGGTCAACCAACGAGTCGATGGCGATGTATGGGCCCAAGAGCAGAAACGAGACGGCTACCATACGTTGGCCGCGGCGTTCGGCCACCTCCGACGAGCGACGTGACCCGGAGAGGCGCCAGACAACGATGACGCTGGCCAATGCCTCCACCCCTGAATCGAGCCCGAAACCGAGCAGGGCCGGTGAACGTGCCGCCAGCGCCGCCCCCACCGCGACACCTGCCTCAATCCCGAGCCACGCCAGGGTCAACCACGATAGGAGGCTGGCGAGGGATGCCGCGCGTTGCCACGCTGGACTGCCGGCCGGGAGCAAGGTGGCGCTAGGAGACCGCGTTCGCCGCGGCCCCAGAGCTGTCCGGACCGTCTCGTACCTCACCGGTGGTCACGGTAGGCGGGGCACAGGGCCACCGCATCGCCGGTGGCGGCCAGAACGGCCTCCGCCGCCATGAGCAGGTCTAACAGCGCTGGCTGAGCCAGGGTGTACACCGAAGCCCGACCGACGGGCCGCGAGATGACGAGACCGCAGTCCCGCAGGCAGGCAAGATGCGCGGAGATGGTTGACTGGGCAAGGCCGCTGCTGGTGGTGAGTTCGACCACCCGGGCTTCCCCCGCTGCGAGTCGTTGCAATATCGCAAGCCGGGTCGGATCTGCCAATGATCGGAAGAGGGTCGCCGCCGCTGCGAGCTCGCCACCGGTGAGACGCGATGATATCTCCATTTGCCGATGATACGGCGCCGACCCACGCGGAGCCCGCCACCGGTACGCCGATGGCGGGCTCTCGGTCAGCGGCTGGTCAGCTGTTGCAGGAGCGACTCGATAGTGTCGAGGCGCGCCTCGACACTACGCGCCGGGGCGGGCGCCGGTTGCCCAGCAACCGCTGTTTGGGAGTCGGTCTCGGCTCTGTTCGAGCCGGCCGCCTTCGGGCCGCCGCATTGGCACTGACAGGGCATGTCGTCACCTCCACTTGTCGAATTGGCTGCTGGCGAGTCAACGGAGTAGGGCGTTCGATCAAGCTTGACCAGGCGAGCCAGCACGCGGGCGAGAACCATGCCGGTCTGCTCTAGGGTCACGGCCCACGCGGAGAGGCGCCGCCAGCCCACCTCGGTGAGGTGGTAGCGCCGCCGGTTAGGCCCGATTCCGCTCGGTTCGTCCCTCGCCACGATGGCTCCGGCTTGAGCCAGCGCGGCGAGCGTCTCGTAGAGGCGGCCCGGACTGACCGGCCCGCTGACCAGGCCCTCCGCCGTGAGCCACGCGGCAATCTCGTACCCGTAACGAGGCGCGTCGGCACAGGCGATGAGGACCGCCGCCTCCAGCGAGCCCTGCACCGGCGCGGCCCGCGGCTCCCGATCGGCGGTCCTCTTCTGGCATCCACATCGTCTGCACATGCTTACACTATATCCGATCAGGAGGTAGCTGTTGCCACGGCCCATGGTCACACCCAGAGATATATCTAGATGTGATAACGTTAGGGACAGGAGGATTCCCAAGCATGGCCGGCGTGAGTGCGACGACACAGATGTCCGACCAGGGGCTGGCCTCTCCAATGGAGACCGCTGAGGCCGCCGATCTTGGCGAGCTGCTGCAGGCTCTGGGTGACCCGACTAGGCTGAGGATCTTGTCGGCGCTGGGCATGGCCTGTGTGTCGGTGGGGGCCATCGTGGCGGCGACGGGGTTGAAACAACCGGCGGTGTCGCACCACCTGCGCGTTCTGCGCGACCGGGGCCTGGTCCGGGCGGAGCGACGCGGGCCGTACATCTACTACTGTACCGCCAGTCCGGCGCTGGGGCCAGTGATCGTCGCCGCCCGGACGCTGCTGCGTGAGCGGGGCAGCCGATGAGAGGGTGCCCCGGCAACTCGCTGGCCCGCGGGGGCCCTCAGCACGGATGGCAACGCAAATTGGGAGGTTGGAGATGCCGGTGACGATGCTCTCGGGGTGGGGATGGGTGCCCTGGCCGATGTTCGTGATGATGCCTGTCATGCTGGCCCTGGTCGGCCTTGCCGCTTGGCGTGCCGAGAGGTCGCCGCTTGGGAGCTGCGGCGCCGCCAGGGGGCGTCCCACCGCGGGCCGGATGCCGGCGGCGACGCCGGACCCGCTGGTGACTCTGCGGGAGAGGTTCGCCAGAGGTGACCTGGACATAGCCGAGTTCGAGGAGAGGGTGGTCGGGCTGCTCCGGTCTGAGCCCGGTCCCTTCAGCTCATGGCCCAAGGACCCGGAGCCGCTCGCCGGGAATGGGGATCGCCCATGAGCCACCCTGAGGGTGACCGTGATCGGCAAGCCCTGATCGATCGGCAAAGGGCCAATTGGGAGCAGACCTTCGCCTCCAACCCGGGCATCTACGGCCCGCTGCCGAGCGCTCCGGGAATCTACGCCGTCGAACGATTCGTCGCCGAGGGCATCTCCCGCGTGCTCGAGCTCGGCCCCGGACCGGGTCGTGACACGGTCGCCCTTCTCGAGGCCGGAATCCAGGTGACCGCCCTTGACTACGCGGCGGGACCGCTGGCGGGCATCGCCACTGCGGCGGGACCGGAGCTGGCCTTGAAGCTGACCACGATGGTCCATGATGTGCGCCAACCCCTGCCCCTGCCGTCAGCGAGCTTCGACGCCAGCTATTCCCACATGCTCTTCACCATGGCGCTCTCCAGCGAGGAGCTTGTCGCGCTCGCCAGGGAGGTCCACAGGGTGCTTCGCCTCGGCGGCCTATGCGTCTACACGGTGCGCCACGTCGGCGACCCGCACTGCGGCGGCGGGCGCGCCCTCGGCGACAACCTTTACGAAAACGGTGGCTTTGTCGTCCACTTCTTCGACCCGGTCCTGGTCGAGCGCCTGGCCTCAGGGTTCGAGATCGAAGATTGGACCGAATTCGAGGAGGGCGACCTGCCCAGGCGCCTTTGGCGCATCACCATGCGGCGTAGCGACACATCTGCGCCGGCTCTGTGATCCCCAACCCAGAGGCTGGCGTTTGCGGTGGCGGCCTTCCCTGGCTCGCCCATCGCCATGATAGGCGAGCCGTAGGCCGTTGCTTGCCCCACCGCTGTCCATGCCGCGCGGAGGGCCTGCGCACCGGGAGGGCTTGCCCACCGTTCGTCACCGCTCACGAACCGGTGGAGGCTGGCGCCGGTCGGAGCGGTGATGGACTGCCGCGCTCGGAGGCGCGGCGCAGCGCGCATGGCCAGATGGAGCGTTGGGGCCGGTCGGCCCGCCCCCGCCCGTCGGGGTTTCCGGGGGGCGCACCCAGCTGTTTCAGCTGGCCACCTGCAGTCGCCGAGCCAGCTCGCTTGGCGGGGGCGCGTCACCGATCCACGCCGCGGTCCACCGGACCCTGCCGGGCGGGGATGATCGATGCGATCACCGACCCAGCGCCATTGGTACGGTCCGGGACCGACCACGCGGGCCGCCCTGCGCATACTCGACCCGTGATCCTTGGTCACAGCATCGGTGTTCAACTCTCAGGGAATCTCGCCGTGGGTAGTCGCCCGACTGTCGGTACTGCTTCAGTCTTCCCGCAACTCGGCGCAGGACACTGGGTCGGCGGGAGCTGCTCGCCACCGGCCGTCGGTTCGCCGTCCAGGTGCCGGCTACCGATGGGAGGTGGTTGGCGGCCCGCATCCCTTGACAAGGGTGCCGCCCGGTTGGAGCGCCGGCGCCTGACTCGGCGGCCCGGCCACGGCCCTCGCGCACTGCCGCGTGGGCAACTCAACCCATCCATCCAACAGGTGGGAGGCGCAAGGCCCGCGGCGCGGGGGCGCCGCCGGGCATCCGTTCGTTGCCGACACCACACTCGCAAACTCCACTTCCTGCGCGGATTCCGGCGCCTAGTGGCGGGCCGGCATGGCGGCGCGGGATCGCAACTCCTGCTGGCCACTTTGCAGCCGTTCAGCGACCTGCGGCCGTCCAGCCCGTGAGCGCGTACCGCGGGTCGGTGGCCATCATCACCACCCGTGTCCTCATCGCCACCCCCCTTGGCCTGCTGATCGGAATTTCGCTGGGCGCGCTGGGGGGTGGTGGGTCGATCCTCGCAGTGCCTGCTCTGGTCTATGGTGCGGGGGAGGGTGCCAAGGCTGCGACCACCAGCTCCCTGGTTGTGGTCGGGGCGACCTCGCTGGTCGGCATGGGGGGCCATCTGCGCGCTGGCCGGGTCCGCCTGGGAGCCGGCCTCGCCTTTGGCCTGGCCGGCGTTGGCGGCTCATTCCTGGGCTCGCTGCTGAACCGACACATACCCGGCGATGCCCTTCTGCTGGCCTTTTCGGGGCTGATCCTGGTGGCGGCGTGGCGGATGCGCGCCCACCGGGCGCCGAATCCCGCACTCCCAGTGCCGCCGACCCCTGCTGTCCCGGTCGGCCCTGAGGCGGGCCCCCTTGCGACCAACGGAGTCGCAGCTCCTGCCGCCACGACTGCGGTCGAAGGTGATGCCGGCGCCGCAGGGGGCGGGGCAATCCGATCGACAAGCCGGTTCACCACGGTCGTGCGGGTGCTGCTGGCCGGCAGTGCGGTGGGCTTTCTCACCGGCTTCTTTGGAGTCGGCGGAGGGTTCGTCATCGTGCCGGCTCTGGTCCTGGTCCTGGGCTACGACATGCCCGTCGCAGTCGGAACGTCGCTGCTGGTCATCGCCATCAGCTCGGCGGAAGGGTTGCTCTTCCGCCTCGGATCCGAGTCGATCGACTGGCGCATAGTCGTTCCGTTTACCGTGGCCGCCGTCATCGGCGTGGTCCTGGGAAACGGGATCGCCGGGCGCGTCTCGGCGGCGCGGCTGACCCGCTGGTTTGTCTGGCTACTCGCCGCCGTCGCGCTCTACACCGGAGTCGAGTCGGTCCTGGCCCTGCTGCGACCGATAGGATGACCATCTCCTGCAAACACACCGTTACCGATAGGAGGAACCATGATGACAGACAGCAAGCCCTCGACTTTGGTGGTGCTGGCGACCGGCAAGGAGGCATTCGTGCGGGTAAATGCGGTACTTCAGATGACCCTGATGATCCGCAAGACCGGCGGGATGCCAGTGGAACTGCTCTTCTTCGGACCGGCGGTGGAGGTTTTGCGCGCGAACCAGAAAAACTCTCCGCAGTTCGGGCAGCAGCTGGACAACTTGCGCGAGGCGGGGGTCAGCCTCACCGTCTGCGAGGTGTCGTTGGAGAGCCTCGGGCTCACCAAGGATCAGATGTTTGACGCTGCCCTGGTCAAGGGCGGAGTCGAGGTGGCAACCCGGTTGGAGGAAGACTGGCATGTCCTCACGTTTTGATTCGAGTCCTGCCCATGGCGGCGAATCCGGCGCGACACCGGGTCCCGACCAGTGAGCGGGGCCAGACCAGCAGTGGCGGTGCTGGGGAGCAGCTTTGCCGGGCTCACCACCGCCCGTTACATACGTGAGCACGCCCGCGATGCGGTCGATTTGGTGGTCGTTGATCGCAATCCCTACTTGACCTTCGTCCCCAACATCCAAATGGAAGTGTTGGACGACCATGATCCGCTGGAGAGCATGTTGCTCGATACGCCGAGGATCCACGCCAAGGATGGCAACACCTTCCTGAACGCGGATGTGGTGGGACTCGATCTCGACGCTCGCACCGTCCAGATTGTCCCGAGCGACCGGCCGGGTTCGGCAGTCGAGACGATCGCGTACGACTACTTGGTGGTCGCCCTCGGCAATCGCTTGGCCTACGACCGGATCGAGGGCTTCGCGGAGCACGGGGACACGGTTTCGAGCGGCTACTACGGCAACAAGCTCCGGCGGCGCTTGGCGGCTTACAGGGGCGGGCCGATCGCGATCGGATCGGCGCGCTTTCATCAAGGGCTTCGGGACAAGCCAGACTGGCTCCCCGTGGGACTGGCCGCCTGCGAGGGTCCACCGCTTGAGCTGGGCTTGGCGGTGGCACACTGGCTGCGACAGCATCACCGTGGCGACGCCGACCTGGTGACGCTGTTCACCCCGGGGGCCATGATCGCTGAGGATGCGGGGGAGCCCATCGTCACCCCGTTTCTGAAGATGATGAGCGCCAAGGGGTTCGGGTATTTGAACAAAACCGAGGACATCTCGCGGATCACCGCGGCGGGGATCGAGTTCGCCAGCGGGGCCAGCCTCGAAGCCGAGTTGAAGATCGTATTGCCTGACTGGGTGCCACATCCCTTCTTGCGGGACCTCTCGATCGTCGACGAGATGGGCTTCGTCCTAACCGACAGGTGGATGCGCAATCCCATCCACCCAGAGGTGTTCGCGGTCGGCGACGCGGCCGCCATCACCGTGCCCAAGCTCGGCAGCTTGGGTCACCAGCAAGCGGGAATAGTCGCCCGGCAGATCGCGATCGCGGTGGGTCGACTCCCGGCCGACGCGGCGGGTGTTGCGTACCATCCCGAGATCCTCTGCTTCGGCGACACCGGTGGGCGCCAGGGCTTCTACATCTATTCCGACGTGTGGTATGGCGGCCACACCTCCGTGTTCAAGATCGGGCATGCACCCTACGCCATGAAGCTGGCCTTCAAGGAGATGTACTTCCGCACTGGCGGGCGGCCCCCCGCCCTTGGGGTCCCGGCCACCCATCTGGTCATGGATCACTTCCCGGGTGAGTAGACCGGTGCCGGCGCCTCACCACCTCGGGTGGTGAGGCGCCGGTCGGCGCGCCTGCCCACGGCACCGGGTTAGTAAGGGATGGGCATGCTCCATGGGGGTCGGCGCGGCCATTCTCGAGGAGCCGGGCCGCCCCCACCGCGGCTCCCCCCAGTCGTTGCGAGTCACACCCTCAGGCCAGGTTCGAGTTCGCCCGCGGCCCGCGGTGAGCCAGAATCGGATAGAGGCCGAGTCCGGATCCACGGTGCCAGTCACTGGGGCCCGGCATCGAACGTGCCGGGTGGTCAGGGCCGCTTGTTGGCGCCGTAGATCCACTCCGGGCGGCTCTGCCAAGCGGGCGGATGGCGACGCAGATGCGGATCGGTCTCACGGATGAAGAGCAGAGCCATGATCCCCGATATGGCCATCAGCACCACGATCGCCCAAAAGGCTGCCGCTAGCCCGAAGAGGGCCGCGATCCCTCCCATGATCAATGGCCCCACGGCGTATCCGCCGTCCCGCCAGAGCCGGTACACGCCCAGCGCCCCGCCCCGCCAGCTGGGGTCCGCGACATCGCCCACGCAGGAGATGAGGTTGGGATAGACCAGCGCCATGCCGACTCCCATCACAGCCGCCGCGAGCAGCCAGGCGCCCAACCCCGAGGCTATGAGGGTCGCCAAGACCCCGATGCCGATCAGGAAGATGCCGGCGGTGATGGGAAGCCGGCGACCGACCCGGTCCGCGAGGGCGCCGGTGGCGACCTGGCCTATTCCCCAAACCCATGCGTAGACCCCCACCAGCAGTCCGATCTGCAACAGCGAGAGTCCGCGCTGGAGGAAGTAAAGCGGGAAGAAGCCGATCACCAAACTGTCGGCGAACTTGTTTAGGAATCCGCCCCAGCACACCGCCAGCATGGTCCGGTCGCGCCAGCTCATGTAGGTGGCGAGGCGGCCCAAGCGGGGGGCGACGGGCGCGGCCGCGAAGGCTGGCGCGGATCCATGGGCGCTCTCCGCGCGAGCGAACTGGACGGTCTCCCGGGTGGGCCAGATGGTCAGCAACGCGCCCAGCAGCACAACTCCCAGAGCAAAGACGTAGGGTGCGGGACGCAGGCCGAGAGCGGTGACCAGGATCCCGGCAACGAAGCCCCCCGCGCCGACCCCCACGTAACCGGCCGCCTCGTTGATCCCCACCGCGACGCCCCGATTGACCGGGCCCACCAGGTCGATCATCGAGGTGACCGCCATGGTCCAGGTGAGCGCCTGGTTGACGCCCAGAAAGAGGTTGGCGGCCAAGACCCACACCCAGTTCT
>JAKABA010000164.1 GCA_021802115.1 bacterium | reverse complement strand
CGGGCCGCCGACGTGGCGGATGCCGCCCTCCGCGAGGAACGCCGGGCAGTGCAGCTGGAGCAGGCGGCGCTGGCCCTGTCGGCGTCCGAGTCGGAACGGCGGCTTGCCGCCCTCCAAGAGCGGCTCAAGGAGATCTCGCGCTCGGAGGTGGAGGTGGTGGAGCTGCTGAGCGGCGACATCCGGCGGTTGGTGGCAGGGACTCTGGAGCCCGCGATCGAGCGGTTCCGCAGGCGAGGGGAGGCGAGCACGCGCGCTGCGGTGGAGGCGGAGCTCGCCGCCGGCCGGGCCGGCCTGCGCCCGCGGCTGGAGCGGCGTCTCGCGGCGGTTGTGGCCGATGAGGTCGCCGGCTTCGTCCCCCGGCTGGATGTCGAGCTCGAGGAGGGCCTGGCGGCGGTGGCACGAGGTCATGCGGAGCGGGCCAACCGCCTCATGGCCGAGGTCGCCAAGGCGACCGCCGAGCTGTTCGATGTGCCGCCCGACCGACTGTCCCTGGCTCCTAGTCTGAAACCGAGCAGTGGCCGGCTCGTCCTCACCGAGTTCGAGGACCTGGCCCTTGGGCGCATCTCCTCCGCGTTGAAGGGGGCGGTGCCGGGATCGCTCGGGCGCGGCCTGGCGCGTCGCGACGCCCTGGCCCGCGGCGAGGAGCTGGTCGACCGCCACTGCGGCCGGATCCACCATGACGCGCTGGAACGGTTGAAGGAGCGAGAGCAGGAGTGGCGGCGCGAGTTGAAGGCTGCGCTGGAAGAATCCGAAGCGGTGGCGCGCCGAGCGGTGGCCGCCGCGGCTGCGGTCCGGTCCACCGATGCTCGCCAACAGGAGCTGGCCAAGGTCGCCCTGGACCGTCGCATGGAGCGGGTACGCGAACTCGAGACCCGGATTCGGGCCACGGACTAGATCCGGCTCCCGTGAGCGCCGCCGGCCGCGAACCACCACTGGCGCGGGGCTCAGGCGGGTTGACGAGCGCGCCCCCTTCGAGTAGGATGCATAAGGTGATCTTTATGAAAGGTTTGTTTAAGTGAACTCCCCCGCTCCCTCTGAGGAGCTGCACCCGCTCCGACATGTGCTGTCGGGCGCCTCGCAGGCCGAGTGGGAGCTGGCCGCCTACTTCGAGGGGCTGGGCAATCCCACGCGGCTTAGGATCCTGGCGCGTCTGGCCCAGGTGAAGGAGGCCCGGGTGTCCGATGTGGCCATGCTCTTGGGGATAAGCCAGCCGCGGATGTCGTGGCACCTGCGGCTGCTGCGCCGGGCCAGGATCGTGGTCACCAAGCGCGAGGGACGGGAGGTCTTCTGCCGCTTGGACCGCGACTCCATCGCCGCCAGCCTGCAGCGCTTCGCGGCACTGCTGGGGGGGGAGACCGAGATCAGAGCCGATGCCGTGCCCTCCACGGGCACGACCGATGCCGTCAATCAGCCGCTTCCCAGCTCCGGCCGGGAGCGCACGCTTCCGGAGGTCATCTAGATGAGCAGCAAGGTACGTGTCGCGATCATCGGTGTGGGCAACTGCGCCTCCTCGCTGATCCAGGGGGTTGAGTTCTACCGCAACGCCAAGGCGGAGGACTACGTCCCCGGCCTCATGCACGTCAACCTGGGCGGCTATCACGTCAACGACATCGAGTTCTCCGCCGCCTTCGACATCGACAAGGAAAAGGTGGGCTACGACCTCGGCGAGGCGATCTGGCGTGGCCAGAACAACACCATCAAGTTCGCCGAGGTGGGCAAGCTCGGCGTGACGGTGCAGCGCGGCATGACCCACGACGGCCTGGGCAAGTACCTCTCCGAGGTGATTGTGAAGGCGCCGGGCCCGACCGCCGACATCGTCAAGATCCTGAAGGAGACCGGCACCGACGTGGTGGTCAACTACCTGCCGGTGGGGTCGGAGATGGCGACCAAGTGGTACACCGAGCAGATCCTGGAGGCGGGTTGCGCGATGGTGAACTGCATGCCGGTGTTCATCGGCCGCGAGCCGTACTGGCGGCAGCGCTTCGAGGAGAAGGGGCTGCCGATAATCGGTGACGACATCAAGTCCCAGGTCGGCTCCACCATCATCCACCGGGTCCTGACGCGGCTCTTCCAGGAGCGGGGGATCGAGCTGGAGCACACCTACCAGCTCAACTTCGGCGGCAACACCGACTTCCTGAACATGCTGGAGCGCGAGCGCCTGGTCAGCAAGAAGATCTCCAAGACCAATTCGGTGCTCTCCCAGATGGAGCACGAGATCGGCGCTGAGGACGTGCACATCGGCCCCAGCGACTACGTGCCGTGGCTCAAGGACCGCAAGTGGGCCCACATCCGGATGGAGGGCAAGGCCTTCGGAGAGGTGCCTCTCAGCGTCGATTTGAAGCTCGAGGTGCACGACTCGCCGAACTCCGCTGGGATCGTGATCGACGCCGTGCGCTGCTGCAAGCTCGGCCTCGATCGGGGCCTGTCCGGAGCGCTCGAGGGCCCGTCCTCCTACTTCATGAAGTCGCCCGCCTTTCAGGTCTCGGACGAGCGCGCCCACGAGCTCACCGAGCTCTTCATCCAGGGCAAGGTCGGGGCCGCTTGCATCAGCGATCCGGAGGCCCCCGTGCAGGGCCGCCCGACGGGAACCGCTCCCGCCGCGGTCCCCAGCATGGACCCGGCCCCGGTCAGCAGCCAAGCCTAGCGGGGATTCGAGCCGCAGGCGCGGCGGTGGTGCCGGTGGTAGAGATCAGCGTCCGGTCAGGGGCTGGCGCGGAGGGGGTCGCCTTGAGGGAAGAGGTAGGTTCGGCCCGGAGCCCGGGCTCCGGGTCGACTGCTGGCGTGACGATGCGACGGGGGGAGACCCGCGCGATCGCGCTGCGCGCGGCCACCTGGCTCACCCGCCGCCTGCCCCGGCCGACCCGCTACTGGCTGGCCGACATGGGAGGCAATGCCGCTCATGCCCTGCTGCGCCCGCGGGCGGCGGTCGCGGCGGAGAACTACCTGGCCTTCACCCGGGGCGACCGGCGGGCTGCCGCCCGCCTGACCCGGCGCGCCTTCGTGAACTACGCTCGCACCGTGATGGACTTTCTGGTTCTGGACGACCTGCTGGCCGAGGTGGTGAACGCCGATCCCCCACCGGTCACCGATCCCCTGCGGCGGGCGCTGGCCCTCGGTCGCGGGGCGATCGTGGTCACGCCCCACTTCGGCAACTGGGACCTGGGGGCGGCGGTGACCACGGTGTGTGGTCGCCGGGTCTCGGCCGTCGCCGATCCCTTCGGCCCCCCTGCGGTCGACGAGCTGGTGCGCTCCATGCGGGAGCGTCTGGGGGTCCGGATTATCCCGACCGGTCCGCCCAGTGCCCGGGAGGCGCTGCGCGTCTTGCGTCGCGGCGAGGTGCTCTGCCTGGCGGCCGACATCGACCGTTCCGGGGCGGGCACCCCGGTGGAGTTTCTGGGGCGCGTGGTGTTCATGCCCGCCGGACCCGCCACCCTGGCGCTCAGGACCGGAGCGCCCCTGATCCCGGGGTACGTGCGCCGGCTGCCCAACTCGGGTCATGAGGCGGTGCTCTGGGATCCGATCTCGCCCCCCGGCCCCGGGGCATCCCCGGCCAGGGTCCGGGCGATGACCCAGGAGATGGCCGGGGCGTTCGAGGCCATGATCCGCCTCGATCCCTCCCAGTGGTTCGCCTTCCACCATCTGGTCGCCGGCCGGCCCGGCCCGCGAGAGGGATGATGGCAGCGCTGCGGGCGCGCCGCCTGGGCCGCCCCACGGTCGGGGCGGACTCCGCGAGCGAGGTAGCCCCGAAGGAGAGGGAGTCGTGGCTCCCCTACCTCGGCCTGCGGCTGGCCGAGGTGGTCCTGAGGACCGTCGACCGCCGGGCCGCCTACGCAGCCACCGGCCCGCTCGCCGCCTGCCTGGTCGCCTGCTGGCCACAGCACTGGAAGGGCCTGCGGGCCAACCTGCTCGTGATCCGGCCCGACCTCGGCCGCCGGGAGATGCGCCGGCTCCTGCGCCGCAATGTGCGCAACTTCCTGAAGGCCTGGATCGATGTCCTGCAGATGTCCCACCGGCCGCTGGAGGCGTGGACTCCGTGGCTGCGGATGCAGGATGAGCACTATCTCGACCAAGCCTGGGCGCAGGGCAAAGGGGTGATCATCGTGAGCCTCCACCTCGGCTCCTGGGAGGCGGCGATCGCGGCGCTGCGGGAGAAGTTCGTCTCGCAGGGATCGGGCCTGGCGCTGCTCGCCGAGCAGGTTCGACCGCTGCGCTGCTTCAACTGGCTGGTCCGCACCCGTTCCAGCGTCGGGTGTCAGGTGATACCGCTCAACGTCGACGCGGTTCGGCGGGGCGACCAGGTCGCGGTGCACCGCTCGGGAGCGGCCGCGGTCCGGCAGATCTATCGGGTCCTGGGGCAGAACGGGGTGGTGGTGATGGCCATCGACCGCGACCTCCTGGGAACCGGCGCCGCAGTCCCGTTCCTCGGGCGGCGGGCCTCGATCCCGCTGGGGGCGGTGGAGATCGCCGCCCGCACCGGGGCCGCGATCCTGCCCGTTTCCTTGGTGCGGGACCGAGACGACAACTACCTCTGCCGGGGGTACCCGCCGCTGAACATCACCTGCGATGACGACCGGGAGCTCAGCCTGCGCCGATCGGCCGGGGAGCTGCTGCGGGTGCTGGAGCCGGCGCTGCGCGACCATCCGGACCAGTGGCACGTGATGCAGCCGCTGTTCGGACCGCCGATGACCGACGCCGATCTTCCCCGGGATTGCTCCAGCCGGGCGGATCCGGCCTCATGAAGGTCGCGATGGTCTCCCCGTACGACTATCGGCGCCCCGGTGGGGTCGGGGAGCACGTCCGGCATCTCTCCGCGGAGCTCCGCTCCCGGGGTCTCGCGGTCAAGGTGATCGCGCCGTACGCCGGGTCCCGTCAAGATCCCGTCCCCGACGTCATCGCCCTGGGCCGTCCGATCCCGGTCCCGGCCAACGGCTCAGTGGCGCGGATCTCGCTGTCCTTCCATCTCTCGCGGCGCATCCGCGAGGTGCTCGACCGCGAGCGGTTCGATGTGGTCCACATCCATGAGCCGTTGATGCCGGCGCTCCCGCTGAGCGTCCTGCGCCTCAACCGCTCCGCGGCGGCGGTGGGCACCTTTCACGCCTATGCCCGCCAGAACCTTGGCTACTACTACGGGCGGCCGATCCTGCGCCGCCAGTTCCAGCGCCTGGACGAGTGCATCGCGGTCTCCGAGCCGGCGCGGACCTTCGTGGCGCGCTACTTTCCGGCTGAGTACACCGTGATCCCAAACGGGATCGACCCCAACTTCTACAACCCAGCGGCCGAACCCGCTCCCGGAATCGCCCACCCCCGCCGCCGCACCATCCTGTTCCTGGGTCGGCTTGAGGAGCGCAAGGGTCTGTCCACCCTGCTCGACGCCTACCAGCTGCTCCGCCAGGTCCGGGCGGACTGCCAGCTGGTCGTGGTGGGTGACGGAGCCCTGCGGCGGGGCTATGAGCGCCGCGTGGAGGAGGAGGGGATCCCCGACGTCCGCTTTCTGGGGTTCATCCCGGAGGCTGATAAGCCGGGACACTTCACCGCCGCCGACATCTACTGCGCCCCCAACACCGGCAAGGAGTCATTCGGGGTGATTCTGCTGGAGGCGATGGCGTCGGGGACGCCGGTGGTGGCGACTGCGATCGACGGCTTCCGGCAGGTGCTGACCGACGGCAGGGAGGGGATTCTGGTGCCGCCCGGCAACGATGGCGCGATGGCCACGGCCCTGAGCTTCCTGCTGGACCATCCCGAGCGGCGGGTGGAGATGGGGCAGTCCGGCCGGGCCTCGGCGCTGAGGTATGCCTGGCCGCTGGTGGCCGAACGGGTCTACCACGTTTACACCCGGGCTCTGGCCAAGCGCCCTCAAGAGGAGGTGAGTTCAGTTGTTCAGCAGACTGCTGCAGAGATCCGTTAGGGCCGGCGCCCAGCGCTTCGCCCGCGCCGCCCGGCTGGTTCGGGTCAGCCCCAACGTGCTCACCCTGGTGGGGCTGGTGATAACCGCCGCCGCCGCGGCGCTGATCGCGCTCGGGCTCCTGCTGCCCGCCGGATTGGTGATGCTGCTGGCGGGCTCCTTCGACATCCTCGATGGGGCGGTGGCTCGGGCCTCCGGCAAGACCCACAGCTACGGCGCCTTCCTGGACTCCACCGCCGACCGTTACGGCGAGGGCATGGTCTATCTCGGGCTGCTCTATTACTTCCTGGTCCGGCAGCACCAGGATCTGCAGGTCTTCCTGATCGCGGCGGCCCTGCTGGGATCCCTGCTGGTCAGCTACGTCAGGGCCAGGGCGCAGTCGCTGGGCTACACCTGTGACGTCGGTTGGTTCGCCCGCCCGGAGCGGGTCGTGATCACCGCGGTCGGCCTGCTGGTCAACCAGATGACCATCGTGCTGTGGGTCCTGGCGCTCGCCACCAACGCCACCGCTCTGCAGCGCATCCACGCGGTCTGGGGGCAGTACCGGACCGAGCTGCGCCAGGGCGAGGGGCCGGAGCCTGAGGACCAGGGAGCGGGTGGGCAGCAGCCCACCAAGCAGACCAGACGGGGCCCCGCCCCCACCTCTCCGGGCGCCGTCTGAGGAGACCCGGGCCCCGCCGCCCGGAGGGTCTGGCCAAGCCGCTCGCCGACTACGCGTTGGGCAATTCGGATTCCGGCAGAAACTCTCCTCACGAGCTCGGTGTGGCCAGCTTCTCATCTCGGAAACTGGCACCGTGGGTGATTCCGCCCGGGGGTGGTTGGAATTTGCCACAGGTGGTTGACAAGGCATGGGCAGCCGGATTAGGATCGGCCGCGCTAGCGGAGAAGCGTGCGGGGATCGACCGGCACCAGGTGTTGCCGCCACCTCGGGCTCTGGACTGCAGGGGGGGCCGGTTCAGTCTAGGAGGGAGCCATGGCGACGGAAATCAAGCCGTTGCACGGCGAAGGCCGGTCCATGTTCGGGCTCAGCGGCCTCTGGGGTGAGCTCAGCTCGGAGTTCTTCGGGACGATGGTGCTGCTGGCATTCGGGGACGGGGTGGTGGCGGTGGCGGTGGCCGGCCTGCCGGGCTCGGGCCGAACCGCGTCGCCCACCACGATCTTCACCGGTGTCGGCGGCTGGCTGCTGATCACCTTCGGCTGGATGTTCGCGGTGGCGATGGCGGTCTACGTGGCGGGCGGGATCAGCGGCGCGCACCTGAACCCCGCGGTCACCCTGGGCCTGGCCGTCCGGCGTCGCTTCCCGTGGGCGAAGGTTCTCCCGTACTGGGGCGCTGAGTTGGTGGGCGCCTTCTTTGGCGGCCTGATCGTGTACATGGTCTACGGGCCCGCCATCCAGGCCTTCGACCTGGCCGCCAAGGTGGTTCCCCAGCAGGGCACCGCGCTGGCCACCTACTCGATCTTCGCCACCTTCCCGGCGGCCTATTTCCACGGGAGCGTGCTCGGCCCTCTGGTCGACCAGATCGTGGGCACGGCGTTTCTTCTGATCTTCGTTCTGGCCCTGACCGACGGCCGCAACGGGGTCGCGCCCCAGGGCAACCTCGGTCCCTGGATGGTCGGCGCCGCAGTGGGGGCGATCGGCATGTCCTACGGGACCAACGCGGGGTACGCCATCAACCCGGCTCGTGACTTCGGCCCTCGCATGGTGGCCTGGCTGTTCGGGTGGGGTAAGACCGCCTTCCCGGGGACCTACAGCGTCGGCGCCTTCCACTTCGCCAACTACTTCTGGATCCCGATCGTGGGGCCCCTGATCGGCGGAGTCGTCGGGGTGCTGCTCTACGACTGGTTCATCGGCGACGTTCTGGCGGCTCGGCTCAAGAAGCACGAGGAGCCGGAGGTCGGTCGGGCGACCCCGGCGGAATAGGGAGAAGGGGATGAAGAAGCTGATCAACAACCCGGATAACGTGGTCAGGGAGGAGCTGGAGGGGTTCGCCGCCGCTCACCCGGACCGGGTCAGGGTATCCCTGGACCCCTATTTCGTCATGCGCGCCGACGCGCCCGTCGCGGGCAAGGTCGCGGTGGTGTCCGGCGGTGGCTCGGGCCACGAGCCGATGCACGGCGGATTCGTGGGCATGGGCATGCTCTCCGCCGCCTGCCCGGGCGAGGTCTTCACCTCCCCGACCCCGGATCAGATCCTGGCGGCGACCAAGGCCGTGAGCGGGGGTGCCGGGGTCCTGCACATCGTCAAGAACTACACCGGCGACATCCTTAACTTCGAGATGGCGGCCGACCTCGCCAAGGCGGACGGGATCGAGGTGGAGGCGGTGATCACCAACGACGACGTGGCGGTCCAGGACAGCCTCTACACCGCGGGCCGCCGCGGGGTGGGGATCACCGTGCTGGCGGAGAAGATCTGCGGAGCCGCGGCCGAGGCGGGCCGGTCCCTCACCGAGGTTGCCGAGCTCTGCCGACGGGTGAACCAGGAAGGGCGGAGCATGGGTATGGCGCTCACCTCCTGCACGGTTCCGGCGGCCGGCAAACCCACCTTCGAGCTGGGTGAGGCCGAGATGGAGATCGGGATCGGCATTCACGGGGAGCCTGGCCGGGAACGTCGCCAGCTGGCGCCTGCCGACGAGATCGTGGAGGTGCTGGCCACCACCATCACTGACGATCTGCCCTTCCGATCGGGGGACTCGGTGCTAGCCTTCGTGAACGGCATGGGGGGCACGCCCCTGATGGAGCTCTACGTTGTCTACCGGGCCTTGGACCGGTTCCTGAAGGGCAGGGGCATAACCATCGAACGCAACCTGGTGGGGTCCTACATCACCTCCCTGGAGATGGCGGGCTGCTCGATCACGCTGCTGCGGCTGGATCGGGAGATGACCCAGTACTGGGACGCTCCGGTCAACACCCCAGGACTACGCTGGGGAGCGTGAGGGCCATCA
>JAKABA010000020.1 GCA_021802115.1 bacterium | reverse complement strand
GTCTACGCGGCTGCAGCCGAGGAGATCCTCGATCACCCCTGCCACAGCGTCGGCTGCGCGCCGCACCTCGCGTGGTCAAGCGCAAGATGTCCAACTTCAAGCTCAAGCGCCCCAGCCATCAGGACTGGCCCCAGCCCACCCGTCCTATAGCCGATGCAGTCTCTATCCTTTAAGTGAACGGTATTGGGCCCAGCGGCTGCGCTGGGGGAGCAGCGGAGGGACCGACGCGATGGCCGAGGGTGCATCCGACAGGTCACGAACCCTGACGGCTCCCAGCCAGAACCGATTGCGACAGGGATACCTAACCGCGTGCGGTCAGCACCTCTGCGACCGGAGCCAGCACCGCCTGACCGGAGAGATCCCAGAGCCCGCAGTACCTCGCCCCCATCTCTTGAGCCAGCTCCCGACAGAGCCCCATCCGGCCGGCGGCCGGACGGCTGAAGTGCCCTGTCCGTTGTCCGCTGATTACGGCCCCAGAGCGCCGGTGTTCGGGAGAGGAATCCAGCACCACCGCCCGGATCCGGTCGTGCCCGACCTGCGCCGCCACGGAGCGAGCCGCCTCAGCAGGAGACTCACCTCCCCAGCCGACGTTGCCCCGACCGTCGCTGATGAAGACCAGCAGGGGTAGAATCTCGGGGTCCAGTCTGCGCTCTCGCCGGATTAGCTGAAGGGAGACCGCCAAGCCCTCGGCCAACGGCGTCGCCCCGCCGGTGGCGAGCCCACGCAACTGTCGCTCCGCAAGCTGCACGCTGCGGGTCGGACTCAGTACCACACGCGCTGCCCGTCCTGCGAACGTCACCATTGCGACGCGGTCGCGCCGGACGTAGGCTGCACGGAGCAGTGCGAGGATGGCACTTCTTGCCGCATCCATGCGCTGCTCCGTATCCATGCTGGCCGAGGCGTCGACCACGAATACAATCAGCGTCCCCACCTTGCGCTGCCGAACCTTCTCCCGCAGATCCCAGGGCTCCAGTTGCACCGCGGGGGCTGCCCCAACACCGGCCCGGCGTCGGCGCTCTCCCTGATATGGCGCAGCGGCTCGAAGGGTCGCGTCTAGAGCCAGATCTCTCGGGGCTCGGGCGGTCCGTGCCGATATGTAACGGCCCCGGCTATCTCTGGCACTGGTCTCGCCGCTCCTACCCTTGCCATGTCGCCGCGGACGTTGCCGGCCGAGGCGCATCTGCGCCGGCAAACCCGATTCCATCTCCCGAACCGCCGCGGCCGGAGCGCGCGGCGGGTCGGCATCCGAATCTTCGGCCGCGACACCCTGGCCGGACGCTCGGCCATCGCCGCCCAACGTGGAGGCCGAGGACCCATCGCCGGGCGGACGGGCCGAGGACGGAGGAGGCGAACTCTGAGATGGGGGACGGCTGGAGGCGGAATCTTCGCGAACGCCCCCATGTTCATCCGTTCTGCGATGGGCGGCTTGATCGGCCCCGCGGGGTCGTTGGCGATGGTTCAGGACGAGCTCGGCGACCTCGAGCAGATCCTCACTGTTAACCTGGCAGGGCTCACCCAGCCGGGCCTCCGCAGACTGGCGCCAAGCCCGCCGAGCCCGGGCCGCCCGCACCAACATGATGTCAGCGCGATGTCCCGCCACCTGGTGCTCCAGCGCCATCGCCACGGCTTCCCGCACGACCTGGTCAGGCACGCGCACCTGCGGCAACCAGAGTCTGGCTTGCCCCAGGCGAGCGCTCAGGGCTCGATCGGCCTGTTCCGCCTCCGCCGATCTGTCTAGTTCCATAATCCGGACGCGGCTGGATATGTCCTGGACTGACGCAACGTCCACGCAAAGCCCAAAGCGGTCCAGTAGCTGGGGTCGCAACTCTCCCTCGGCGGGATTCATGGTCCCGACCAGCACGAACCGGGCGGGATGACGGACGGAGAAGCCTTCCCGCTCGACCACGTTCACCCCAGTGGCGGCCACATCCAGTAGCACATCGACCAAATGGTCACCGAGCAGGTTGACCTCGTCGACGAACATGAGGTTGCGGTTGGCCCGAGCGAGCAGCCCAGGTTTGAACTGCAGACGTTGGTTGGCCAAGGCAGCCTCAAAATCCAGGCTCCCGACCACCTGATCCTCGGACGCTCCCAGCGGCAGTTCGACCACGCGGACTGGCGCTGGTGATGTAGATATGACTCCCTCTATCGCCGCTCGGTGGCAATCCGCGCACTGATCGGGACCTTCGGGGGGGCACCCATACGGGCAGCCCGTGACCTGAAGCTGAGTCGGCATTATCGAGGCCAGAGCCCGTACCAGGCTGGACTTGGCGGTTCCGCTCTGCCCACGCAGGAGCACCCCACTCAATCGCCGGTCCACCACGGCCAGGAGAAGGGCCAGCTTCATCGCCTCCTGCCCGACCACCGCCGAGAAGGACACGCTGGGCTGGGGACGGAATCCATGCAGATGAGTTGCGACTGGGTTCAATCCCTCACCTCAGCTGCCGGCGTCATTTGGGGTCGGCCGACGCCGTGCTATTGCTTGTCCTGGGTGGGCAACCCCAGCGCAGCCACCGCCGGAAGTGGGCACCCGCTCGGCGGTGCCCGCACGAACCAGAATCACTCTGGCCCGCTCCGCTGGGCAAGGCAAGGGTGACCAGACTGGATCGACATCAAGCCCATTTGACTATCAATCGCCCGGGTGGGCAAAGCACTCCTCATGACTGGCGTCGCCCGGCCGGGTCCCAGAAGCAAGAGCAAGAGCCGTCTGCGCCATCAAAGACAAAGCCCAGGCGGTGACAATGGCCGTGCCGGTCGCATCGCACATGGGGTCGGGCGAAGGCCCGAACCCCATGCCCACCGAAGAGGGTCCGAGGCTGTCCCGTGAGCGCCTGGATCGCCCGGTCCGCGCCACGGACCGTAGCTGGCCCCCGGACGGCGGAGTTCACCAGCGCTGAACCCACGGCCCGAGGCTACCGAGTGCGTGCGTCATTCAAAATCACCAATGGGGGACACCGGGGGCGGCCCGGCTCAGCCTCCAGCCCCGTCCGGCTCAAGTGCGCGCCGTGGTCCACCGTTCTCGATGCACCACCTCGGCAAGGGTGCGCCGCGTGCGCCAACCCGCCCTCTCCAAGTCTGGTACGGACTCGAGGTGGGTCACGGGTCCGACGCAGAGCCAGGCGACTGGTCGAATCCCTGCCGGAATGGCGAGGAGTTCACGCACGAAGGGCTCGCGATAGAAGGACACCCAGCCAACCCCGAGCCCCTCCCCGCAAGCCGCCAACCAGAGGTTCTCGATCGCCAAGCAGACCGAGTAGAGACCGGCGTCCGCAATGGCGTGTCGCCCGAGCACGTCGGGCGCGCCCCGGTCGGGGTCATAGGTGACCACGATCGAGATGGTCGCATCCAGTACGCCGTCGACTCTGATCTTCGAGAATCTCTCGGCCCGGTCGCCGCTTAGGGTGGCGGCGAAGGTAGCGCGCTCCTCTTGGACATGCTGCCAGAAAGCTCTTCGGATCCCGCTGTCCTGGATGATGATGAAGTCCCAGGGCTGGCTCAAACCGACGCTCGGCGCGGCATGCGCCGCCGCCAGCACTCGTTCCAAGACCTCGGCTGGGATCGGAGCCCCGTTGAACTGCCCACGGACATCACGGCGGCGCAGAATGGTCTCGTAGAGACCGATCGCACCCGACGGCGCCCGATTCCCACTGGGCTCGGATTGTGCCAGCTGATCCGCGCTCATCGCATCACCTGGAGACCGCCGCCGAGCTCTCCCGCCGATCGTGGGGCGCCGCGGCCGCCTCCAGCCGACTCCGAGCCCCGCTCACAGAGATGCGGCCGTGGATCACTTCTGCGCCTTCGCCGCCGCCGGACAGGCACGTCCGAGCATCGGTCTGGTCGCCCATTCCCAGTACGGGCAGGCACGTCGCAGGTGCCAGGGCCCGGTCTCGGACCGGCGCCCGCGGAGCGTCATCCATGCCAGCCGACTCCTGTCCCCAGCGGACACACCCGGCCCGCCACGACCAAGTACACGGCATCCACCTTGGCGGCCATAAGCTGGTTGACCGATCCCAGCAGATCGACGAACTGGCGAGTGGCTCTAGTGGCCCCAATCGGGGCCATGCCGGTCTCGGAGCTGACCGCGATCAGCTGGAGTCGGCGGTCCTCACAACGCCGGCACACCTCCTCCACCTCGCGTGCCAACTTGGCGCTCAGCGTAGCGGTCTGCACCGTCGCTCCATCTTGGTCAAACGAGCCCGCCTGATGCATCACATTGCCCACCCACGAGTCCACGGAGTCCCAGAGCAATACATTGTCTCTGATTCGGGAGAGTGCTCTGACCGGGTGCATGGGTTCTTCCACCACATTCCAAGTGCGAGGGCGCACCGAGCGATGGGCAGCTATCCTGGCGGCCATCTCCGGGTCGCTCGCGATGCCGCTGGCAAGAACGGTCACCGGTCCCGGCGCTGCCGCCGCGATCTGGCACGCCAGCGAGCTCTTGCCGCTACGAACCCCTCCGAGAAGGAGGATCGAGTCCGGGGGTGTAGACATCACCCGCGCCTCGCCCCCGGGTGCAGGCGGAACAAACTGGACCATTCGATCTGCACGCTAGCGGCAACGGGCATCGCTTGACTCCACGCCAGCCGGGGCGGAGCACCGGTCAAGATGGCGCGCAAGAGGCGGAGTGTGCCGCCATGCCCGACCACCAGGGTCGGGGCTGGGCACATCTGCGAGAGGCGATCGGCCACCACCTGTACTCGATCCCGCAAGGCCTCGAACGACTCCCCGAAGCTCTGCGGGAAATCGGTCGGGTCCACCTCCCAGCGTCGAGCCGACTCGGGCTCCTCGATCCAGAGCAACCCGAGTCGGCGGCCCTCCCATCCGCCAAAGTCGACCTCTCGTAGCTCCGGCCAAATCTGCACCTCGACCTGATGCCTGCTGGCGATGTGGGTTGCGGTCTGCTGTGACCGTCGCAGGTCACTGGAAACGACCGCCTCCAGGGGTAGCCTGGCGAAGGCTCGAGCCAGAATAGCCGCCTGCCGCTGGCCGACACCGGACAGGGGCGGATCTGCGTGTCCCAGCGCGAGACCCTCGGGCCAGTCAGGAGCAGCGTGACGCACCAACCACAGGCTCAACCCCGACCCTCCGGCGCCAACTGCCCCACGACCGCGTCCAGGGCTGCCATGTCGAGCGCCGCCTCCAAGGCATCGGCTAGGCGGTCGAACGGGTCGCTCAGGACAGGTCGCCGAGCGCTGAGGCTGACGCCGCGCAGGGTCCCCAAGGCCCCCAGCAGGGCGCGGCGGAAGGGGCCGTTGGCAAACAGCCCATGCACGTTCGTCCCGACCACCAGCCCATCCTCGGAGATGCTTCCCTCCGGCCGGTTGTCCCGGATCAGCAAGGGCTGACCATGCACCTGGGCGATCCCCATGTGAATCTCATACCCGGTCAAGCGCACCCCTTCAAGGTTCCTGGCCAACCCGGGCCCGCCACGGGCAGTGGCCTCGCACCTGCGGGTCACCTTGTGCGCCTGAAATGTCGTGACTACCGGCAGTAGCCCGAGCCCCCTGGCCTCGCCTTGGAACTCGAAGCCCAGGGGATCGGCGATCGAAGTTCCCAGCATCTGGTATCCGCCACAGATACCCATAATCGCGGTGCCGGCCGCCCTGGCACCGATGATGGCGTCGTCCATGCCGCTGTCGCGCAAAGACTGGAGGTCCGCCAGAGTGGTCTTTGAGCCCGGCAGGATGATGAGGTCCGGTCGCCCGAGCCGACCCGGATGAGAAGCCAGGCGCACGCTTACCTCGGGCTCATCGAGCAGAGGCTCGAAGTCGTCGAAATTGCTGATGTGCGGGTACTCGACCACGACGACATCCAGCAGCGCCCCCGGTCGAGCGGCGGCGAGACGCGGGAGGTCGAGGGAGTCCTCCGCCGGAAGACGGATGTCGAGGTGGGGGATGACCCCCATGACGGGGATCCCGCATCGACGTTCCAGGATCCGGACGCCGTCGCGGAACAACTGTGGGTCGCCCCGGAACCGATTGACGACCAGACCCTTCACGCGGGCCCTCTCGGTCGGTCGCAGCAGATCCAGGGTGCCGATCAAGGATGCGAAGACTCCGCCCCGCTCGATATCCGAGATAAGCAAGACCGGGGCCTGGGCAACCGCGGCGACGCGCATGTTGACCAACTCGCCGCTTCTAAGATTCAGTTCGGCGGGGCTGCCGGCGCCCTCGATAACCACCAGGTCGAAGCGCCGCCGCAACGAATCGAGGGCTGACTTGACCTCAGGCCACAGTGAGGTGCGCAAACACCGGTAGTCGGCCGCACTGAACGTTCCGATCGGTCGCCCCATGAACACCACCTGGGCTCGGGCATCGCCCTCTGCCTTGAGCAGGATCGGATTCATCGCCACTTCGGCGGGAACTCCCGCGGCCTCAGCTTGCACGGCCTGCGCCCGGCCGATCTCCAGCCCGTCAGGAGTCACAGCGGCGTTGAGTGCCATGTTCTGAGCCTTGAAAGGAGCCACGCGCAGACCGCGCCGGGCATACACCCGGCACAGGCCCGCTGCCAGGTAGCTCTTGCCCACCGACGAGGAGGTGCCCTGAAGCATGACCGTCGGTGCTCGCCTAGGCGTCATGGGGAGTCCCGACCGGCCGCCATGATCGCGGCCACGGTAGGCCGCAGCGCAAGGGTGCCGGGGGCCGCGACCCTGATGTACCCCGCCATGCCCATCGAGGCGCAGTCGCGGACGGTGATGCCATGGCGGGCAAGTTTGGGCGCTAACCCGGGTCCTCGCGCCAGCAGGTAGTTCGCGGCCGACGGAAAGGTCACTGCTCCCGCAGTCACCAACGCTTGCCCGACTACGCGCAGGGTACGGCGTGCGAGGGCGGCACCGGCGGTGACATGCTCGACGTCAGCGAGCCCCGCTACGGCGGCGGCCAGCGCGGGAGCAGAGAGCGGCCAGGGAGGGAGCATCCCGCCCAGAGCCAGGGCCAGATCGGGACGGGCCACCAAATAACCCATCCGCAGCCCGGGCAGGCCAAGGCTCTTGGTGAGAGACCGCACCACCACCGCGTTCTCGGGAGGGAGACCGTCGGCGATGAGGCTCGAGTCGGGCGGCGCAAAGTCCACGAATGCCTCGTCGACGATGAAGGTAGTCCGCGAATGGGCGGCGCACAGCTGCCGCAGTCGGCAGGCCGCGATGAGCGCCCCGGTGGGGTTCCCTGGGTTGGCGAGGAAGCACACAGCGGCACCCTCCAGGGCTCGCTCCAGAACCGTGAGGTCGGGCTGCCAGGGGGGCTCCGTCACCGCCACCTCACAGTACTCAGCTCGCGCGAGTTCAGCGCACCGGCGGTACTCGGCGTAGGCGGGGCTCACACCGACGCACCGCTCACCCGGGCAGAGTAATCCGACCCCACACAACCACAGCCCCCAGCTCGCGCCAGGCACCGGGACGATGGAGTCCACCGGGACCCGGTGACGGTTAGCCGCGGCACGGCCGAGCGGGGCCGCGTCTGGTTCCGGATAGCGGGTCAGCGTCGCGTTCGCGGCCGCGCGCAGGGCGGCCCGACTGGGTCCCAAAGGGTTGAGGGAAGCGCTCAGATCGATGCCGGAGATTGCCGCCCCGCCATGAACTGCCACGGGCTGAGGTCTGAGGTTCATCGTCACCGCTTGCGCATCTCGATCAGCACGGCGGTGACCACTGAAGCCCCGGCCGCCGCCAGCCCGGTGAGACGCGCCGCTCGGCGCACGTCAGCAGCGGTGGGCCGAGGCTGGTCCGCCCCCAGCACGTGGTGCCCTTGCTTCTCCAGACGCCGCCGCAGCGCCCCCGCCATGGCGGCCATCGGCCGTCCCGCATTCGGACTGGCGGTCGTCGCCGCATCTCGGCGCCAGCAAGTGATCGCCGCCCGTGACGCCGGCCAGCCCTGGGTGGCCGAGGCCAGCACCAGCAGTGCGGCCGATAGTCGGCTGGGGAGCCAGTTGAGGACGTCGTCGGTCCGCGCGGCCGCCTTGCCGAGCCACTCGGTGTCACCGTGGTAGCCGTACATGGCGTCGGCGGTGTTCACTACCCGGTACACGGCCGCTCCCGGGAGCCCGAATGCCGCGTAGTACAGCAGTGGGGCGACTATCGAGTCAGATAGATTCTCAGCCAGAGACTCGATTGCCGCCGAAGCCAGCAGGTCAGGCTCCAGCTGCCCCACCGGACGTGACACCAGCGACCGTAGACGCCGCCGGGCGGCGGTGAGATCAGCACATTCCAGGGCAGACGCGACCGCGATCGCCTCCTCCAGCAACATGCGCGCGGAGAACGTCCACTTCAGCACCGATGCCATTACCGCCATCCCCAGCAGGCCACGGCGCGTCGCGTCACGCGCCAGCAGGTGGGCCCCCATTCCGACGATTGCGGTCACCTCACCCAGTGCCAGCGCCCCGCCTACCAGCTGGGTCCGTCTGGAGCGGCCGGGCAGCGGTCGGTGAAGAGCCTGCAGCCAGGAGCCCAATCCGGCCACCGGGTGCCACCGCAGCGGGCCTTCCCCGACACCCACATCCAGAGCGAGCGCTGCGGCGAGCGCCGCCGTCGCCGGCTTCACTGAAACGCGACCGAGTCGCGCGCCGGGCCGACGCCGGTCGCAGCCATACCACGGGTTGTGCCAACCAGGCTGCAACAGCCCTGAGCGATCGTCCCAATCGCCGCCGCGAGCCCGCCGAGCGCAGTCGGCCGCTCGCGCGACCCCACCGACCCGGGCCCAGACCGTTCCCCGGCCCTCACCCGCGCACCAGACATCCGGTCAATACCAAGAGTTGGCACACCTCGACCACCGCCCCGTACACATCACCCGTTGCCCCTCCAATCCTGCGTGCTGCCAGGTACGAGATCAGGACTCCTCCGATCACGGCCAATCCCAGCCCCCGCCAGGCGGCTTGCCCACCGATCGACAGCAAGGGAACCACCTCCAAAGTCCCGATCAGCGCCACCCACAGACTCCCCCGGGAGCGCCATGCCAGGCCTAGGCCGTCGTCACGTGCATACGGCAACGCCAACAGCACCATCAGCATCGCCCACCGGGAGATGGCGCCCACCAGCACCAGATGCACCAGCCCAGTCCGCGGGGACAGACCGGCGAGGGCAGAGTAGTCACCCAGCAGCACCACCGTTATGGCGACAGCGCCAAATGCCCCGAGGCGAGAGTCCCGCATGATCGCCAGCCGCTGCGTTGGACTGTCCCCTCCGAAGAGACCGTCGGCAGTGTCGCCCAGGCCGTCAAGGTGAAGCCCTCCCGTAAGGACGGCGAGCGTGGCGATGGCCGCCACGGCTGCGAGGTCCCGCCCCACCACCGGCGAGAGCCACCATTCGACCACGCCCGCAGAGCCGCCGATGCCGGCGCCGACCAGAGGAAACCAGAAGCGACCGAGGGGAAAGTCCTCGGCTGTTGCACTGGGGACCGGGACCGCGGTGAGGAACCCCACCGCGGCCAGCGCACCACGGACTGGGCTCAGAACCTTGACGCTCAATGCGGCAGGCCAGAGCCACGGGTAGCTGGGTCCATCGAGGTAGCCGCCGGTCCGGACACCGCAGCCTCCTCGAATGTGGCCATACCTTCCAGGACCGCCGCGGCGGCCGCCAGAATGGGCATGGCCAGCAGCGCCCCAGTACCCTCCCCGAGTCGCATCTCCAAGTCCAGGATCGGGCGGAGGCCAAGGTGAGCCATGGCGACCTCATGCGCGGGCTCCTGAGAGCGATGGCCGGCGAACATGTATCCGGTCACCGCAGGGGCGAGCGCCGCCGCCACTAGACCGCCGGCGGTCGCGATGAGGCCGTCGAGGATGACCGGAATGCGGGCAACGGCGCTGGCAAGAATCGCCCCGGCGATCCCAGCGATCTCCAGGCCACCCACTGTGGCTAGCACACCCAGCGGATCATCGGGGCGTGGCCGGTGTAGCTGTAGGGCCCTCTCTATGGCAGCGGTCTTGCGGCGAAGGCCCGCGTCGTCGATCCCAGTGCCCCGTCCAACCAATTGAGCGGGCGGCGACGCACAGAATACGCTGACCAGCGCGGTGGCGGACGTCGTGTTGCCAATCCCCATGTCACCGACCGCCACCAGATCGATTCCTTCGGCGACCACCGCCTCCATGACCTCCGCGCCGCCTTCGAGGGCCGCTCGCGCCTCCAGCCGAGTCATGGCCGCCTCCCGGGTCATATTGCGAGTGCCCGCCAGCACCCCGAATCGGCGCAGCCCGCCGTCGTGCCACAGAACGTCGCCAGCGATCCCCGCATCGGTGACAATCACCCGGGCTCCGATGCTCGCGGCGATGGCGTTCACGGCCGCCCCGCCCCTCAGGAAGTTCAGGACCATTTGAGCTGAGACCTCCGCCGGATAGGCGCTCACCCCCTCCGCGACCACCCCGTGGTCGGCCGCGAAAACCAAAACAGCGCGCCGGTCGAGTGAACCGGGCGCACCTCCCTTGATGGCCGCCAGCCGAATGGAGAGGTCCTCGAGCCGGCCCAGGCTCCCCGTCGGCTTGGTCAGCTGGTCCTGACGTTGGCGTGCAGCCTCGGCGGCTCCGGCATGCACGGGTCCTATAGCGGCGAGCAGCTGCTCTAGAGCAGTCATGAGCCAGCCCCATTTGAGCCCCAGTCGCGAAGTGTCACCATCCAGTCGCCCACTCGGCGGGTGCGGCTCGACCCGACTATCACGCAAGTCTCCATGTCCACCTCTATCTCGCCCAACCGGGCCACGTCCGTGAGCATGATCGCCTGGCCCTCACGCATGGCTCGCCGAACCACCCCCACCGGCGTCACCGGGGGGCGGGCCTTCGCGATTTCACCGACAGCAACTTGCCATGGCCGAATCCGCGACCCGCTCCTCGGATTGTAGATAGCCAGAACCACGTCCACCGCAACCAGGGAGCGGATCCGTGCCTCGAGTTCCGGCCACGGCACGAGCCGGTCCGACAGGCTGAGGCAGGCGAAGTCCATGGCGAGCGGGGCCCCGAGCAGGGCGGCTGCCGCACTTGCCGCGGTCACCCCGGGCACGACCTTGGTCTCTGGCAACGGCTGGCCCTTTGCGAGACTGTCCAGTTCGCTCAGGGCCAGGGCGGCCATCCCATAGATGCCAGGGTCACCGCTGCTCACCAGCGCCACTCGCTCACCAGAAAGTGCCAGGAGCGCCGCCCGGCGCGCACGAGCCACCTCCTGGCCGATCTCGAAAACCTCCACCCGAGCCTGCAGCTCCTCCGACTTCAGCATCTCAAGGTAGGCCCGATACCCCAGTAAGACATCGGCGCCCGCTAGCTCCTCAGCAGCCGCTCGAGTCAGGTGGTCTCCGACGCCGGGCCCGATTCCAACGATCGTGAGACGACCACTCATCATGCCGCTGCCTCACCAGGTAACCTCTCCGCAATTGCCACCGTGACCCTCCCCATGACCATCTTGGGCTGGAGGATGTTTCCTCGGCTTGCCAGCTTCGCCGCCGCCTCGGCCACACTGGGGGTCCCCACAGCCCTCATGACCACGCCGGAACCGGTCGCTACCGCCACGCTGGCCAGCGATTCAGGGGGGAAGGTGACCAAGCTCGCCCCAATCGCGTCAGCCAGCGAGCGGATCCCCGGATGAGACCCACGGGCGGCGATGGTCGCCACCGTCCCCACCCCCTCAGCGCTCAGCCCCAGACGAGACAAAGCGGCCATCACGGCCTCCTGAACCTCCCGCGCTGTGGCCGCGCGGACACAGCCCACCCCGACCACCAGCGCACGCGGCCGAGCTATCACCCATCCCGTGGGAAGGTCTCCCAGCTCATGGTCGGACACCGCCAGTCCCGCGCACTCGGCGCGATCCTTCACTGCGGGAGAGCCGATCCGGCGCACCCTCCGCCACCTGATGCCTCCAGTGCTCACTCCACCAGGCCGAGCGCGCGGCAACCTCAGCCCTGGGCCGTAGAACAGAATCTCCTCGTGGTTCACGACCGCACCCTCCAGCCGCCCCAGGCTCCCTCGAGCGACTTGCCAACCTCGGCGTGCAAGCAACTGGTCCAGTGCGGGCAGCCCGAGTCGTTCCGCCGCAGTCGTTACCAGGGCGTGCCCGCCCAGCACTGCGGCCGTCCACTCCGCCAGCCGGTTCGCTCCAGCCGCGCGTCCTCCCAGGAGGCTGACAGCGAACTCCCCGGCATCGTCGACTACCACCACAGCCGGATCCGTCGACTTGCCGGACAGGACGGGCGCCAAGATCCGCACCGCCGCCCCCACCGCCATGAACATCACCAGCGGCCGTCGCTCTGCGAACAGCCTCCGGGCCATGGCCGCTATCTCCGAAACGGCACGGTCGCCGGGCTCCGCCACCGCCGCGGGAGCGTACACCTCCAACTCCCGAGAGGAGCGCTGCAGCCGATGGGCAAGCCCGAGCCCGGGCCGCGTGATCGCGACTGCGGCGAGCCGGGCCAACTCTGGCTGCAGCCGGGGTGGCCGGCGGCGACGACGGACATGCGCGTGGCCGGGGTCATAGAGCCGCGAGCGGCGGTCGGTCGGGCCTAGCGCATCCCCCACCAAGAGCAGGGCATGCCGCCGCAGCCGATGCCTACTCACCACCTCCACCAGCCCTGCGAGCGTGGTGCGTTCCACCATCTGGTCCGGCCAACTGACCCGGTAAGCAACCGCTGCCGGTGTGTCGCGGCTCAACCCGCCTGCCAGCAGCTCCCGCTGCACGTCGCGAACTGCCAGGGCGCTCAGGAATATGGCCACGGTCGCGCGCGTGGACGCCAGTTCGCGGAGTCGCTCCCGGCTCGGAGTAGGAACCCTCCTTCCGTGACGCGTCAGGATCACCGTCTGCGCCCCGCCGGGGACGGTGAGCTCGACTCCGAGAGCGGCGGCAGCGGCGAAGACCGAGCTCACTCCGGGCACGATCTCGAACCGCACCTGCGACGCTTTGAGCAGGTCTATCTGCTCCGCCAGAGCCCCATAGACCGAGGGGTCGCCACTGTGGAGGCGCACCACCACCAGACCTTGGGACGCAGCCGTGACCATCTCATCAACGACTTCCTCCAGCGTCATGGAAGAGCTGCCGATGACCCTGGCTCCACGACCTGCCAGGCCGGCCACCTGGTCCATCACCAGGGAGTCGGCCGTGACCAGGAGGTCGGCTCGGCGGATGACGGCCAATGCTCGTCTGGTTAGGCAGGAAGGATCTCCTGGCCCTGCTCCCACGAAATACACTCGGCCGCCCGCTGGCGCCGCCCCGGGTGCGAGCCAGAGCGAGAAGTACGGCGCAGCTGAGGGTATCTGAGCGGCGCCCGAGACCACCTTCTCGCGACTGGAACCTGCCTCGGTCACCAGAGTCGAGCCACTCAGAACGCCGGCCTCAGCCATCAGCTCGGCCAGGTCCGGTTGCATGCTGGGCTTGGTGATCGCGACCCTGTCAGACACTGCCAGGGCATCCTTCAACAGCTCTGGGGCAGCGGACCCGGGGACAACGGCGAGCGTCTCGCTGCCCTGGACCAGGGAGACGCCGGCGGCGGCGGCAGCCGCTGTCAGTGAGCTAACGCCCGGCACCGCGACACAGCGGATCCAGGGAGCGATCTCGCCAAGCCGATCTCTTAGGAGGCCAAAGGTGCTGTAGATGCTGGGGTCACCTTCGGTGAGAAAAACCCCGACCCTAGCCGGGTCAAGCTCAGCCGCCACGCGCTCGGCCGACGCCGTCACCGCCAGACGGGGGTCTTGGCTCATCTCGAAGTCCAGTTCCACAACCTGCTTCCCAGACAGGTGAGCCGATGCGGTCCGGAACGCGCGCCCGGCGCCGGTTCTGCCTGCGGGGCAGAACACGACATCCGCCTCCTGAATCAACCGCACTGACTTCAGTGTCATTAGCTCGGGATCGCCGGGGCCAACGCCGACGCCGTGAAGCACTCCGCCAGAGGACGGCCCGACGGCAACCGCGGAGCTGGCTGTCATCCGCGAGACACCTGAGCGACCAAAACGAATACGGGATTAAGGGCCGCGAGAGCAAGCCTCCCGCCCACCTCCCGGGCCCGGGCCACCTGCACCTGGGAGATCCGCAGGCGCAAACCCTCGGCGAGGCACACGTGGTAAGCGTCAGAGACCGCCTCCAGGGTGGCGAAGGTGGCCACCACCCGCCCCGGTACCGCTGCGCGACGGCGCCGCAGAGCGGTGATTCCAAGCTGCAGGATCGGCGCCAAGTCTCGCCCACCACCCCCGACGAAGACCGCATCCGGGACCGGAAGTGAGGGCATGACAGCCAGGGCATCTCCCTCGCTGACTGCCACGTTCCAGCTACCCTGGCTGGCCAGGTTCTGCTGCAGAAGCTCGATCTGCGTGCGCTCGCGCTCCACGGCATACACGCTACCTGCCGCCGCCAGTCTGGCCGCCTCCACCGTGACCGAGCCACAGCCTGCCCCCACGTCCCAGACCACATCTTCGGGCGAGATGTCCAGCCCGGCCAGGGCGACGGCTCGAACCTCCGCCTTGGTGACCTGGCCCCGCCGATGCGCGTACAGGGATTCGTCCTGACCTGAACTGGGGCCACAAGCCGCCTGCCTCTGCACAACCAAGACGGTCAGCGGATCGTAGGGAGCGCTCGGCAGGCTCCCCAACTCGCCGACACGGATCCTTTCGTCTTCGGCACCGAGCCGCTCTGCGATGAAGGCCTGTGCTTCCGGCTCCAAGCCCAAGTCGATCAGGAACCGCGCCGCTGCGGCCGGATCGTTCTGTTCGTCGGTGAGAATCGCGGCTCGGCGGGCAAACCGTGCCGGCCCAAGTGCGTTGAGGGGCCTCCCGACGACACTGAGCAAAGCGGTGGAGACAAACGGCAGCCCAGCTCTGGCCAGCGCCAGCTGCAAGCTGGAGACGGCGGGCTCCATGTCAACTGTCGCGGACCCAAAGCGCGCCACCAAGCTGGCGCCGATGCCGTACATATTGGGATCCCCACTGGCAAGCAACACTGAGCGGTCCGCCGCCAATCCGTCCAGCTGTCCGATCAACTCAGGGAGCTTGCCATGCCACAAGACTCGCCGCTGGTGGGCAGCGGTACCCACCTGCTCCAACTGACGCGGTGATCCCACCACCACCTCAGCCCGGTCCAGAAGAAGACGGCCCCGAGGACTCATACCGGCCCGACCGGCGAGTCCGACGCCGACCACCGGAAGCGTCCCGCGCCACGGTGCCGACACTCGCTTGGGCTCCGGGGTCGCGAACTCAAACACTGCCCGCACTCCCCAGGAGCTCACCGTCGAAGTCGAACAGCAGCACCCCGACTCGTGGCGCCGATCCGACGAACTGCTCGCATCGGTCGCGAACATCCACACAGACCAGGTCGAAGAATGGGGTGGTGCCCGCGTTCAGCACCAGCTCCTGGACGTGCCTGGCGGTGTTGGCGGTGCGGGTGGCGGCGACCAGGGCCGGGGGCGCCCCGGCCCGCTGCGCCACCCCAGCCAGATAGCGCAAGTCCACCTGATTGCCCGCCACGTGCGTCATGAAGTTGCCGTTCGCAATCTTCGAGAGCTTGCCGATGAACCCAGCCAGCACGACCCGGGGGACCTGCCGCTGCCGCGCCCGCAGCAGTAGGTGGCCGGTGAACTCGCCCATCTCCACGAAAGCGACATCTGGCAGTTCCGGATACCGGCGCCGGGCGTACTTCTCACTGCGCCCGCCCGTGCTCGCCACGACACAGCCGACCGCGGCTGCCGCAGCAACATCCACACCCTGAAGGACGCTGGCCCTCCAAGCCGCGGTGGAGTACGGGCGCACAATCCCGGTTGTCCCAAGGATAGATAGGCCCCCGACCACGCCCAGTCGAGCGTTGAGCGTGCGCTGCGCCAAAGCCTCCCCTCCGACGACGAACACCTCCACCCTGATGCTGGGCGGGAGCTGCTCCAAGCTGTCACGGACCGCGGCTGCGATCATGCGCCGCGGCACCGGGTTGATCGCCGGACCGCCCACAGGAATCCCGAGGCCGGGACGAGTGACCACCCCAACTCCACGCCCGGCCGCAAGCGAGATCACCGACCCCGGCGCCAAGCGACAACTGACCACCCCTTCCCCGACCACATGCCACCCCGCCCGAAGCCGGATCGGCTCACCGATAAGGGTGACACGCGCTCCGACCTCCGCACCATGGGTGACGTCGGGGTCATCACCGGCATCCTTGATCACGCTGGCACGGGCTGTCATCTCCGCGCGGACGAGCGACTTCACCGCCAGCTCCACGGTCACGCCCGCCGGGACGCGCAGGCTCACTGACGGCACCGCCACTCCGCGCAGGCTGAGGCAGGCCGCCTTGGCCGCCGCGGCAGCGCACGTTCCGGTCGTGACCCCCGGGCGAAGTCCTCGGCGCCGTCGCGGCGCGACACTTTCTCCCAACTCGGGTGTTCCCAGCTGCGTCTTCACGCAGCTGCGCCATTCTTGCCGGCGGCCGCCAGCAAGAAGTTGAGGGCGGCCACAGCGGCCCCGGTTCCACCCCGGCTCCCGGCTATGACCAGGTGGGGCAACTTTGAAGTGGCCAGTGCATCCTTGGCCTCGGTGGCACTGGTGAACCCGGGGCAGGTGGCGATCACGCAGGCGGGCGCTGCCACCGCCTCGGCCAGGTCCAGCACCGCCAGCAGAGCTGTCGGTGCATTGCCCACAACGATCAGTCCCCCCGCCCCGAACCGGGGCCACAGTTCCTTCATGCCCGCCGCAGCCCGCGTGGTCCCGGAGTGGAGCGCAAGACACTCGGCCCCGGCGGCTTGAACTGCCACCGCCATCGTCTGGCCGCTCGGCAGCCGAACGCCCGCGCTCACCATGGCCACGTCCACCACCACCGATCTTCCGGCCTCGAGTGCGGCCACCGCCTTGCCGACCGGGTCGCCACCCAACCGCACGAGATGGACAAGGCCGGGGTCCCCAGTGGCGTATATGATCTCCGCCACCAAGAGCGCCTCCATGCCGCGAAAATGCGGGGACACCAGCTCCACAGCCCGCCTCCGGCTGCGCTCGCGGATCACCTGTGGCGGCAGACCCAGCCGCTCCAGATACCCTCCGGCCAGGGGCCAATCCAAACCGGAGTGCCCGCTCACAGCTTGAGCGAGGCATCCACGAAGGCGGCTGCCAGCTTCGGCTCAGCGCCAAGGTGCAGGTGAACGTAGGAGGCGACCAGGCGGGGAGCCGAGAACCCCTCTGAACGGCCTCCGTCGTCCAGAATCTGCCACGCGGCGGGCCACGAGCGCGCGGTCGCCCGCAGGTGGGAGTAGTGGAACTCGTGGCCCGGAAGCGTCCGGGCGCCGAGGAAATTCGACGCCACGCCGCGCACCCGGCGATATCCCACGCGCAGGCGGCGCGGGCGCATCCGCGTCCGGCCAGGCCAGAGCCCCACCATTCGGTGGTGCCGGCCATGAGCGTCCTCCAAGCCGACGCCCAGATACATAGCCCCCCCACACTCCCCGTAGACCAACGCCCCGCGCCGATAGTTCGCACGCAGCGAGCGCCGCATGCTCTCATTGGCGCTGAGCTGTTCTGCGAACAATTCTGGGTAACCGCCACCAATGTAGATCGCATCGACGTCGGCCGGGACCGCCGCATCAGTGAGCGGTGAGAACGGCACCAATTCGGCGCCCCACGCATCCAACAGATCCAGCGCGTCGTGATAGTAGAAGTGGAAAGCTTGGTCCCTGGCGAGAGCGATCCGCACCCGCTTGGGGAGGGGTTCGGCAGGAAATAGGAGCGGCCCCTCTGCGGGGCTGGTGGCCGGCTGGGCTCGCCGCAACATCGAAGAGAGGTCCAGACGTTCGGCGGCTGCGGTAAGGCGGCCCCGGAACGTCCGCGGCGGCAGAGACTCGGCAGCTGAAACGAGCCCCAGATAGCGGTCCGGCCGGGCAAGGCGGTCGTCCCGGGCCAGCCAACCCAGGCACGGTACCCCCCATGCCCTGAGCCCCTCGGAGCACCCCTGCAGATGACGATCGCTGGCCACTCGATTGAGCACCACGCCGGCCAACTTGACCCCGGGCGCCGCGCTCATGCCCGCCGCCACGGCTCCGACCGTCTGCGACGAGGAGCTGGCGTCTAGTACGAGCACCACCGGAGCGCCCAGAGCACGCGCGACCGCGGCGGTGCTGGCGCCGCCGCCACCGCCAACCCTGTCGTCAAAGAGCCCCATCACCCCCTCCACCACAGCGATGTCAGCTCCACGCGCGGCCCGCTGAAAGAGCTCCAGCAGTTGCTGCTCCCCCAGCATCCAGGCGTCAAGGTTCCGGCAGGTGCGGCCCGCCACCCACGTGAGCAGTGAGGGGTCCAGATAGTCGGGGCCCACCTTGAACGGCTGGACCTTGAGGCCGCGACCGCGGAGGCCGGCGATGAGAGCCATGGTCGCAGTGGTCTTGCCGGCGCCGCTCTGAGTGGAGCCGATCACCAAAACCGGAACGGTCAAAGCCCAATCACCGCCGGCACCCTGTCCCGCATCGCCATGGCCCGGTGGACCAGCATGTCCACCAGTGGCTCGCTGTTGCCGATGTGAGCTGAGACCAGGGCCGGGCAGCCCACAGAGCTCTGACTGGCCAGGTCCTGCACGCGGTGGAGCAAAGCTCCGGCATGGAGCAGGTATGGAACCACCAGGATTCTGCTCGGGTGGCGCCGGCCGACGAGCGCCATGCCCTCGGCCACGTCAGGATGGCTGATACCCGCATAACAGACCTCATGCACGATTCCAAGCCTACGGGCGAGCTCCGCCGCCACCTGCTGCGTCTGGGTCCTGGCTCGAGCGTCCGCACTGCCCCGTCCCACGAACAAAAGGGCGTCTCTGCCTGCGGCGCCGACCGCGCGCAGCCTCGATTCGACGAGTCCGATCAACACCGGATCGTCTCCGATCGGTCGACCGAGACAAAGGTCCAAGTCAAGGTCCAGCGCCATCCGCCGCGCCCGAGGAGGAATGTCATCACGCCAGTGGCCGCCGCTGAAGAGGAGCAGCGGCTGGGCCACCACCAGCGTACGAGGCGACAGCCCGGTAAAGGCCGACTCCAGGTCCGGCACGCCCGGTCCCGAAAATTCCGACACGCCCAAGCGCACCTCGAACGGCAGCCGCGCGGCTAGCCGTGCCCGCAGCGCCAGTAACTCCCGCTGTCCGGCGAAGTCCGGACTGCCATGCCCCATCAACACCAGGACGGTCATGAGCCTGAGAACCCCGACTCGGGAGCAGCACCCCCGCTGCCGCTCCCCGCGCCTACGGCGACGACCTCCCCCACCACCAAGAGTGCGGGGGCCTCCATCATCGCCGCCGCTGCGGCGGCCGCGATCCGGCACAGTGGGGCCATGACTTGTCGCTGCCGAGCAGTGGTCGCTGCCATGATCACCGCCGCCGGCGTCTCCGGCGACCACCCCGCGGCGGTCATCGCCGAGGCGATGCGTTGGAGCCGCTTGCTGGCCATCAACACCACCACGGTGTCGGCGTGCAGCCGGCTCCAGTCAATGCCGCCTTCCTCGTCACACCGATGGCCCGAGACGACAGCCACCGAAGCCGCCACCCCGCGGTGGGTCACCGGAATTCCAGCCGCGGCAGGACCGGCAATAGCGGAGCTCACGCCCGGCACTACTTCGACACCGACTCCCGCCTGCACCAGGGCCTGGACCTCCTCGCCCCCGCGCCCCAGAAGGAACGGATCGCCCCCCTTCAGCCTGGCCACCAGCAACCCACGGCGCGCCGCCTCCGCCATGCGTTGTGCGACGGCCACTAGGTTTCGCGCGGTGTAGCCGGCGCGATGACCAACGTTCACCATTTCACACCCCGGTCGAGCGAGGGAGAGGATCTCGGGGGTGACCAGCTGGTCGTAGTAGACCTGGTCCGCGGACTCCAGAATCGAGAGCGCTCGCACGGTGAGGAGCCCCGGATCACCCGGGCCCGCGCCCACCAGATACACTCGGCCCTGCGATGCAACCTGGTTCACCGAGAACCCGCCGCCTCACTTCCATCGGAGGCGGCCGTCGTCGGGCGAACCAGCGGTCGGCTGCGCCACTCCTCCAGGTACGCGTCGAGCTCCCACTCCAACTGCCCCAAACGCTCCAGAACCTCGGGCGGCGGCTGCTCCCACATACCTCGGTCGGCCGCCTCGAAGAGGCGCCGTAGGATGCTCATCAGCGCCCACGGGTTCTTCTCCCGCATGAACTCCTGAACTCCGGGGTCGAGGGTGTAACGACGGGCGACTTCCTCGTACATCCAGTCCTCGGCCACGTCACTGGTCGCGTCGTAGCCGAACAGGTAGTCCATCGTTGCCGCCATTTCGAAAGCGCCCTTGTAGCCGTGCCGCATCATCCCACGGATCCACTTAGGATTCACCGCCCGCGTGCGGAAAACCTTGCGCAGTTCCTCCTGGAGGGCACGCACCCTGACCCGTCCCGGGTCGGCGCTGTCGCCGTGATACTGTTGCGGCGAACGGCCGCTGAGCGCACGGACGGTGGCGATCATCCCACCGTGGTACTGCAGGTAGTCGTCGGAGTCCAGGATGTCGTGCTCGCGGTTGTCCTGGTTCTTCAGCGCTACTGAAATGCTCGCAAAGCGGTCTCGGAACTCGGGAACTGCATCGGTTCCATATTCTTCGCGACCGTAGGCAAAGGCTCCCCAAGCCTCGTAGGCACGGGCCAGATCCGCCACCTCGGACCAGTTCCCCTCGTCGATCAAGGGCAGGATTCCGGCGCCGTAGGATCCGGGGGCGCTGCCGAAGATGCGGAACAGGGCGGTCCGCGTGGCGCTAGCCGCCCGGATCCCCGCCGCCTGCTTGCGGCCGACTTCCGCACGGAAGTGCTTGGCTACGAAGTTGACATCGTCGGGCTCGTCGAGCCGCGCCACCATCTGGATCGCGTCGTCCACGAGATGGACCAGATTCGGGAAGGCATCCCGAAAAAATCCGGAGATCCGGAGCACCACATCGATCCGGGGCCGACCCAGCTCATCTGGCGAGATGACCTCGAGTCCGGCCACACGACGGTTGTCGCCGTCCCAGCGGGGCCGGACGCCCAACAGGTTGAGCACCTCCGCCACGTCATCCCCATGGGTGCGCATGGCGGCGGTGCCCCAGACCACCAGTCCCACGGTCTCTGGGAATTGCCCCTGCTCCTCACGGTACCGCCTCAGCGTGGCCTCCGCCAGTGCAGTCCCCACCTCGTAGGCAGTGGGCGAGGGCAGGGTCTTGGGGTCTACGGAGTAGAAGTTGCGGCCCGTGGGCAGAACGTGGGCCATGCCTCTCGTCGGTGCTCCACTGGGGCCCGCTGGGACGAAGTGGCCGTCCAAACCCGCCATGAGATTGGTCAACTCGTTGGTCGTGCTCGCCAGGCGCGGGGCCAGAGACTTGACCGCGTAGGTCAGGGCATCCAGCACGGGCCCCGCGGCAGGAACCCCCGCCTCCTTCAGGGCCCGCTCTGGACCCTGGAGGAGCGCGCGCGCCACCAAGGTGCGAGTTCGACCGTGAAGCTCGTCCAGGGAGGCGCCGTGACCCGCCCCTACCTCGTCCGGCAAGCCCAGGACCGCAGCCAGGGCCGGCCTGAGTCCCGGCCGGCCCTCATTGGTGCGGCGCGTCATCTCGACCAGGAGATCGACTAGAACCTCCCCTTCCGGAGGCTCTCCGAGGACGTGCAGGCCGCCCCGAATCTGGGCGTCCTTGAGCTCACACACGTAGCCGTCGAGATGCAATAGGAAGTCGCTGAAGTCCGCCGGTGCTTCCTCAAGGCCCAGATCGCGGTGCAGGTTGGCCGCTTGTACGCACTCCCAAATCAGCTCTTGGATGCGCCCCAACTTAGTGGGGTCGAGAGTTTGCATCTGGTAGTACTCGTCCATGAGCTGTTCCAACTTGACAACGTCGCCGTAGGCGTCAGCGCGGGTCATCGGGGGAATCAGGTGATCGATGATGACCGCATGCGCTCTACGCTTGGCCTGCACCCCCTCGCCAGGATCGTTGACCACGAACGGATAAAAGAGGGGAACCGCCCCGAGCAGGGCTTCCGGGAAGCACTCCGCGCTGAGCCCCAGGGCCTTGCCTGGAAGCCACTCCAGAGTGCCGTGCTTGCCAAGATGGACCAACGCGTCGGCCTGGAACTCCCGTTCCAGCCACCGGTAAAAAGCGGTGTACTGATGCGTCGGGGCTAGTGTGGGGTCGTGGTAGATAGCAATCGGGTTTTCGCCAAAGCCACGCGGCGGTTGGATGCACAGCATCACTTTGCCGAAGCGAAGTCCCGCAAAATAGATGGTCTCCCCATCGGTGTAGACCTCACCCGGCGCTGCGCCCCAGGCGGCCTCGATGCGTGCCCGAAGGGATGGCGCCAGATCACCGTATGCTACGCCGTAAGAGTTAAATGATTGCTGAGCGGCGGCACCCACCATCTGCTCCCGGGTCAGGTACTCCCGATCGTACGCGCCGGCTTGGATCAGGTCCTGGATGAGGTCATCACCGGTATCGGGCAGGCCACCGACGTCATACCCAGCGCGGGCGAGATCCCGCAGCAGCACCAGCGCCGAAGCAGGGGTGTCCAACCCCACGGCATTGCCGATGCGGGCATTCTTGGTGGGGTAGCTGCTCAGCACAATCGCCAGCCGCTTTTCGAAATTTGCCTTGCTGCGAAGTCGCGCCCAACTGACCGCCAGGCGCGCCAGTGCCTCGGTCCGTTCGCTATCGGCCACGTAGGCGACGGTTCCGTTGATCTCCTCCTTGAAGCAGAAGACCGGCCCGGTGATGCGCCCGTCGAATTCTGGGAGCGCCACCTGCATGGCCACGTCGATTGGACTCAGACCGGCGGAGCTGGTGTGCCAAGTTGCCCTGGTGCCGGTGGACATCGGGCCCTGCAACACGGGGATCCCCAAACGGTCCATCCACACCGCCGACCAGTCATCCGCCACCGTGGCTCCGTCGACCAGCACGTGCGCCACGGAGAAGCTCAGGGTCATGATCAGACAGTCGGCCACCAGGCGGTTGCCTGCAAAGAGACAATCGGCAACCGCAGCAGGCAGGCCATGAGCACCGCCGTCTCGCAGAGAATAGGCGAAGAACGGGAGGGGCTCAGCCCCGGCAGCGTCAAGAGCCGCAACGAGGCGATCGACGAAGTCGGCGTTCCCACTGATCCAGTGGGAACGGTAGAAGGCCACAGCCACGACCGGGCGTCCCGGGCGGCGGTGGGACTGCCACTCAGCAAGCCCGATCGCAGCGCCATCGCGGTAAATCCCATGCGAAGGCATCACCTGCGGGGGAGCCGGGGGCCAGCGCGTACCCCGAACGCCGGCGCTAACGTGCAGAAGCAGGTTGTAGGCATTCTCAACGCCGCCCTGCTCCCAGTACTCAGCAGCACGCGCCATCGTCGCCCCGGCCACGCTGCTGGCAGCCTCAAGTTCCGGGTCCTGGCCGCGCTCCCCGGTCCAGGCCATGAAGGCGACTCCGGCGCTGACGCAGGCAAGGCGAAGGCGGTCGAACCCCGTCGGGAAAGCCCGTCGGCCCCCCAGCAGCCGACAGCCGACTGCCCAGGTATGCGGTAGGTCTGTCACCAATTGATCAACATCTTTGGCAGTCAGCCGGGCGGGGTTGAGAAGCACCACGTCGCCGAAATCTGGCGGGAGACGCTGGCTCGCCTTAGCCAGCGTCAGGAGGTCAGTATCCGCGGTGCTGATCAGCACCAGACGGCTCAAAACTCGATCCCTCGCTGGGCCGGGATTCCGGCCGCATAGTGATGCTTGATCTCGACCATTTCGGTCACCATGTCAGCGGCCGCGATCACCGCCGGGCTGGCGGCCCGACCCGTCAGCACCAGATGCTGGCCGGGCGGGCGGGACTGTGCCAGCTCCAACAGGGCCGGCTCACTGACCAGACCTGCCTTAATCGCGCCCAGGACTTCATCTAAAATCACCATCCGGTAATCCCCGCAGGTGACCGCGACCCTGGCCATCGCGAATGCCGCCTCCGCGGCGGCTTGGTGCTCAGGCACCGGGACTCGTGGATTGCGCAGGCGTTCGATGGTGAAGCCCTTGCCCCCTACCTCCACCGTGATGCCCGGTAGGTGAGCAGCAATTGCCTCGCGCTCCCCCGTCTTCCAGGCCCCCTTGATGAACTGGACCACCTTCACAGGCATCCGGTTACCGGAGGCCCGCAACGCCAGCCCGAAAGCGGCGGTCGTCTTCCCCTTGCCGTTCCCGGTGAAGACCAGGAGCAGGCCTCGCCGACGCGCCTTGGCGGCCCGCCTCTCGGCCAACTGCTCGGGCTCCAAAATCACCTCCTCGGGTGAGGAGAAGGTCCTCAAACCAGCCCGCCCCCTGGACCCGGGTGGTAGAGACCCATCTCCCGAAACGGCTGGGACAGGTATCTGGCTTCCAGCACCGCGGCTCTGCCTGGCACGTCAGAGCCGCGAGGTAGCTGCTGGTTACAGTGGCGGGACCGCTCCGGCTTGCACCGGATTCCCTTGTTTCAGCCCTCAGGCACCCCAGCGTATGAACTTGTGCGCCCCCTCATGTTACACGCTCTGTCCTGCCCTCGAGGTGCACCGCCCAGTGCTCTGCGAGCCCGTCCAATGGATCCACGCGACGGTGCAGCTGTCCTCCGGCTGCACCTTGGGAACGCCGTCCCAGAAACGGGAGGCGGCGCCCGGGATGGGCGGGCACCAGAAGAACGCTGAGCGGGCACACCCTTTCTCGGTGACGCCGTCTCACCCAAGCTCGCGGGCCAGCCTCAGCCGACCTCGCGCAACCCACCGCTTTTCACATCGTAGAGGAAGCCTCGGATCCGGTCGCGGTGGCGCAGCTCCGGCGCGTTCCTCAGCCCAACCACTGAGCTGAGCAGGTCAGCCTCGGGGTCCGGAAACGCCCTGAGTCGATACCGGAGGGGGCCGCCGGCATGAGCTGCGACCTCGGCGGTGAGCTGACCCTCGTCGAACTTGGTCATGCCGCAATCGGTGTGGTGCAGCAGGACGATCTCCTCGGTCCCGGACACCCACTGGGACACCACCAGGGATCGCAGCACGTCGTCGCTCACCATCCCCCCCGCGTTGCGGATCACCTGCGCGTCCCCCACTTCCAGGCCCAGGATGGCAAAGACGTCCATGCGGGCGTCCATGCAGGCCACCACGGCCAGCCGCAGACGGGGGCTGGCCGACGATCCGCCCTGGGAGAAGGAGCTGGCGAACTGGCGGTTGCGAGCGAGCAGATCGTCGACCACGGACACTGGCGAAACCTCCTGAGGGCGGCCCGGCGCGGCCGCGGGCCGCGGCAAGTAATGCCCGGGCTGGCCGGAGCCCAGCGACCGGGGTGGGGATGGGCCGGCACCCTCCCGACCCGATAACCTTGGCCCATTGTCCTACCACCTTCGGCCCGACCGCCAGAGGGGGCGGCCCCGCGCCCAACGGCTCCCAGCCCGGGCGAGGGGCTGGTCGGATCTCCCCGGCCGCGGCCGGCTTGGCCATGGGGAGACGAGGTGAGCGCCGCTCTCCTGCGGTGCGGCGAGCCGGGCTGTGGTCGGGCCGCCCTGCGTGACTCGGCGACCAGCGCCTGCTCGGCCTGTGGCGGGTTGTTGGAGTTCGTCTACGACCTCCAACCGGAGTCGGACTGGCGTGCGCTCTGGCGCTCCCGGCTAACCTCCGGTGGCGCCCCGGACCGCAGCGGGGTGTGGAGATTTCGCGAGCTGCTCCCGGACTTCGATACCTCCGCCCTGGTGACCCTGGGCGAGGGCGGCACGCCGATGCCTGAGGTCGGCGCCACGGCGGCGTGGGTGGGAGTCGCCAGGCTCAGCGTGAAGCACCTCGGAGCCAACCCGACGGGATCGTTCAAGGACCTGGGCATGACCGTCACCATCTCGGAGGCGAAGCGCCTGGGACGGACGGTGGTCGCCTGCGCCTCCACCGGGAACACGTCCTCCTCGATGGCCGCCTACGCCAGCCGCGCGGGGCTGCGCTCGGTGGTGTTCGTGCCCCGGGGAGCCGTGTCGCCGGCCAAGCTGGCTCAGGCGCTGGACTTCGGATGCCTCATCCTGGAGGCGGGAGAGACGTTCGACCAGGCGTTCTCCACCCTGCGGGAGCTGGCCCCCGAGTTCGGCCTCTACCTGGTGAACTCGGTGAACCCCCTGCGGATCGAGGGCCAGAAGACAGCCGGCCTGGAGATCCTGGAGCAGCGTCAATGGCGGGCCCCCGACCTCATCTCCCTGCCCGGCGGCAACCTGGGCAACTGCTCGGCGCTGGGGAAGGGGCTGCGAGAGCTCCGCGACCTGGGCTGGCTGGACCGCATGCCCCGCATCCTGGTCGTCCAGGCGGAGGGCGCGAGCCCCTTCCACCGGATGTGGCGCGATCAAGCGGCCGAGCTCGAGGATGAGCCCCGCCCGACGACCCGTGCCACCGCGATTCGGATCGGGCGGCCGGCCAACTGGCGTCGGGCCAGACGCGTGCTGGAGATGAGCCACGGTCTGACCGCCGCGGTCTCGGAGCGCGAGATCAAAGAGGCCAAGCACCAGCTGGCCGGCGAGGGCATCGGCTGTGAGCCCGCGTCGGCGACCGCGGTGGCGGGCATCCGCCAGCTGCGCAGCCGGGGCGAGATTGCCAAGGACGCGGATGTGGTGGCGATCCTCACCGGTCATCAACTCAAGGACACCGACTACATCACCGAGGCGGTCGGAGCTGGCGAAGCGCCGAGCCAGAGCGGGGACGTGCGGTCCCGCTTGAGAAGGTGGTTGGCGTCCTGAATCCGGGCGCCTCAGGTGCGCAGGTAGGAGGCGCCGTTCACATCGAGGATTGAGCCGCTGGCGAACCGCGCCTGATCCGAAGCCAGGAACACGATGGCGGCAGCCACCTCCTGGGGCTCCGCGATCCGATGGAACGGGCTCTGGGCCAGGATCTCGGAACCCCGCGGCCGTTTCAACTCCTCATTCGACATGTCGGTCCGGACCCAGCCGGGAGCGACCGTGGAGACCGAGATCCCGTGCGGGGCGAGGGCAACCGCCAGGGACTGCCCGAAGGCGTTCAGGGCCGCCTTGCTGGCCCCGTAACCCGGCTGGCCCGGTTCTCCACGGAACGCGCCCCGAGAGGAGACGTTGACGATGGCGCCACCCCGACCGAGCATGTGGCGGACCGCAAAGTAGGTCACGTAGGCGGCCCCGCTCAGGTTCACCGCCACGGTCCGGTCGAAGGCATTCCGCCACTCCTCAAAGTCCATCTCGGTGATGTCGTGCAGCAGGCTCACCCCCGCGTTGTTCACCAGGACCTCCAGGCCCCCAAGCTGGGAGGCCGCCGCCTCCACCAGTCGCCTAGCCTGAACAGGGTCGGAGAGGTCACCACGCACGACCACATGCCCGGCCCCGGGAAGCTCGGCCAGCAGCTGCCGGGCCAGTTCCTCGGAGTCGCGGTGGTGGATCGCCACCCGGTCGCCGATTTCGGCGAAGGCAAGCGCGGTCGCGCGGCCGATCCCGCGCGAGGCGCCGGTCACCAGCACGGCCCTATCTGCCACGCCGGCCTCCCGGTCTCAGCCGGGTCCCAGTGCCGCGGGCGGCCGGCCCAGAAGGTGCTCGAGCGGTCACCGGAGCCGCTCCTCACAGGCGGCCGCCAGCTGGTCCAGCGGCACCCGGATCTGCTCCATGCTGTCGCGCTCCCGGATGGTGGCGGCATGGTCCTCCAGGGTCTGGAAGTCCACCGTGATCGCCAGGGGAGTCCCGATCTCGTCCTGCCGGCGGTAGCGCTTCCCAATTGAACCGGTGTCGTCGTACTCGGTGGCGAATCGTGTCCGGAGTTCTTGCTCAAGCGGTCTGGCCACCGCCGACAGCTCCTCCTTCTTGGAGAGGGGAAGCACCGCCACCTGGTAGGGGGCCACCGCCGGGCTGAGGTGGAGCACCACCCTCACCTCCCCCTTGACGATCTCCTCCGAGTAGGCGTCCAGCAGCACCGCCAGCAGGATCCGGTCCACCCCCACCGCCGGCTCCACCACATAGGGCAAAAACCGCCTTCCCGTGATGGGGTCCGTGTACTGAAGGTCCTTGCCACTCGCCTCCTGGTGGCGCCTGAGGTCGTAATCGCCGCGCCGGGCGATACCCTCCAGCTCCCCCCAGCCCCAGGGATACCGGTACTCGATGTCCGAGGAGGCGAGCGCATAGTGCGCCTTCTCGTTCTCCCCATGCGGACGCAGGCGCAGATTCTCCGGACGGATGCCGAGCCGGCGGTGCCACTCCATCCGCTGCTCGCACCAGTACTCGAACCACCGCGCGTCATCGTCGGGCTCGGTGAACCACTCCATCTCCATCATCTCCAGCTCCCGCAGCCGGAAGATGAAGTTCCCGGTCGAGATCTCATTGCGAAAGCTGCGGCCGATCTGGGCGATCCCGAAGGGCACCCTCTGCCGGGAGCTGCCCAGGACGTTCTTGAAGTTCACGAACATCCCCTGCGCCGTCTCGGGGCGCAGGTATACCACCGACCCCTCGTCCTCCACCGGCCCGATGAAGGTCTTGAACATGAGGTTGAACTGGCGCGGGCTGCTGAGCGGCCCCCCGCAGTTGGGGCAGCGATCCCCCTCCAGATGATCCGCCCGCCAGCGCTGATGGCACTCCCCCAGGCAGTCCACCATGGGGTCGCTGAAGTTGGAGAGATGCCCGGAGGCCTGCCAGACCAATGGGTTCATGAGGATCGCTGCCTCGATCCCCTCCACGTCGTCGCGCAGCTCCACCATCTCGCGCCACCAGAGGTCCCGGATCCGGCGACGAAGAAGCACCCCCAGGGGCCCGAAGTCATAGACGGCGTTGATGCCGCCGTAGATCTCGCTGCTCTGGAACACAAAGCCGCGCCGCTTGCACAGTGAGACCAGGGTCTCCAGCCGGGTTTGCGCCAGCTCCGCCATCCAGACCTCCCGAGGCTCCCCGGCTGGGGAACCCGAACTCCCAAGAACCCGGTCATTCTATCGGGCGCGCCCTCCGGCCCTGCGCCGGTTGAAACCACCAGCATCAGGGGCCGCCTGCCACGGCCGGCGCCGGGCCTCCGGCCGAGCTTCGGAGGCGTTCGAGAGGCCGATGCGGAGGTGGATCCAGGGCACTGATAGCATCGACTGGTGCTCCAGCTGTATGACACGCTCTCCCGGCAGGTGGTGCCGGTGAGGCCGCTGCGGCCAGACCGCCTCACCATCTACAGCTGCGGGCCCACGGTCTACCGGTCGGTGCACATCGGCAACCTGCGCACCTATCTGCTGGCGGACTGGATCAAGCGCATCGCCCGGGCCCAGGGCTGGGAGGTGCTCCACGTCAAGAACATCACCGACGTCGGTCACATGCGCCAGGAGATGGCCGAACGCGGCGGGGACAAGGTCATAGCCGCAGCCCTGGCCGCCGGACGCACCCCCAGGGAGATCGCCGGGCAGTTCGAGGATGAATTCCACCAGGCGGAGCTGGCGATGGGGATCGAGCCGGCCGACCACTTCCCCCGGGCCACCGACCACGTCCCCCAGATGCTCCAGCTGATCGGCCGTCTCCTAGAGCGCGGGGTGGCCTACGAGGTGGATGGGACGGTCTACTTTGACACCGCCAGCTACCCTGCCTACGGCGAGCTGTCGCGCAACTCCATGGAGCAGCTGCAGGTGGGGGTGGGCGCGGAACCCGACCCCGCCAAGCGCCATCCCGCCGACTTCACCCTGTGGAGGAAGGCCGATCCCGGGCGCCAGCTGATGGTCTGGGAAAGCCCCTGGGGCAGCGGCTTTCCCGGCTGGCACATCGAATGCTCGGCGATGTCGATGGCCTACCTCGGCGAGCAGATCGACATCCACACCGGCGGGGTGGACAACATCTTCCCCCACCACGAGGACGAGCGCGCCCAGAGCCAGGCCGCGACCGGGCAGCAGTTCGTACGGCTGTGGGTCCACGGCCAGCACCTGCTCGCGGACGGGATCAAGATGGCCAAGTCCTCAGGCAACGTGTACACCGTTGAGGATCTGCGGGACCGGGGGTTCGACCCCCTGGCCTTCCGCCTGCTCTGCGCCTCCGTGCGCTACCGGACCCGCCTGAACTTCACCCTGGCCTCCCTGGCGGCGGCCGAGCAGGGGCTGCAGCGGCTGCGCCGGGTGGGCTCCCGCGAAGTCGTCGGCGCTGATGAGGATGTCGCAGGTGCCCTCTACGGACGGGTGCGGGAGGCGCTGGAGGACGATCTCGACCTGCCGGCCGCCGTGTCCGAGCTCTTTCAATTCGCGCGGGACTCGGGGATCGGAACCGCCACCAGGTCACTGGGCCTGCGCCTGGCGGACCGGCTGCTGGGGGTGGGGCTCGATCGTGAACCCGCTCCGGAGCCCGCGCCCGGGCCGTGGGTCTCGGTCGCGACCGCCCGGGAGCGGCTCCGCGCGAACCGCGACTTCGGCGCAGCCGACGCCGAGCGACACCGGCTGGTAGGCATGAGGGTTGTCCCCGAAGACGGCCACCAAGCCACCAGCTACCGGGTCGCCACCGCCTCGGACCTGCGCCGGGGCACCATCTCGTCACCGCTGGAGGTGCCGGACCAGCGCCGCGAGCCCGACCTCTTCGAGGTCAGCGTCAGCATCGTGACCCAGGGTCACCCGGAGGACCTCGGCCGGTGCCTGGCCTCCATCGGGCGGCACCTCCACGGCCACAAGGTCGAGGTCCTGGTGGTCGACAACGATGCCCCAGCGGGATGCCGCGCGGTTCTGGAGGAGGCCTCGGGACAGCTGCCGCACCTCACAACCTTCTTCGCCGACCACCGCCTCGGAGAGGCGGCCGCCCGCAACGTCACCATCCGGGCGGCACGTGGGCGGGTCGTCCTGATCCTGGACACCGGGGTGGAGCTCACCGGCGACGCCTTCGGACCGATCGTGCGGGCGCTCGCCGACCCGGAGGTGGGGGCGGTCGGGAGGTGGGGTGCGCGCAGCGCCGACATGCGCGAGTTCTTCGACACCGATCAGGAGCTGGTCGACGCCATCGACGGGTACTGCCTGGCGCTGGCACGTCATCGCTTCACCGAGCTGGGACTGCTCGACGAGCGCTTCCGCTTCTACCGCATGCTGGACTTCAATCTCTGCCTGCAGCTGCGGGCGCAGGGGCTGCGCCAGCTGCGCGTGCCGGATCTCCCGGTCCTGATGCATGAGCATCGCGGCTGGGAGGAAACCGATCCGGATGAGCGGGACCGCCTCTCGCGGCTGAACTTCCGCCGCTTCTACGATCGCTGGCATCACCGCCTGGACCTGCTGGTGGCCGCGGGCCCAGCCCCGGCCCACTGATCAAGAGCTGAGCTCGACCAGCACCCGGGCCGCCCTGATGGGGCGGTCCAGATGGTGCTCCAGGTGGGCGATGAGGATCGCCTGCACCTCGTCCCGGAGGCTCGGCTGCCAGCGCAGCCTCAGCACCGTGGCCTCGTCGGCGACCGCCATCCGGCGCAGCACCCTGAGGGTGGCGGCCCCGCAGGGAAGGCCGGGGGCCCGCGCCTGGCACTCACCCTGGACCACCCCACCCAGGGCGGCCACGAAGGTGCCGTCCCGGTTCTCCAACTCCCGGCCGCAGGCGACGCAGGTGGTCAGCTCCGGCTGGTATCCGCCCGCGGCGGCGAGCGCGAACGCCGCCAGGGAGAGCGCCAGACGGGGGTCGGCGGCGACCACGCCGATGCGGGTGGAGGCCTCGGCCAGGATCTCATACACGCGGGGCTCGGGATGCCCCTCCTCGACGGTCGCGTCGACCAGCTCCGCCAGCACGGAGGCACACGCCAATCGGACCGGGTCGGCACCGCTCAGGGAGGCTCCCAGCGGCCTCGCCTGGGCCAAGACAGCGAGGCTGCGGCCGGGGATCAGCTGCAGCCGGCTCCGCGCCAGCAGATCCATGCCCGCGGCATTGCGGGCCCTGGCCCGGCGGAGGCCCTTGGCCAGCACGCTGAGCTTGCCGTGGTCCCTGGTGAGAACGACCAGAATCCGGTCGGCATCGCCGAACGCGCGCCGGCGCAGCACTATCCCCTCATCCGTGAAGGGCGTGGGCACCTCGATCAGGCGGTGCCGGCGGGGGTGCTCCCCAGCGGGTCGGCGGGCGCGGCCGCGACCTCGAACGGCTCCTCCCGGCTGAGGCGCACGGTCTGAATCGCCTGCCGGTCGATTGACTCGACCGTGATCGTGATCCCGTCGCCGGCGTCCACCTGCTCGCCGACCCGCGGGATGCGGCCCAGCAGCGAGTACACCAAACCGCCCACCGAGTCGAAGTCCTCCCCCTTCAAGTGGAGCTGGAGCAGCTCGTTGACGTCGTCGAGGCTGGCGGAGGCGGACAGCAGCGCCTGGTTGGGGGCGATCAGCTGGATCTCCTCCTGCTCGCTGAGGTCGTATTCGTCGCGGATCGGGCCGACGATCTCCTCCAGGACATCCTCGATGGTGACCAGACCGGCGGTACCCCCGTACTCGTCGACCACCAGGACCAGGTGCACCTTGGCGAGCTGCATCTCCTGGAGCAGCTCTCCGAGGTGCTTGGCCTCGGGGACGAACATGGCAGGACGGGCGAGCTCGCGCACCTCGGCGGGAGCCGGACCGGCTCCGGCACGGGCGCGCAGCAGGTCCTTGGCATAGACCACCCCAACGATGTTGTCCACGGTCTCCTCATAGACCGGGATCCGGCTGTGGCCATGCTCCAACACCACCTGGACAGCCTCCTCCAGCGAGGCGTCGCTGGGGAGCGCCACCATCTGCACCCTGGGCACCATCACCTCGCGGACGGGCTTGTCAGTCATCTCCAGGACCCCGTGGATCATCTCCCGCTCCTCCTCCTCGACCACCCCCTCCTCAGAGCTGGCCGACACCAGAGCCTTGAGCTCCTCCTCCGTGAGGAAGGGGGTTCCCCGCCCCCCCTCTCCGGGCAGCAGCCGCGTGATGCCGGAGGTGATCCAGCTGAGGACCGCAACCAGCGGCCCGAGGATCGTGGTGGCGGCCGCCACCGCCGGAGCCACCACCCGGGCAACCTGCTCGTTGTGCTGGAGCGCGTAGGCCTTGGGCCCGATCTCACAGAAGAGCATGACCAGCACCGCCAGCGCGACCGCGGACCAGAAGCCCGCCCCGGTGCCGAAGCGGCTCGCCGCCAGCAGGGTGGCCGAGGATGAGGCCAGCATCAGCGCGAGCGTGTTGGTGACCAGGATCGCCCCCAGGTAGCCGCCGGGGTTGGCGTGCAATCGCTCGATCAGAGCGGCCCGCCCGTCCCCCTCCTCCGCCCGAGCGCGGACCCGGATCCGGCTCACCGAGGTGAGCGAGGTCTCAGCGGTCGCGGATAGCGCCGCCAGGACGAGCGCCGCGACCAGAACGACGATGAGCCAGACCGTCATCACCCCTCACCGAAGACGGGCGGCCGAGGTCTGGGCGGCCGTCGCCACAGACGGGATGCGGCCGGGCGGTCCGCGGCGAGGCAGCCGCCGCATCCGCTCAGGGCGCCAGCACTGTGCCCGCGTATTCGACCAGCGGGTGAGCCAGAGCTCATCTTCGGCCCGAGTCTAACAGCCGCGCGATCTCACCGGAACAGGGCCGACACCGAGCGCCCCTCGTGCACCCGCACGATGGCCTCCGCGATGAGCGGCGCCACCGACACCTGGGTCACCCGGGGGCTGCGGGCCACCTCAGCCGACAGCGGAATCGTGTCGGTCACCACCACCTCGTCGATGAAGGCATCCTCCAGTCGCTGCAGCGAGCCGGCGCTCCACACCCCGTGGGTGGCCAGCACGTCCACTGACCTGGCCCCCTCCTGCTTGAGCGCATTCGCGGCCCCCACCAGCGTCGAGGCGGTTGAGATCAGGTCATCCACCACCACGCAGGTGCTGCCCTCGACGTCACCGATGACGTTGAGCACCTCGATGTCGTCGTCGCGGGGACGACGCTTGTCGATGATGGCCAGCGGCGACTCCAGAAGCCGGGCGATCGCCCGGGCACGGGCGGTGCCCCCCACGTCGGGGGAGACCACAACTATCGGCTGGCGCCCGTGGCGGCTGCGGATGTGAGCGGCGAGAATCTTGCTCGCGGTCAGGGCATCGACCGGGATGTCGAAGAAGCCCTGGATGGCCTCGGCGTGGAGGTCCAGCACGATCATCCGCTCCGCCCCCGCGACCTGCAGGAAGTTGGCCATCAGCTTCGCCGAGATGGGGTCGCGCGCCCGGGTCTTCTTCTCCTTGCGCTGGTATCCGTAGTAGGGCAGCACGGCGTTGATCCGGGCGGCGCTGGCCCGCCGCAGCGCGTCCAGGATCACGAACAGCTCCATGTAGTTGTCGTTCACCGGCGGGCAGGTGGGCTGGATCACGAAGACGTCATGCCCGCGCACCGACTCACCGATCCGCACGTCGAACTCACCATCGGCGAAGCGGGTGATCTCCATGGGGGCCAGCGGCACCCCCACCTCTTCGGAGATCCTCTTGCCCAGCTCGGGATTGGCGGTGCCGCACAGCAGCATCAGCGGTCCGTCCGCCCCCCTCAACCCTCCTCCTCCGCAGCCACTTCGGCGACCGGACGGCCGCCCGGCCGCCGGCGCGCGACCCATCCCTCCAGGTTCCGCTGGGGCACCCGGGACACCGCCAGCGCGCCCGGAGGCACATCCCCGGTCAACACCGACCCGGCGGCGGTGTAGGCACCCTCGCCCACCCGGATGGGCGCCACCAGGATGGTGTCACTTCCCAGGCGCACCCCGTCCTCGATCACGGTGCGGCGCTTGGCGATGCCGTCCCAGTTGGCGGTGATGCTGCCGGCGCCCACGTTCACGTCATCCCCCAGTTCAGCGTCCCCCAAGTAGCTCAGATGCGGCACCTGGCTGCCCGCGCCGATCCGGCTGCGGACCACCTCGGTGAAGGTCCCGAGGTGGCTGCCGGGGCCGAGGACGGTGCCGGGACGAACCCGGTTGTAGGGCCCCACATCCACCCCCGGCTCCAGCTTACAGCCGCGCAGCACGCTCCGCCCCACCCGGCAGCCATCGGCCAGCTGGCAGCTGTCAAGCTCGGCGAACGGACCCAGCTCACACTGCCGCCCGACCACGGTGGCGCCGCGCAGCACCGTCCCGGGGTGCAGCACCGAGTCCTGCCCGACCTGCACGTCGCAGTCGACCCAGGTGGAGCCCGGGTCCACGACCGTCACCCCCTGGGCCATGAGGCGCCGCAGAGTGCGCCGCCGCCAGGCGGCCTCCGCCGCCGCCAGCTGGACGCGGTCGTTGACCTGGAGGGCCTCCTCCGGATCGCGCAGCGACACCAGCTCCGCGCCCCCGCCTATGGCCTGGGGCACCCAGCTCAGGTACAGCTCCCCCTGGGCGTTGTCGCGGCTGAGGCCCGCCAGCGCCTCCCAGAGCTGAGGCAGCCTGAAGATGTAGGCACCGCAGTTGACCTCCGCCCTCTCGGCTCGGACCGAATCATCCACGGCCTCCACCACGCGGGACAGCCGGCCGGAGGGGTCACGCTCCACCCGTCCATAGGACGCGGGATCCTCGACCTCGGCCACCAGAACGGCGGCACCGGAGTTGCCCTGGGTGAACGCGGCCAGCAAACGTACGAGCGTCTCCCCGGACAGCAGCGGCATGTCCGCCGGCAGCACCAGCGCCGCCCCGGCCCCGGCCAGCGCCTCTCGGGCGGCCAGCACTGCGCCCCCGGTTCCGTCGGGGGCCGGCTGGGTCACGACCACCGCCCCACGACCGACATGGGCTGCCAGCTCGTGGTCATCGGCGCCCACCACCACGATCGGAGGCTCCTCGGTGACCGCCCTGACCGCCCGCAGGACATGATCGATCATGGCCAGGCCGGCCACCTGGTGCAGGGGCTTGGACCGCGAGGAGACCATCCTGGTCCCGCGACCGGCCGCCAGAATCACCGCGCGCACCAAAGTGCTGTCAGCCACTCTCCACCTCGCGGTCGGCCGCGCTCACTGGGACTCGGAGGGCGAGTATAGCAATGGCCGATCGGCCCGGGCGCGCCCGCTCAGCGAGGAGTCCGAGGCGGGCTTGTCTCCTTCAGGAAACGGTAGTGCTCCCGCCATACCAGCCGCGGCAGGCGAAGCCAGCGGGGGAGGTCGCGGAGCCCGGGAATGAACGGCACCAGCACCAGCAGAGTCGAGAGGAACCCCATGATGAGCACCACCATCAGGTCGGCGTTGGAGGCGTTGTTGAAGGGGGGGATCTGGTACCAGAAGGTGTAGAGCCACAGCCACGACTGCCCGGGGTACCTCCCCGTCTCGTTCATCATCCCCCACTGAGTACCGTTCAGCTTCTGCTGGGCGGCCAGGCCGCTGAAGTAGGTGCCGTCACCGAGGAAGAGCAGAGGACCGGTGTAGTTGGTGTCATAGAAGCGGCCGGTTCGCATGAGCAGCGCGTCCAGGGCGCCGGCGCGGGCGTCCTCCAGCAGCCCCTGCATCATCGTGTTCAGGGGTCCGTAGGGCCCCGGCGGAACCAGCACCGAGCCGGAGCGGACCCGGGCGTGCTGCAGGGCGGCTGAGTACGCGTTGAGCCACAGGGTGCGCTGCCCCGAGGGAGCCTGCTCGAAGCGCAAGAGCGCAGCGTGCAACGCCGGCCGACCCACGCTGGCCAGCCGCAGGGGAGAGAGCACGTCGTCCTCGGCCGCGTCCACCGGCTGGTGGATGCCGGCCCAGACCTGGGGCTCCAGCGGCCCCAGGGTCTGCACCGCGCCATTGCCGGTGTCGTAGGGAGGGCCGTAATCGGCGCTGAAGCTGGTCCCCTGCACCTCCGTGGTGGCAGTCTGCAGCAGATCCAGTGGCTGGGCCTTGGCCCAGCTCTGGATGGTGACGGGCGGGGCGTCGGGCGAGGAGAGGACCGCGGCGAGCACCACCACCACCACCAGCATGATGACGAGCGCGACCGAGATCTCCTTCACGAGGTCGTAGGGCGCGGTCGGCACGCCCCGGTAGTACTCCTGCTGGGAGAGGCGCCGCGAGCGGGCCATCAGGCGAGGTCCTCGGGCGGCCTCACCACCCCCCGGTGACGGACCAGCAGCACATGGAAGGCGACCAGGGCCACCACCAGCAGAGGGAACAGGATGATGTGCAGCCCGTACATCTGCCCGAAGTTCAGGACGTTGAAGAAGGCGCCGGCGCCGGTGGAGTTGACCGCGTCCTTGGCATTGACCGCGATCCACTGGGAGTCAAAGTTCTGCTGCGAGATGTAGCCGGTGAAGGCGGTCACCACCGCGATCAGGAAGATCACCACCCCCACCATCCAGGTGGCCGCGCGGCCGTCCCGCCATCCCTGGGCGAAGTACTGGCCCCAGAGGTGCAGGACCATGAAGATGAAGAACATCTGCACCGACCAGAAGTGGATGCTGTTCATGAAGTGGCCCTGCGGGGAGACATGCCACCACTGGGGACCGAAGAAAGCCAGCACCACGCCGCTGGCGACCACCAGGACCAGCGAGGCGATCGAGACCACCCCGAACACGTAGACCCAGGAGCCCACGTACGCCGGCTCCTGATCCGGGAGCAGATGCTCCATCGGGAGCTCGCGCTCCAGGAAGCCGCGCAGCCCCACGGTCCAGCTGCCCGAGCCGGGTTCTTCTCCCCCCTCCCGCGGGGTGGCAGGCTCAGTCGTCACGCCTTTGCTCCTCGTAGCTCCGGCGGCGGCGGCGCCGGCCTGGGAAGGGCAGGAAGAGAGCCAGCACGAAGAGCAGGATCATGAAGAGGATCACGCCCAGGTTGGGCAGCGAGATCAAGAGGACGCCCCAGTGCAGGTACGGGGCGGGCTGGTTCACGCTGGTCACCTCATGGGGAGCCGATGGCCGTGCGAGCGCGGGCGCTCTTGGAGGGATTCTATGGAGCGGCGGTGGCCCCGCAAAGGGGGTTTTCCACGGGGCGAACGGCTGCTCGCGGACCCAGCCCACCCCCCGCGCCGCGGCCGCTATTCTCAAGGTATGAATGAGACCGCGGCGCCGGCCGGGGCGGGGGTCGTGGCCGAGACCCTGACCCCAGGAATCCTGCGCCTCACCCTCGACCGGCCACAGCAGCGCAACGCCCTGACCGGGGAGCTGGCCGCGGAGCTGCGCGGGCAGCTGGCCAAGGCGAGCACAGATCCACGGCTTCGGGTCGTGATCGTGACCGGACGTGGGGCGGCCTTCTGCGCGGGCGCCGATCTCGGAACCCTCACCCAGGGTGCCTCCACGCCGCAGGAACGCCGCCAAGTGCTGGCCGACTACTACCGCACGTTCCTGGACCTCCGGGATCTGGAGGTGCCGACCATCGCCGCGGTCAACGGTCCCGCCATCGGCGCCGGGCTGAACCTTGCGTTGAGCTGCGACCTGCGGCTGTTGGCTGAGGGGGCCCGCCTGGCGGCCCCGTTCTTACGGTTGGGGATCCATCCCGGCGGGGGTTGCAGCTGGCTGCTGACCAGGATCGCCGGCACCGCCAGCGCCCGGGAGATTTTGCTGCGAGGGCGTCCCATCTCCTCCGAGCGGGCGCTGGAGGTTGGCCTGGCGACTGCGCTCGTGCCCCCGGAGGAGCTCGAGCCGGAGGCCCAACGGTGGGCCCGGGATATCGCCGCTCTCCCAAGTGCCGTGGTCCGCGACCTGAAGCGCACCCTGAACCTGGCCGAAGCCGGTGCGAGCTTCGAGGCCACCCTGGCCTTTGAGACTGCCGCCCAGGCGGAGTCCATGGGGACCGCGGATGCGGCGGAGGGGTGGCGCGCCTTCAGGGAGCGGCGCGAGCCCAGATTCAGCGACAGCTAGGAGCGTGGGTCAGAACCTTCCCACAGGCGGGGTGAAGATGAGAACATTTGTACATGAGCTCAACACCCTCCAACGACCCGGACGTGCTCTTCGACATGGGCGACTCGGTGGATGTGCAGCGGGCGCCCCTGGTACCTGCGGGCAAGAACAAGACCTTTCGCCCGTATAACCCGGCGCAGGGATTCCTGCTGCCTCCGAGCCTGGATGACTGGCTGCCCCAGAACCATGTGGCGCGGTTCATCTCGGAAGCGGTCGACGAATTGCTGGACCTGAGCGATCTGTACGCGAGCTACGAGGAACCCGGCGGGGCGCCTCCGTACGACCCGCGGATGCTGCTGAAGGTGCTCCTGTACGGATACTCGGTAGGGGTTACCTCATCTCGGGCGCTGGAGCGGAGCTGCATCAACGATGTGGCGTGCCGCTACCTGGCGGCGAACCAGGCGCCGGACTTCCGCTCCATCGCACGGTTCCGCCGCCGCCACCTGAAGGCGCTGGAAGGGCTCTTCACCCAGGTGCTGGCGGGGTGCGCCATGGCCGGGCTGGTGAAGTTGGGTCGGGTGGCCTTGGATGGCACCAAGCTGCGGGCCTCCGCATCACGGCACAAGGCGATGAGCTACGACCACATCGATCCGCGCCTCCAGCAGTTGCAGGCCCAGGTGCGGGCCTTGATGGTAGAGGCGGAGATGAAGGACAAGGCCGAGGACCGCCGCTACGGGAAGCAGAATCGGGGCGACGAGATCCCTGCGGAGCTGCGGCGTCGCGAGAGCCGGATCGCCAAGCTGAAGGAGGCCAAGGCCGCGCTGGAGGAGGAGGCACGTCAGCAAGCGGCGGCCGCTGCCGCCGAGCGGTGTGCCAAGCAGGGCAAGAGCGAACCAGAGACCCAGGCGACCGTGGAGAGAGCGGTCGCGAAGGCGGTGCCTCCGCCTCGAGCGCAGCGGAATTTCACCGATCCCGAGTCGCGCATGATGAAGATGGGTGATGGCAGCTTCCAGTACGGATACAACGCCCAAACCGTGGTGGACGAACTCAGTCAGGTGATCCTGGCCACCAAGGTCACCCAGTGCGCCGGGGACGTCGAGCAGCTACTGCCGATGATGGCGGAGACCAAGGCGGCCCTGGCAGCGGCCGGGATATCGGCGATGCCGCGACAGCTGCTGGCTGACGCCGGCTACTGCTCGGAAGCCAACTTGACCGCTTTGGATGGCGAGGCAGTGGACGTTCTCATCGCCACTGGCAGGTTGAAGCACGGCGAGGTCGTGGCGGCTACACCCCGCGGACGCATTCCCAAGAACGCCACCCTTACACAACGAATGGCACGTCGGCTGCGGACCAAGCCGGGCAGGGCTGCCTACGCCCGTCGGAAAGTCATCGTTGAACCCGCCTTTGGCCAGATGAAGGTCCGACAACACGCCGGGAACCTCCGTTTGCGCGGTCTGCAGGGGGCTACCGGCGAGTGGATCCTGCACGCGCTCTGCCACAACCTTCGCAAGCTGGCCAACAGCGGGGTCCACCCCCGCTCGCTGGCCTCGGCGTGAACCCAGGAGGCCAGCGGTGGATCATCCGGCCCCTCCTACGGGCCATGGTGGCGGGAGCCTGGAGCGCCCCAACACCCGCA
>JAKABA010000163.1 GCA_021802115.1 bacterium | reverse complement strand
CGCTTCAGCTCCGGCCGGGGAGCGGTTCTGGTGGGTCTGCTGGTGCAGCTGGTGGCGGCGGCCGCGGTCGGCACCCTGGAGGCCTCGTGGGTGCTCACCCTGGTGTACCTGGTGCTGCTGGGTGGGCTGGCGGCTCTCTGGTTGCGGTTCACGCCCGCCCCCGGCCCACGTCCCGTGGCTCAGCATCCCGCGGACGAGGGGGAGCGGCGCCGCCAGATAACCCCCACCGGACGCTGGACCCTCCAGGGTGCGCCGCCACCGATGACCTGGTCGGGCGGCGGGGTGCCGCTGCCCCCGTCCGCTCCGGCGGGGCAGGTGGAGGAGGAAGTGGGGGTCTCCCGCCCGGCGGTCCCGGCCACCTGGAAGCGCCCTGAGCGTTGAGGTAGCCGGCCGGGCCCCAGAGGGTGGACCCGAGCGCACCTCTTGGGCGGTCCGCGAGGTGGTGCTGGGCATCGTGGTGGCGATCCCGGCCGTCCTGGTCGCGATAGTCGTGGTGGCGGTGGCCACCGACGCCCTCAGTCAGGCCGGCGTGATCGGCAGTCTGAGCGGCCGTTCCGCCAAGTCGATCCTGCCGTTCTACAACCTGGCCACGACCCTGGCTTTCTACGGGGCGTTGCTGGCGGTGGTCCTGTTCTTCGCCAGCCGGGGCGGTGGTCCACTCTGGCGTCAGCTGGGGCTGCGGCGGCCGCCCTTCTGGACCCTCCCGCTCATGCCCGTGCTGGCGGTGGCGTTGCAGTTCCTGACCGGTCTCATCTCCGCGGCGCTGTCGCCGCTGCTCCACGGGATGACCAACCCCCAGGGGTGCAGCATCTCTCAGGGCTTCGGCCAGGACGCCTACCTGGGCGTGATCGCGATCGTCGTCATCGCCCCGATCGTGGAGGAGCTGACCTTCCGGGGCTTCATCTTCGGGGGCCTGCGCGGACGGCTGGGCACCACCTGGGCGGTGATCGTGAGCTCGGTGATCTTCGCCCTGGCCCACACCCTGTCGGTGGGCGGCTCGATCCTGCTGTTGGGGCCCTCGCTGTTCGTGGCGGGCGTGGCCCTGGCGCTGGTGTACGAGAAGACCAGGTCCCTCTACCCGGGGATGGCGCTGCACGCGTCATTCAATCTGGTGGCGGTGATCCTGATCTTCATGTCCTCCACCGCCGCCAACTGCCACTGAGGCCGGGATCCGCGGCCTCCCGTGGCCGCGCCTGCCCGGAACTCGGGTGCGACCCGGGCCCCGGGCTACGCGCCCCGGGAGAGCAGCGGCCTTCCCAGGGCGGCGCACGCCCCCAGCGACACCAGCAGGAACGCGGGCGCCGCGAGCAGGAGCGTCGCGGAACTGCCGTAGGGCGGATTGCCGTGCAGCACCAGCTGGAAGCCGTCGGTCAGGTAGCTGAACGGCAGCACCTGGGCGACCCAGTAGCGGAAACCCTCCGCCGGGACCCCGGTGAAGAGCCCGGACAGGAAGAGCAGGGGGGCCAGGACCACGGCCAGGAAGAGCATCGCCTCGCCCGCGTTGTCGGTCAGGGTCGCCACCGCGAGCCCGATCGCCCCCGAGAAGGCGAGGGTGGCCAGCGCCACCAGCCAGGTGGCCACGATGACCACCGGATCGGGCCTCTGGGCCACCTCCAAGACCACGAAGATGAGGGTGGCCTGGAGGCAGTCCACGATCCAGCCGGCCAGGAAGATCTCCAGGGCGACCCGCCAGGGCGGCAGCGGCAGGACCGCCAGCCGGTCCAGCCACCCGGCCCCCCGCGAGCGGGTGACGCTGACCCCGGTGCCGACGGTGCCGACCATCGCCATCAGGACGGTGAGCAGCATCCCGGCGAAGAACTGGGGGGCGTGGGTGGCGGCCAGCGGGATCACCAGCAGCAGTGGGAACCCCATCTTGATCGCCAGCGCCCGCCGCCTGGAGAGAGTCCCCAGCAGCTCCAGCCGCCACAGCTGGCGCGGGCTCCGGCGGCTCGCCCCACCCCTGGTCCTGGTGGAGACGGGCACCACCGCGACCCGCTCAGGCATCGAGACTCCGCCCCGTGATCTGCAGGAAGCAGTCCGCCAGCCCGGGCTCCCGCACCGAGAGGTCGAGCAGGCTGCGGTCGAGGTCCCCGAGGGTCGCCAGCAGGTCGGCCAGCAGGCCGTCTCGCCGACGGGCCAGCACGGTCGCTCCCGCCTCGGTCGGCGCCACTCCCTCGACGCCGGCAACCGCCGCCATCGCCCGCAGTGGCAGCGGCGCCCTGGACTTGAGGCGGATCTCTCTTAGCCCTCCGAGTGAGGCCAGCAGCTCCGGCAGGGAGGCGTCGTGCACCAGCCGGCCCTCGACCAGGAAGCAGACCCTGGTCGCCACCTGCTCCACGAACTCGGTGTCGTTGGTGGCGATGCAGGCCGCGAGCCCGGCCAGGGAGCGTTCGCGCAGCAGCCGGGCGAGCCACCGCCGCCCGCTGACGTCGAGCCCCAGGGTGGGCTCGTCCAGCACCAGCAGCCGGGGGGATCCCACCAGCGCCTCCGCCAGCAGCAACCGCCGCCTCATCCCATATGAATAGGAGGAGACCGGCTCGTCGGCGACCTCGAGCAGCTCTGCCTCCAGCAAAAGCGGTTCGGAGCCATCTTCGGCTGCCCCCCGGGCCGCCGAGAAGAACGCCAGGTTGGCCCGCGCGCTCAGCTCGTCGGCGTGGGCGGTGGCGTCGAAGACCACCCCCAACTGGCGCCTGGCGGCTCGGCGGTCGTCGCTGCCGAACCACTGCACCCGGCCTTGGTCCGGGGCGCTTCTGGTCGCCAGGCAGCGCAGCAGGGTGGTCTTGCCGCTGCCGTTGGGACCGAGCAGAGCCACCACCTCACCGCCCTCGACCATGAGATCGACCGGGCCGATCCCCCGGCCGTTCCTGAATCGCCTGGTGAGCCGGGCCACCTCCAGCGCTGCCTCGCCCATGTCGGTCAGTCGATGAACTCGATCGCGGTGGCGGAGGTCACCTCCACCAACCCCGCGGGAACCGTGAAGGCCACCTGGTAGACCAGGATCCTCTGGCCCGCCTCGACCTGGTGGCCGATCAGCCGCGACCTCACCAGGTTGGAGATGAAGGTGGGAGCGCGCCGGTTGACCCGCCGGAGCACGACCCGGGCCGCCTGCGGCACCGGTCCGGGCGGAAGGATGGGAGCCATGAGGGGAGTGTAGTTGGCGGCCTCCGAATTGGGCGTTCAGCACGAAGACGGCTCAGTGGTGCATATTGCGCGCATGCGTCTGGTTCACTGCGCCGACGTCCATCTGGACGCCGCCTTCGTCGGTCTGGGGCTGCCCGCGGCCAGGCGGCGGCGCGCCGCCATCCGCCAGGCCCTGCACGCGGTGGTGCAGACCGCCCTGGACATTGGTGCCGACGCCCTCACCATCGGCGGCGACCTCTACGAGGACCTGCGCTCGCAGCGGGAGACCACCGCCTTTCTGCAGGAGGAGCTGGAACGGGCCGCATGCCCCGTCCTCATAGCTCCCGGCAACCATGATTACTGGCACCCCGGGTCGCTCTACGCTCGGGAGCGCTGGCCCGGCAACGTCCACATCTTCAGCTCCTCCGAGTTCTCCGAGAAGCTGGTCGCCGGCTGGCGCATCTTCGGCGCCGCGCACCTGAAGCCCAAGGGGACCGGCAACCTGCTGGGGTCATTCAGGGTGCCCAAGGGCGGACCCGCCATCGCCCTGTTCCACGGCTCCGAACAGGGCCAGCTGCGGTTCCAGGGAGAGGGGAAGGAGGACCATGCGCCCTTCAGCGAGACGGAGATCTCCAGGTCCGGCTTCCGATACGCCCTGGTCGGCCACTTCCACACGCCCCGGGTCACGGAGTGGCTCACCTACCCCGGGAATCCCGAGCCGCTCACCTTCGGGGAGCAGGGGATCAGGGGGGCGGCGATAGCGGTCTTCGACGACGACCGCCCGCAGGAGCGGCCCCAGGTGGAGATTGTGCCGGTGGCCACCTTCTCGGTGTGCGACCTGGAGGTCGACATCACCGACTGCTCGCACTCCGACTCCATCCTGGACAGGGTCGAGCAGGCGCTGCCCCAGGATCCGCTGGCGGCCTGCCGGGTTCGCCTCACCGGGGAGCTGGGGGAGGGGGTGCGCCTCAATCCCACCGAGCTGCTGGGGCGGTTGCGCAAGGACGAACGCTCCATCGACCTGGTGGTCGCCTGCCGGCCCCATCTCGACCTGGACTTCCTGCGCCAGGCGCCGGACGCCCGCGGCCAGTTCGTGCGGGCGCTGATGGCGAGACCCGACTTCGACAGTGAGGTCGTGCAGGCGGCCCTGCTGGCGGGTCTCAACGCGCTCCTGGGAGAGGAGCCGGCGCTCCTTTGACCGCTCAGCTGAGAGGAGGGGCGGACCGGTGAGGATCAACTCGGTGAAGCTGGAGCGCTTCGGCGCGCTGCGCGGGATCTTCAGCCTCGACCCCAAGATCACGGTGATCTACGGTCCGAACGAGTCCGGCAAGAGCACCCTCCACACCGCGCTGCGGGTCGCCCTGGTGGGGGTGGACCTGGCCAGCCGGGGCCGCCTGCCCAAGGAGTCCGAACAGGTGCTGCGGCGGTTCAAGCCGTGGCGCGGCCGCAACTTCAAGCTGGAGGCGGATGTCGAGCTGGGATCGGGCCGCTACCAGTTCGTCCGGGACCTCGACCAGCCCGACAACGCCCAGGTGCTGGACCAGGTGCGCGGCGGGGATGTGACCGACCAGTTCCGCCGCGGCCGCACCGTGGATGTCTCGGTGATGCTGGGGATGAGCCGGGAGGCGTTTCTGGCGATCTCGACGGTGGCGCAGGACCAGATCCTGGAGATCAGCGGGCCCGCGCTGCAGGCGGACCTGCAGCGCGCCATCTCCACCTCCGGAGCCCACACCAGCGTGCGCTCCGCCCTGGAGCTGCTGCGCAAGTGGCGCCAGGAGAACCTGCGCGGGGAGCGCTCCCGCGAGCGCCCCATGGACAGGGCGGTCAGGGAGCTCGCCACCGCCCGCGACCAGTTGGCGATGGCCGTGGACATCCGCCAGCGCCTGGGTGAGGAGCTCTCCCAGCTCGAGGTGCTGCGGGAGCGCCTGGAGGAAGCCGAGAGGGCGGCCGAGGAGTCGGAGCTGCTCTGGAAGTCAGCGGAGATGGCCGAGCTGGACCAGGACCTGCTGGCAATCTCCGAGATCGACCAGGCCCTGCGCCAGATCCCCGACGTGGAGATGCCCCCCGATCCCCAGGCGATCCGCGACGCCGCCTCCGGTGCCAACCAGCTGGCGGCCCAGGTGGCCGAGGCGGAGGCCAAGGTCGCCGAGCTCACCCCCGGCGACCCGGCGAAGGCCAAGCTGGCGGCCGAGCTCTCGGTCAGCGAGCTGCAGTTCCTGGGAGAGGCGGTCGAGCGCCCGGTGCCACCGCTGCCGGCCCAGGCCGGCGCCGGCGCCCGGCTGGAGCTGCTGGACCGGCGCAAGGTCGCGCTCCATCGCTGGTCGTCCGACCTCCTGGCGCTGGCGGCCGGGATCATCGGGGTGGTGCTCATCGTGAGGGCGGTGACCGCCACGGGGGCGGCCCTTCCGGTCGAGGAGTTCCTGGGTGGCGTGGTGGTCCTGGTGGCAGGGGCGGCCGGCTTCCTCTATCTGCAGCAGCGGCTGCGCCGCCTGCTGGCGGTGGGGGGATTCACCTCGGTCGCCGAGATGCGCCGAGCCAGACGCAGCCGGGATCCCGAGGTGATGAAGGTGGTGGCGGCCCAGGAGGAGGTGCTGGCCCAGCGCTCCAAGGCGCAGCGCCGGATCGCCGAGCTGGGACTGTCCCATTTCGACGGCTCCCGGCTCCTGGAGCTGGCGGCCGAGCTCCCGCCGCTGCAGGAGGCCCTCCGGCAGGCGGCGTCCTGGCGGGCGACCGCCGACCGGGCGCGAGGTGAGCTGATGGCGCGGGCGGCGCGGGTGGGCATCGAGGAGACCGACCCTCAGCAGATCGCGGCCCGCCTGGCCGAACTCTCCCAGGAGCTGGAGGCGGCGGTGGAGGCCGAGCGGCGCCGGGGGGAGCTCCAGCTGCGTCGCGAGGAGCGGCTCAACGGGCGTGAGCTCCACGGCCTGGTCAGCCGGGCTCAGGAGCTGCGGGCGGAGCTGGGTGCGCGGGGAAGGGGCCCCCAGCCCCGCCCGGGCAGGTCTGCGGCGGAGCTCAGGGAGGAGTACGACCGGCTCCGCTCCGACCGTGACCGGCTGCGCGACGAGCTGCTGCCCAAGGAGGGGAGCCTGCGCCAGCAGCTCAAGGAGGCGGGTGACCTGGTGGAGTTGGAGGAGCTGGTGGCGGAACGGAGAGCCGTGGTGGAGCGGATGGAGCACGCGGAGGCGGCGGTCAATCTCGCGATCACGGAGCTGGAGGCGGCCGAGGCGGAGATCCAGAACAGCCTGGCCCCGATCCTCGCCGACGGGCTGGCGCACCGGCTGCCGGAGCTGACCCACCGCCGCTACGCCCAGGCCTGGGTGAATCCGGAGGACCTCTCCATGCACGTGGCGGCCGCCAACTCCACTCGCCAGATCCCGGTGGACAACCTCTCCCAGGGGACCCAGGAGCAGATCTACGTGTGCCTGCGCATGGTGCTGGCCCAGGCGCTGTCCCCGCGCGGAGAGCAGCTTCCCCTGATCTTCGACGACCCCACGGTCAACTCGGATGACCGCCGCTGCTTCGCCCTGCTCGACACCCTGTTGGAGCTGTCCGAGACCTCCCAGGTCGTCATCTTCTCCCACGAGCACCGGGTGGTGGAGTGGGCCCAGCGGCAGTCGGTGCCGGTGCTGGCCCTCGACCAGGTCCCGGCTTCGGCGGACGAGGACGAGGCTGCGGCTGCCACCTCCAGCAACTGATGCGGATAGTCTCACTGCTCCCCAGCGCCACCGAGATCTGCTTCAGCCTCGGCCTGGGGCAGAGCCTGGTCGGGGTCACTCACGAGTGCGACTTCCCCCCTCAGGCCGAATACAAACCCAAGTTGACCCGCAGCGAACTGGAGCACGCCGGCCGCAGTCCGGGCGACATCGACCGCCATGTCCGGGCGGCGCTGCACCAGGGCAGCAGCCTCTACCGGCTGGACCAGGAGGAGCTCAGCCGGGCCCATCCCGATCTCATCATCACCCAGGAGCTGTGCCCGGTCTGCGCCGTGGCCTACCCCCAGGTGCTCGACGCCGCCCGTCTGCTGCCGGGCCGCCCCGCGATCCTGTCGTTGGAGCCCAACAACCTGGCCGACGTGATGCGCACCATCGTGGACGTGGGCCAGGCGACCGGCACCAGGGAGCGCGCCAAGGAGCTGGTGCGCAGCCTCTGGGCCAGGGTCGACGCGGTTCGGGGAGCTCTGTCGGGCGGGCATCGCCCCCGGGTGGTCTGCCTGGAGTGGATCGACCCGCTGATGGTGGCCGGGCACTGGGTTCCGGACCAGGTCGACGTCGCCGGCGGCATCGACGTGCTGGGCACCGCCGGGCGGCCCTCGCGAGAGGTCTCCTGGGAGGAGGTGAGGGCGGCGGCACCAGAGGTCCTGCTCCTCATGCCCTGCGGGTTCCGCCTGGAGGAGAGCTGCGAGCAGGCCCGCCAGCTGGCCGAGCGCGCCGGCTACGGCTCCCTGCCGGCGGTCCAAGACGGCCGCGTATACGCCGTGGACGGCTCCTGGTACTTCAACCGGCCCGGTCCCCGGGTGATCGACGGGATTGAGATCCTGGCCCGGATATTCCATCCCGAGGCCTGGAAGGGGCCGGTCCCCCAGGGCTTTCGCAGCGTGGGCTGAGACCGCCGCCCTCAGCAGGGGGCGAGCTGGCCCTCCAGCAGCGCTGGGCCCAGCGCCAGCCAGGCGTCCCCGTAGTAGGTGGGGTACTGCAGCCCCTCGGCCTGCGCCTCACTCAGCAGTTGGTCGGCTGCCCCGCTCTCGCCGGCCGCGAATGCGGTGGCCGCGGCCGCCAGGTAGGGGAGTGGGTTGGTGTCGGGATTGAGCACGGCGCCCGTCGTGGTCAGCGCGATGGAGGAGTCCTCGGCCCCGCCGGCGGCGAAGTAGGCCTGCCACCAGCGGGCCGCCAGCGGCCGGGCTCCGGCCGCGCAGGAGGCGGCCAGGAACACCGGGACCCGGGCGGCATCCAGGCCGTACTGGATGGGCGCGCCACCACCCGGGTCGGCAATCGGCTGGACCGCGCCGCCCTGCAGTTCCGCCCAGTCCGGCGGGAGCTGGGCCCCGCCCGCCGTCAGGTCGTAGACCAGCGCGATCGCCTGGGCGGCGACTCGATTCCAGACCAGATCCCCGGTGTACCTGGCCAGGGCCAGGTACACCCCGGGCATCCAGTAGGAGGGGTCCAGCGTGGTCGGGGGCCCGTTGGCCCAGGGGCCGGCGGTGGGCAGCGGTGCGCCCAGCGGGCCGGCCACGGCCTCGTACCGGAGCACCGCCGCTGCCATGCTGGCGCCGGCCGTGTGCAGTGCGGCCGCGTCCACGCCCTGGTATCGCAGCAGCGCGTAGGCGGCCAGGGTGTCGGCGTCGGTGGCCGACTGGGTCGAGAGGAGGGCCCCGGCGGCGGTGGCGTGATACGCCAGCAGGCCGTCGGGCAGCAGCAGGTGAGCCTGGGTCCATTGCCAGATCTCGAGCGTCACCGCCGGCCGTCCGGCCAGCTCCGCGATCAGCATGCCGTAGGCCTGTCCCTCGCTGACGACGTCGCCGCCCTGGTCGTAGCGGATGACCGCGCCATCGCTGCTCACATAGCTCTGCAGGAAGTGGCCGGCGGCGCTGGCGGCGGCCTGCTGCCATACCGACGCGCCACTCGCCTGATACCAGTAGGTGTACTGGGGGCTGCTCTGCGGGTCGAGGGCGAGGAAATACCCGTAGAGGTCGACGATGGCGTCGGTCCAACCGCCGGAGTTGTAGAGCGCCAGCTGGCCGGTGCTTCCC
>JAKABA010000019.1 GCA_021802115.1 bacterium | reverse complement strand
GTGAGACCCTCACCCGGGCGAGGTGCAGGGTGTCACTGAGCCCACGATGTTGCCAGCTGCGGCCGCCATCGGTGGAGCGGTAGACCCCGTCTCCCTGGATCACATCGTTGCGGGGGCAGGCCTCGCTGGTGCCGACGTAGATGACCTGGGGATCGGACGCGGCGACCGCCAGGGCGCCCACTGAGACCGAGTTCAGATGCCCGTCGGTGATGTTGCGCCAGCTGTTGCCGGCGTCGTTGGTCTTCCAAACCCCGCCCCCGCAGGAGCCAAAGTAAAAGACAGCTGGATCGGTCGGATCCCCGGCCACCGCGACCGACCTGCCGCCGCGCGGTGGCCCGATGAACCTCCACTTGAAGGCAGCGCCGAGCTCGTCTGCTTTGGTCATCGCGTCTCCACCTAATCGACCCGCGAGGGCCGTCCCATCTCTAACTACTGCCAGAATCCCGACCCATGGTAACGGCGGCCCAGCCGCGGCTGGGCGAACCTCATCCCTCAGCCCCTTCGGCCGCCCACCCTTGGAGGCAGGGGCTTGCAGGCGCACCTCCAGGTCAAGTTCGGATAAGCGTCAGTGTCGAGCGCGCCGACGTCACCCCTGGGCCAGCAATGCCGGCAGGCGGCTTGCCCAGGAGTGCGATTCACCGTGTGGGCGCTGGTTGGCCCGATTGGGCCGCAGGGGTGTCGGGTCGGAGTGGCCATAGCCGGCTGGTCAAAAAGCCACCGTCGATTCCAAGGCAGGTGCCGGTGATGAACTGGCTCTCGGGGCCCAAGAGAAATCGCACCGCACCGAGGAGATCCGCCGGCGTGCCCAAACGGCCGGCCGGCGTCGCGTCGAGAACCCACCCTCGCAGCTCGTCATTTTCCCAAAGTGCAGCATTGAAGTCTGTCCGTATGAAGCCCGGGGCAATCGCATTGACGCGAATTCCTCGATCGGCGGCGTCGATGGCCAGGGCGCGGGTGAGCTGTAGCACCGCCGCCTTGCTTGCAGCATAAATGCCGACACCGCGCAGGACCGTGAAGGAGTTGACGGAGGCAATGTTGAGAATCGCGCCCCCCGGGTCCATAGCGAGGACGGCCGCCTGACTTAGGAACAGGAGTGCCTTCACATTCACCCCCATCACCGCCTCATAGTCCTCCGAGGTGACCGAAAGCAAGCTGCCACGCCGATTCATTCCCGCGCAGTTAACCAATGCGTCCAGGTGTCCCGCGCGCTGCTTGACTCCTGCGACGAATCGGGCGGCTCGGCTGACGTCGCATACATCAAAGGCCTCCGCGTCGGCCGAGCCGCCCGCCTCCGTGATCTCCTGCACGACTTTGGCCAAGGCATCGGGATTGCGGGCGACAAGCCAGACCCGGTAATCGTGGCCCGCGAGGTCAAGGGCAAGGGCTCGGCCGATTCCCCGGCTAGCTCCCGTGATGATGGCCACCCGCGACCGCACCGGTCCCGGGGCGACCGGCGCTTCTGGCGTGTCCCGAGTGGGCTCAGCCTTCATGAAGAGACCCCTCGCTGCCGACCATTACCAGGGCTTTGCCCCAATGAGACTGCTGTTGCCAAGCCCGGCCGTTCAGGAACGGAGCCGCTGATTCCAGGCTGAGCTTGGTGCCGACCACTTGAGCGGCAGATAGGATGCCGTCGCTCAGAACCCCGATGGCGGCGCTGAAGTCGCGATCGTAGAGGCGCACAAATTGAAGCTTGAGGTTCCGGCGAAACATCTCATCCGCTTCGGGCAGTGCGGTACCTGATTTTGGAACCCCATACACCACAATTGAGCCTCCGCGACGCGCATAGCGCACGGCGACCTGGATCGAGGCTGCCACGCCGACTCCATCCACCACGCAATCCACGTGCTTCTCGCCCAGGGCGGCCAGGTCCTGCGCTCCCCAGGCCCCCGCGCGCCGCACCCGATCGGGCATCAAGTCCGAGACGAAAACGGCGCAGTTGGGCCGCCAGTGCTGCAGCAGACCCATGAGCATCAGGCCGATTGCACCAGCCCCAATCACCAGGACGCTGGCCGGCGTCTGAGCGGCGACCGCTCGATATATCGTGGTCGCCACATGCACCGGCTCCACGAGTGCGGCATCGGCGAGCGCCAGTTGGGCTGGAACCGCAACCCACCGCTCAGCCGGGAGGACCACTTGGTCGCGGGCCCCGCCGTTGGCCGCCACTCCCACGACGCCAACTTCATCGCAGCACTGTGGCGTTCCTTGCACACAGGCCCAACACTTGCCGCAACTCAGCAAGGGATCGAGAATCACCTTCTGCCCGACGTCCAGGAGCCGACTCCGAGTCTCGAGGACGGTGCCGCTCACCTCATGCCCTGGGATCACCGGGTACGAATTGAGGCCCAGCGTGCCACTCACCAGGGCAAAGTCGGTACCGCATAGCCCCACGGCGCCTACCCCAACCCTTACTTCTCCGGGAGCGAGGTCTTCAGCTGGAGCATCGCCAAGGATGACCTCGCCCGGACCGATGACCGTTAACGCGCGCATTTTGGATTCTCCTCTCTTGTACCTGTCGTCACGCTGTAGCGCCGATTTAGGCAAGACCCCTGGTGGCGCGAGGGGGGCCGCCACCAGGGTATTGCTGGCCGGGCGAGTCGTGGTCAGCACCGGAAAGCCGTGCGCTGTGGTTCGAGCCCGCCTCATCGATGGTTAGTTGGCTGAGGCGAAGATAGGTGCGCTGCCAGGCGACGCCGCTTTGCCCTGGGGCGGGGTACAGCGGACCGGTGGCGGCGACCTGGGGAAGGTCATCGATGGGGGAGCCGGCGGCCGCGGCTGCCAGCATGGCCGCACCCACGACGGAGACGTCGTCGTCGACGGTGGTAATCGGTCGGTCCAGCTGTTCCACAAAAACGCGCTGCCAGGCGGGGTGGCCGGCTCCATACCCCCCCAGCGCCACCAAGCTGCCAACCGAGTGGCCGAGCGCGGCATTGGTGGCGTCCAACACATGACGGGCGCTCGCCGCGACGCCGCGCACCACTGCGGCGCAAAATTCAGCCGGCCCTGAGTCCCCACCAACATTGGCAAAGGCCGCCCGGACATCAGGATTCCAGAGCGGGGTGCGCTCGCCAGACAGGTAGGGCACGAAGATTGGGACTGTGCCCTTGGCGTCCAGGCTTTTGGCGAGGACTTCCGTCGGCTTCAGCCCCAGCAAGCTGCCCATCCAAGTCAGGGCGGAACCTCCGTTCTGGGTTGGTCCGTAGAGCAGGCGGAGCGGGGCTACGGGAGCAGGAACGTCCAGCAGCCCGGGACGGCATGGGGGGCTCGGTTCGGCCAGCGACACGCCAATGATGTTCGAGGTGCCCAGGATGACCACCGAACTGGGTTGGCGAAATGCGCCGAGCGCCAAAAAGCCCGCGAGCGCGTCGCTCCAGCCCACGGCAACGGGAACTCCCTCAGGCAGGCCAAATAGCCTCGCGGCTGTATTGGTGACAATCCCTCGCGACTCCCACGCGGGTCGGATCTCGGGGACGATGTCCTTGTGCCAGCCGCAGGCCGCAAGCACCTCACGGGCCGGAGCTCCGGTCAGTACATTGCAAAGGCCCTTGCTGGACCAGGGGTCGGAGATGAGATTGCTGGTCAGCTTCAAGCCCAAGTAGTCCTTCACCTGGAGAACGGCTTGGGTTGCCGTGACCACTGCAGGCTCGTGCCGAGCCAGCCACGCCAGCTTGGCGGGAGGGTAGCTCGCCGACCAGGGCATGTCGAATCCGAGCAGGCGTTCACTGGACCCAAATTTAGCCTCCAGCGCCCGGGCCTCGTCCTGACCCCGAGGATCGTTCCAGGTCAGGGCCGGCCGCACGGCCTGACCCGATCCGTCGACGCACACCACTGTTGGGGTCAGTCCCGACAACCCCACTCCGGCGACATCTCGCGTCAGGGATCCCAGGGAGCGGAGGCTGGCAAGGGTGGCGGAGATCCAGTCGCCGACGTCACGCTCATCTCTCGCCGGAGGCAGAGCGACCCTTACCCGAGTTCGAACTGTACCGTCGTTAGCGAGGAGAACCGCCTTGACGGACGAGGTTCCCAGATCGATGCCCAACCACACGTCAGCGGTCCGGCTCCCGACCTTCGCTGGCGCTGTAGCCAGGCAATGTCCGCCGGCACTCGTGGCACTCGGGGATACAGGCGCATCCCAGCGCCAGGGGGGGGGCGATGGCGGTCATGCCACGATCTGGCAGTCGGAGCACGGCACTAGCTGACCAACCTCTCCCGGTCGGCCTCAGAGCGGCTTTCGGCGATCCACGAAATTGCCTCCGCTACACGCTCGGCCAGGGTATCCAGATCGGTGGGACGCGTGGGGTGACTTGGCACCAGTTGACTCCCGATGCCGACGGCCACGGCCCCTGCCCGGATCCATTCCGACACGCCCTCCCTGGTCGCCGGTACGCCGCCGGTGGGGACCAGCCGGGAATGGGGCGACGGACCGAGAACGTCCGCAATGAATTGAGGCTTCAGCAGCCGAGCCGGGAACACCTTGACGATGGTGGCACCATGCGCCTCGGCCTGGCCGATCTCCCACGGGGTGGCAGCGCCAGGAATGTAAGGGACCCCGTGTCGGTGGCACAGGGCCGCGACATCGGGTCGAAAGTAGGGCCCGACTACGAATTCAGCCCCGTTGGCGATGTACAGGGATGCAGTCGCGGGGTCGACTATGGAGCCCACTCCCAGCATGGCGGGCACCGACTGTTGGCGCAGCGCCTCAATGGCAGTGCTGAAGACCTGGTGGGCGCCCGGGCCGCGGTCGGTGAACTCCACCACTCGAGCGCCGCCGGTCACGCAGGCGCCGACGGCGTCGATCACGATTGCTGGGTCCGGTTGATAGAAGAGCGGAACCAATCCAGCTTGGATAATCGCATTTTCGACCGTGAAACCTCCCGCTCGTCCCATCGAGGTCCTCCATCAACTCGTTTTAACGTAGGATCCGACCGCTCCCGTCGCCCTCCGACAGCCGGTGGATGTCCTCCAGGCTGACCAGGTTCCAGTCGCCGCGAATGGAGTGCTTGAGGCAGCCAGCGGCAGCGGCGAACTCCACTACGTCGTTGGCGTCAGCTGTCTCCAAGATCATTTGCCGAATAGCTGCCGCCGCGAACGCATCGCCAGCTCCGACGCGGTCCAGCACCGGCATTATGTGATACCGACGCGAGCTGAAGAAACCGGCCTTGGTGCTCAGCACCGCCGACCAGTAGTTGTCGCTAGCGGAGACCGACTCCCGCACCGTGACCGCCACCGCCCGCAGGCCAGGGAAGCGATCCCGCAGTTCCGCGCACGGCCCTGAGTAACGCCCCGGGTCCAAGGCTACGCCGCCGGTGAGGGGGGAAGGGACCTTGATACCGAACACCTTGTCGAGGTCCTCTTCATTGGTGAACACGACGTCGGTATGGTCGAGTAGCGCCGCCATGGTCTCGGTGGGAGAACTCGTCCATCGCCATAGCTGTTGACGATAGTTGAGATCCACTGACACCGTGAGGCCGCCCCGCTTGGCGGCCTTGACCGCCTCCAGGGTGGCAGCGGCGGCGGACTCCGACAGCGCGGGCGTGATCCCAGAGGTATGCAGCCACTGCTGGCCATGAAGTACCTCCGCCCAGTCAACGTCACCGGCCGCGATCGCGGCCATGCTCGACCCGGCGCGGTCGTAAATCACTCGCGACGGGCGCTGAGCCACTCCTGACTCCAAAAAGTAGATGCCCAACCTGTCCCCGCCCAAGGTGACCCGTGTGGTGTCGACTCCCAGCGCACCCATCATCGCGAGGCCAGCCTTGGCGACCGCGTTGTCGGGGACTCGGGTCACAAACCGGGAGCGCAGCCCCATCTGCGCGAGAGCCACGGCGACGTTTGACTCCGCACCGCCGTAGTGGACATCCAGTTGCATCGCATGATCGAGGCGGCCATGATCTGGGACTGCCAAGCGCAGCAGCAACTCGCCAAAGCTGACCACGCCCGCCTCTGCAGCGGTCGCATCTCGTGCCATCGTCAGTGCCAAGCCGCCGGTCCCATTGGTCCAAGCGGTGGGTCGAAGCCCGGTCTGGGATCCAAGGGAGGGGGATTCATCTGACTACCGCTGCTCCAAAAAGCTGACTGCGGTAAGGCTAGCACAATGCTCTCTAGACCAGAACTTGGATTCCGTCAAGCGGAATGGTCCTGGTTGCGGGCTGACTTTAGGGCCGAGATTCACCTCGTGTTCGATCGAGCAGGTCCCGGTGCGGGCCCTATTGACATGGGCGCCGAGGTCGGACAATAATAGCGCATCTTGAACATGCATTCCGTAGGGCGGAATTTAGGTGGAGATCAGAATTTGCCCTCGGGAGCGCTCGACCGAGTCCTCGACGTATTGGAGGCCGTGATGCAGCTGGGCAGTGATGGGACGCTGGCGGAAATCGCCGCCGGCGCGCAGGCCCCCAAGTCGAGCACACATCGCGTGCTTGGCGGCCTCGTCCGGCGGGGCTATGTGACGGCCCGCGACCACGGCCACTATGGGCCTGGGCCCAAGATCTTCGTCGTGGCAGGGATGGCTAACGGGATCCGCGATTACGCGCTGATCGCGAGCGCGGCTCTCGATGACCTCCGCCGCCATACCAGTGACACCATTCACCTCGCGCTGCTGGTGGGTGAAGCTGCCGTCTACGTGGAGAAGCTTGATGGCAGCAGGCCCTACCGCTCAGTCTCCAAGGTTGGTCTGCCGCTACAGTTGCACAGTACCGCCATGGGCAAGGCGATCCTGGCCGCCCTGCCCGATGCCGACCGGGAAGCGCTCATGGAGCGGCTACCGCTCACGGCCCGGACGCCAAGAACGCTCACCAACGTGGCCGCCTTGCGCAAGGAGGTAGCCGCGGTGCGGGCCCGGGGCTTCGCCATCGATGACGAGGAGAACGAAGAGCTCATCCGCTGCGTCGGCGCGGCCTTCAAGGATCACAATAATTCCGTCGTCGGAGCCGTGAGCGTGTCCGCGCCGAGCTTCCTTATGACGTTGGAGCAGGCATTGAGCCTCGGCCCCCACGTGCTCAGAGCGGCTGACGAACTTTCGGCAGCTCTGGGGGCGACTCTGCCCCGCGGCCACCTCGTTGGTCCCGCCCGACGGGTCGCGGTTCAGTGAGCACGGGGCCGGTCGCTGAACGGCTCGGGCTTGGTGGCTCACGTCGGCTTGCCTACGCCGCCATCGTGGCGCGCCGTGCGAGGCGCCAGTGCTCTGCCGAGGCAGCTTTTGCGTCCAATTGGCGGGAGCTGGCTTTCTTTATTGACGAGCCTTTTGGTTTTCGGCCGTGCGTGGCCCTTGGCCACTTGGCCAGGGCGCTGAAGTGAGCGCTGAGCCAGCGCGTCCGGGCGCGATGCTAAACCAGGCCATCGGCGCCGTGGGTCGGCCGATCCACGGGCCGACGCCGCCCGGCGGGGCCGTACCCTGCGCCCGCACCTCACCCCTGTCCGAGGCTGAGCTTCGGGAAGTGGTCGACCTGATCGCGGACGGGCGGATCGGGCGTCATGCGGTGGAGCTGCCGGCTCACCTGCAAACCCGGGATTGGTCCTCGGTCATAGCCGTGATGCTGGGCTTGGATGCGCGCCTGGGCTGGCCAACGGCGGGCTGGAAGATAGGCGCAGCCAGTGAAGAGATCAGGGCGATCGAGGGGATGCCCACGCCCTCCCCGGGTCGACTTTACAAGTCACGGGTCTTCACAAGCCCGGCGACCCTCGCCGCCAATCTCTTCATCAACTATCGAGAGGTTGAGTGTGAGTTCGCCTTCAAGCTCGCCGAAGACCTCCCAGAAAGAGTCCATCCCTACTGCGAGGCGGAGGTGGCCCGTGCCGTCGAGTCAGCATTCCCGGTGTTGGAGATTGGCGACATGGTTTTCCTTGATTGGTACGGCGCCAGTGGGTACTTTGGACCAAGCCTCGATAACGGCGGAGGCGGCGTGCTGGTTTGCGGCAGTCCCATCGACGACTGGCAGGCCAAGGGGTTGGACACCGCTTTCATCGAGCTCAGTCTCAATGGGCAGATCGTCAAAACTGGAGTGGGCAGTGCCGCCATGGGCAACCCCTTGACGTCCCTGACCTGGATGGCGAACTGGGCCTCTGATCACCGGATCCCGCTGAAGGCAGGAGAGGTGGTGAGCACCGGAACCTGTACTGGCCACTGCTTCGTGGCCTCCGGCGACCTCGTAACCGCGGACTTCGGGGTCTTCGGGACGGTGACGGCGACGATGGAGAGTGCCAACGATCCGAATCCTGAGGGGGCCGCTCATGGCTGAGCACGACGCGAGCCGATTCGGGCCGCCTGGCCTTGCGGCTGGTAGCAGCTGTGTGGTCACCGGTGCCGCGAGCGGCATCGGACTGGCCGTGGCGCAGATGCTAGTGCGCCTCGGCGTGCAGGTGGTGGGCGTAGATGTAGACTCCGGGGGCCTGGCGGCGGCGGAACAGCGTCTGGACGGCCCGGGTCGGTTTCTCCCCCTGATCGGCGACGTTGCGGACCCGGCCGTTCATGAGCGCGCGGCGGCGCTGGCGGTCGAATTGGCACCGCTGCGTTTCTGGGTCAATAACGCGGGCTTCAACATTGTGGGATCGGCCGATGCCATCGCGCAGTCCGAGTGCGACCGCGGCATGGCGGTGAACTTCGGCGGAGTCTTGTGGGGCACCAAGGCGGCACTGAGGCAGATGCTGGCTCGCGAAGGCGGGCGTATCGTCAACATCACCTCCACTCAGGCGCTGTTGGGGTTCCCTCACTTCGCCGTCTACGCGGCGACCAAGGGGGCGATCATTTCCCTCACCCGACAGGTGGCGGCCGAGTATGCCGGACGGGGTATTCGTTGCAACGCGATCGCACCCGGAGTGATCAGCACACCGATGAATGACCAGCTGCTGGCTGCGGCCTCCAACCAGTCTGAGCAGCGCGCCTCGCTCAACGCGCTGTGTCCGACCGGGCGCTGGGGAACTACCGAAGATGTTGCCTGGGCTGTGGAGTACCTGCTTTCAGCTCGATCGGACTTCGTCACCGGCCAAGTCTTGGTGGTGGACGGAGGCCAGTCGGTGATCCCCCCCAACCACCACCTCTGGGACGCCTATCCCGAGGGCCGTGATGCGGGCGAAGGGTAGAAGGTCTCCAAAAGTGCTGGCCACGCAGATTGCGGATCAGGTGTATGCGCTGAGTACCGATTACCCTCAGGTTGCAAATTGCCCGCTGACGGTCTATCTAATCCGGGGCACCCGCGCCATTCTGGTCGACAGCGGCGTGGCCACCACCTACGACGCGGCCCTGGCACCGGCTCTGAGGGAGGTTGATCTTGCGCCTCAGGAGATCGAGCTCCTGCTGGTGACCCATGGTCACCCTGACCATATGGGGGGAGCCTTTGCGGTCAAAGCGGCTACCGGGGCGGCCATCGGCGCTCCCCTGGACGAGGTCGCCTGGGTGGAGAGCTTTGATAGGCAGTGGCGCGAATACTGGTTGCAGCTCAGCGCCGGGTATGCGATCGATTCCGAGCGTGCGGTGCTGGCCGGGCTGGCCGGGGAGCCGGTGGCGGTTGAGCGTCCTCTTCGCGATCGGGAGGCCCTGGACGTGGGTTCGCGACGGCTCACCGTCGTCCAGACCCGGGGCCACACCAGGGGTCACTGCGCATATCTCGATGCCCAGAGCGGTGCGCTCTTCACCGGAGATGGAGTCCAGGGTGAAGGCGTTCCGGCAGCGCACGGCCACTCGGTGTTCGCGCCGATGTACGCCGACGTGGACGACTACCTGGCTGGCTTGCGTAGGTTGGAAGCCGTGGATTTCGAGCTAATGTGTCCGGCTCACCTGCCGCCGCTGCCGCATCGAGCCGGCCTGGAACTCCTCGCCCGCAGCATCAAGTTCGCTGAGGTCACCGCCCCGGACTGCATTCGAGCCGCGCTTCGCCGAGCCGGCCGCGGCCCGGTGCGGGTAGCTGACGTAGCCGCGGAACTTGGCCGCGCGGTTGGTACCGACCCGCCCGTCAGCCCCCAGAGCGTGATGACCGCCTTAGCTCATCTGCGCAAATTGAGCGCCGACGAAGGCTGGAGCGTGGCTCTGTTCCTCGAAGAGCCCGAGGCCCACGTACGTGCGGCCGGGTGATGCCGTGGGCGGGCAAGATGAGGTTAGTGTACTTGGGCCATTTTGTTGCGCGACCGCTCCGATCGGATCAGACCATGAGCCCTGACTTTGGAGAACCAATCCCGTGAGATTCGCAGAGATTTTAGTTGAGCCCCAGCCGACGCCACTGTGGAAAATCTTTCGCCAAATCGGAGTGGAGGATGCGGTTGGCGTTTTGCCTCGAGGCAGCATGGACTGGCGGGGCAGCCGCTCTGATCTGCCCTGGGACCTGGCTCCGCTTCAGCAGTACAAGGAAATGGTTGAGAGCACCGGACTTAAGCTAACCGTGATCGAAGACAACCCCCCGATGGACCGCATCCGCTTGGGTGGCGCCGGGCGCGACGACGAGTTGGCTCAAGTGGAAACTCTGATTAAGAGCATGGGGGCCCTGGGGATCAAGGTCTGGTGTTACAACTGGTCGGCCATGTTGGGTTGGATGCGCACCTCGCGCACGACCCTGGGGCGGGGCGGCGCGCTGGTGACCAGTTTCGACTACAAAACTCAGGCGAGCCTCCCGCCGCCTCGCGAAGGCACCGTGGACGAACAGCCTTTGTGGGACAGTTTGCGTGCGTTTTTGGAGCGGATTGTCCCCGTCGCCGAGGATGCCGGGGTCACCCTCGCCATGCATCCGGACGATCCCCCGCTTTCCCCAATTCGAGGCGTGGCCCGGATCATGCGGACTCCCGCCGCCTTCGAGCGTCTCATCGAACTGGTGCCGAGTCCCGCCAACGCGATCACTTTTTGCCAGGGCAATTTCACTCTGATGACCTCCGACGTGCCCAAGGTCATTCGCGACTTTGGTCGGGACAAGAAGATCGCTTTTGTTCACTTTCGGGACGTGCGCGGGACTCCGGAGTCGTTTGTGGAGACCTTCCACGATGAGGGCCAGACCGACATGCTGGAGTGCATGCGCGCCTACCGTGACATCGGCTTTGACGGACCCGCTCGCTCGGACCACACCCCGACCTTGGAGGGCGACCATGCCGATGTCGCGGGGTACTCGGCCTTGGGGCGGCTGCAAGCCATCGGCTACATGACGGGACTGCGCGAGGCGGCGCTAAAGGAGGTGAGTGAAGAGCGAAGACCGTAACCTGCGGCAGTGAGTTGCCGGTGGACGGCCGCTCTCGGTGCGCACAGGGGCGCGTCCACGGACTCCATCGCGAAGCGGCGTCCCGATTTCGTTAGTGGCTCGAGCGGTGGGCACCATTACGTCGACCAATTGCGTGGAGGATCTACCATGAGACTGGGCAGGCTAGGAATTCTGGCGACCTTAGCGGCCGCCGTACCGCTGCTGCTGGTGAGCGGGTGCGGCAGCACCAGCACAACCCCGACGGCGAAACATTTCACGGTCGGGCTTCTCAACGGCAACAACATCGACCCCTACTTTCTCTCCATTTGGAAGGGAGCCTTGGCTCAGGCCACGGCCGACCACGTAACCTTGAAGGAAGTCGCGCCCGCCACGTTCGATGCTGAGGAGCAGGTTCCGCTCTTCAATGACCTGATCTCGGAAAAGGTGAATGCAATTCTGCTGTCCGCCGACGGCAATCTGCCCCCATTCCTAGCCGGGCTCAAAGCGGCCGCCGCAGCCAAGATTCCTGTGATCATAATCAATGAGTCCGAAGCGGACATGAGCAACACCAAGTATGCCCTGTCGTTCATTACCAGTGGCAACACGGATCTCGGATTGGCGGCCGGTAAGGCAATGGTGAAGCTGCTCGGAGGCAAAGGCACCGTGGGGGTGATCGACTCCACCCCGGGGTTGACCTCGAATTTGCACCGTGCCGCGGGTTTCGTAACTGCGGCGACCCAAGGCGGGTTGGCCACCTTGCCCCAGCAGTTTAGCCACGACTCAATCACCACGGCCGACTCGATCGCCACGGACCTGCTGTCGTCGCACCCGGGCTTGGCAGGCATCTTCGCCGTCGACTCGTTCACGAGCCAGGGAGTTGGCACGGCTGTCAAGGCGTTAGGTAAGGCGGGGGTGGTCAAGGTGGTTGGCATCGACGCCGAGCCTCAAGAGGTCGCGCTGCTGAAGGCTGGAGTCATGCAAGCCCTCGTTGCGCAAAAGCCCTACTACGTGGGGCAGCTGGCTATGAAGTACGCGGTGGACGCACTCACCGGAAAGAAGTCACAGATCGTGCGGAGTGTGAACCCGGGCGACATCGTGCTGACGCCGAGCAATATAAGTGACCCGCAGTACGCTAATGTGCCCTACAGTTCTACCGCTCCTTGATGCGTTGAGGACGGGTTGGGGATTAGCTAGCTGAGCAGGGCGCCGTCCCAAGGTTGGCGGACCGGGATCAGTGGGCACGAGAGACAAGGCGAGGCGGGGGCGGGCCCCAATGGGGCTCGCCCCCCTATCCGGGCGGGAATGGCTACGCTCAGGGTGAGGGGCTCCAAGAGGCCCGGCCGGAGGGCGGGCCGACAGTACTTGATCGGGCAAGGAGGTGGCACTTGTCGCAAGCGACGCAGGCAGTCGGCAGTACGGTCACGGGGACTGGATTGACGAAGTATTACGGGGCCGTCGCAGCTCTGGACAACGTCAACTTCGAGTTCGGGCCAGGGCTCAATGCCATCGTCGGGGATAATGGCGCCGGCAAGTCGACGTTGCTCAAAATCCTGAGCGGGGTCGTACGGCCGGACAGCGGCAGCATAGCCGTCAACGGCAAGGAGGTGGACCTGAAGACCGCTCGAGACGCGCGCGCGGTGGGGATAGAGTCGCTCTATCAAGACTTGGCGCTAGCCCCGACCATGTCTATCTGTGACAACATTTTCCTTGGCCGAGAGCTTACCAAGTCGTATTTTGGCGTTAAGATCCTTGACCGTCGTGCTATGATGGCGGTCGCACGGAATGCGCTGGCCGAGATCAGGATCAAGATGCCAGATCCAGCGACCGCAGTGCGGACGCTTAGCGGTGGCCAACGGCAGGCCGTCGCGGTGGCGCGGGCGCTTCATTTCGGGGCCCGGATTCTATTGCTTGACGAGCCAACCGCGGCCCTCGGGCCCCGCGAGACGGCCGCCTTTTTCGACACCCTGCGTTCAGCGGTACGACAGGACGGAACCGTAGTCATGGTCGGCCACAACCTGCCCCAAGTTTTGCAGATGGCGAACCGGATCATCGTGATGCGGGCCGGCCATGTGGTGGCTAAGTTCCTTCCCGAGGAGACGTCGGTCGAGAAATTGACCGGCTTCATGGTTGGGTCGGCGAGTTGAGGGTAAGAGAAGTGGGATTAGGTGCAGTGACGGCTGGGGCTGGGCATTAAGGTGCGCGCCGGATTTATGTCAAGGATGCTTGACATTGGCCGCTGGAGCACCTGGGTGATGCTGCTAGCGGTACTGGTATTGGTGTCCGTGGTGTTCTCGCTAATCGCGCCGGGGTTTGCCACCGTCGGCAGCCTGGACAATATCTTGGTTGTGGCGGTGCCGGTGGCGCTGTTGGCCATGGGGGAGAGTCTGGCTATTTACTCGGGTGGAATCGATCTGTCGGTGGGGGCGATGCTGGGCCTGGGCGGAATGAGCGGCGGGGCGATCATGTCAGGCCTCTACCATGGGCAGACCGGAACCGACATCGGACTCATGTTGCTGGGTTTGGGGGTGGCTCTGGCGGTTGGATTGGTGGGCGGTCTTTTCAATGGCTTCGTGATCGGGAAGCTGAAGCTTGAACCCCTGATCGTTACCCTGGGGACATTGGGCATCTTCGGCGGGGCCGCCGACCTGATCAGCGGCGGGGAGCCCCTGTCCTCCTTTCCGCCGAGTTCGTTCGAACTCGGCAACGGCAGCCTGGTAGGGTTTCTGCCCATTTTGGTAGCCATTGGGATTGTGGTCTTGTGTTTGTTCCTGTTCGTGGAGCGAATGACTACCTTGGGCCGCCATATATTCGCCCTGGGCGCCAACCGGGACGCTTTGGTGCGGGCCGGGGTCACTCCTAATGGCGTCATTCTCTGGGTGTACGCCCTCGCCGGAGTAGCGGCGGCGTTCGCAGGTTTTCTCAAGGCAAGCCAGTTCCAAACCGCGACCCCTATTGCCGGCCAGAACACCCTGCTGCTGGGGGTGGCGGCGGTGGTCATTGGAGGGGCTCCCCTCACCGGCGGTGAGGGCACCGTGCTTGGGGCCGGGCTTGGCGCCATCTTGATCAGTGTTCTGGAGAACGGCTTTGTTGAGCTGGGGCTGCAGTCGTACTGGCAGGTGGTTGCCGTGGGTGCGCTTGTGATCGTGGCCGTGTACGTTAGCCAGGTTCAGCAGCGGCGTAAGACCTTCGGTTACCGCCATCGGGTCAGGGCTGGGACCGTGCCGGCGGGCTTGATGCTGGACGAGGGAGGCAGCGAGGAGCATGCCACGTGACGGGAGCCGTGACGTTTTGACTTGCACGTTAGGGGCGCCGGAGGTCATGGCGAGGACCATCACGGGGCGGGCAACATGATGATGGTGGCTGATGGCGGCATTTGTTGGCGGGGGGCCGAAGGTGGCCCTCGGTGCTTGGCCGCCACCTGGCGGCGGGGGAGCAGGACGTAGGTGCTGCTCCAGTTGGCCATCGATGACCCCGGCTCGTTGGGCGTGGTGCCGGCGGTAGCCGAATTTGTAGATATTGTCGAGTTGGGAACTCCCGTGTTGAAGCGCTTTGGGGTCGGCGGTCTGGTCACGCTTCGAGAAATGGCTGGGGGTCGGCCGATTCTGGCAGATGCCAAGACCGTCGATGCGGGCGCGATCGAGGCGCGCCTGCTCTTTGGGGCGGGCGCGAGCTTGGTTACAGTTCTCTCGGTGGCGCCTCGGGCAACCTGCCTGGCGGCGGCGCAGGTGGCCGAGGAGTTCGGCGGTTTTTTGGTCGCGGACACCATCGCCGCCGCCGGGCTGCCGACTACTCCCAACGAATTCCCGCCCCGGTTTGCCTACCTCGGATTGCATCTAGCCACCGACCGCCGATTGGCCGGAGAGACCGCCCATGAGGTCGTGAGCCAGGTGGCTCCGATGCGCGAGCTCGGCTACCGGGTGGCGATCGCCGGGGGTATTGGGGAGCAGACAATTGCCGCCGTGGTGGCGGCAGCGCCTGATGTCGTCGTGGTGGGGTCGGCGATCACTCAGGCAGCGAACCCTAGGAGGACGGCTAAGTGGATTTCGGCACAGTTGACTCAGAGAGGCCATGGATGGCCGCCTTCGTTGAGGTTGGCGCCCTAAGTGCCAAGCTAAAGAGTGCGGACGTCGAGCCGCTGGTGCAGGTGTTTGAAGACAGCGGTCTACGGTGGTTCTTCGAGGGTCAGGGGCGCTCTGGGCTGGTGGCGGCCATGGTGGCGATGCGCTTCATGCACCTCGGGCGCAAGGCTCACTTCGTCGGGGAGGCAACGGCTCCGGCGGTGCGGGCGGGCGATGGCCTGGTGCTGATTTCGGGCTCAGGGGCTACTCCTACGACTGTCGGACACGGTGAGGTGGCAAGGCGGGTCGGGGCAACCGTGGTCACGGTGACGTACAGCCCCGCTAGTCCGGCTGCGGACTTGGCGGACCTTGTGGTGTACCTACCGGCCAAGCCGTCGACCCAGTTGGGGGGCAGTTTGTTTGAACAGGCCGCCTTGCTCGTGTTCGACGGAGTCGTCGCGACGCTGGCAGGGGCGATGGAGGATGCTGCCGGCGGCTTGCGGGCGCGGCACTCGAACCTGTTGTGAGGTGGATGCGAGAAGTGAGCTCTGAACGCGACCCCAGGTACGCAGGTTCGACGCCGGGCCAGGGTGGCTGAAGGGCTCCTAAAGCCGAGGCGGTGGGGCCCCGGCCGAACTTTGGCGAGCGGCCCTAAAACGAGCGGATGAACGGTAGCGTTCGGCAGCATGCCGGTGCTGTCAAAGGGGCGGTGATGGCGGTGGCGCGAGTGGCGACCGGCTAGCCGAGCCGCCACTCGTCAACAGTCATACCCGCTCGCCAGGGCGCAGGGCGGCGGCCAGTGACGGTGCCAGCGGCAGAAACGGGAGCAGACACGCTTGGAGGGCATGGTAGAGGTCGGGCTTGCCATACCAAGGATGAACTATGCGTTGGTTTTGAGCGTTTAGTTGTGGATACCAGCCCCCTTCCGCCCGGTCGATGAGATACTCCGCGGCATAGTCCCAAAGGCGCTGATACCATGCCTCGTAGAGAGGCGCGCCGGTAATTCGCGCGAGATAGGCACTGGCCCCGATGCCTTCGGCTACGGGCCACCAGTAATGGTCATCGTTGACCGCGCGCCCATGCCAGTCGACGGTGTAAACCAAGCCCGTATGGAGGGTGTCCCAGCCGACGGTAACACCCTGCTGAAAGAGGTTTTGGGCGCCGTCAAGCAAGGTCGTGGAGTTGTCGCCGGTGGCCAGTCGCAGCGACAGCAGGAGTCGTGACCACTCCAGGAGGTGACCCACCGTCACCCCATAGGGTCGAAATGCATCGTTGCGTTTGCTGGTGTTGTATTCATACAGAGGCCGCCACTGGGCGTCGTAATGTTCGGGCAGAAGCCAGTCGTGGCTGCGGGCCTTTTGGTCGATGAGGAGGGCCACGATGCGGGTTGCCCGGGCGACCAATTCGGAGTGACCGGGCTGGCCGCCAGCTGCCAGGAAGCTTTCGCAAAGGTGCATGTTGCTGTTGGCACCACGGTAGGGTTCGATTTCTTCCCAGTTGCGGGTGAAGGCCTCGCGTGCCGCGCCATCGGTGTCCGACCAAAAGTATCTGTCGATGACCGCGAGAACGTCTTCAAAGAGCTGGTTGGCATCTGCGTGGCCAGCGGCAAGGGCGCTGGTTGCCGCGAGCAGGACAAAGGCGTGTCCGTACGCTGACTTGGAGTCGTCGACGATGTCCCGGCCGTTCACGGCGGTGAAATAGCCCCCCGCGGCGGGGTCGCGATGGTGATCCCAGAGGGTGCGCAGCCCCCTCGCCACCAGCGGCTCACATCCGGGTATGCCCAGCATCTCCCCGAGGGCGTAGCTGTGCACGGCGCGGGCGACTGTGAGCAGTTGCTGCCGCGGGGCGGCTGCGGGCGGGCAGCCGGTGGGCATCGGCAGCCCGTGATCGTCGAGCTCGACAAAGTGCCCGGCGTCGTCGACCGTGGGGATGAAGAACCCGAGCAGACGAGTGGCCTGAGCGACGAGCCAGGCGCGGTGGGTTGGCGATTGCAGCCAACTCTCCGCCTCACCGGCCCCTGGATTGGCCACCCACATGCTGGTCTCTAGCATAACCAGTCGGCCAGTGGTGTAGCGGACTGCAGACGCACTGCGGCGCTGAGGCGATTGGCGTGCTCCGGACGCTTGGGGACGATGCGGGGTAGGGCGATGGTGGCGTGTGTGATCCCGGCAGCAAGGCAGGGCCTACAGGATCGGGACCGGGGCAGAGGGCGGCACTGATCGGGGTTGGACGGGCACGCGTAGGTCATCCTTGCGCCTGTGACGAAAGAACTCCATCGGCCGGCTCTGATCGGTCCAGCGGTGGCGGGGGCGGCGGAAAGGGGCGGTGCGCGCACGCCGGTCCCGGCGGTCAGCTGGCCGGAGCGGCGCCATTTGCAGGCAGGCATGATTGGTGCGGGGCCGGCGATGGGGCAAAGCGTCCACAGTGAGTAGGAGGGGTAAAGTCGCCGCTGGTTAGGCGACGCTCCGCACTTGGCGGCGACCCGAACTGGACTTCGCGGCGACCCGTTTGGTAGAGTCCGGACCGGTCGTGCCGCTGGCGATGGTCAGGAGGCTGCTGGCTTAGGGTGGCTGAGCCGTTTGCGGAAAGGATTGGGTGGCTAAATTGCGCATGCCGGAAGAGGTCAGCACCGCTAGCGAGGTTGCCGACGTTGGGGAGCTGAGGTCCATCCATCGTGAATCCGCTCGAGCGATTGTCGCGAGATGGGCGTCGGCGGTCGTCTGCGGTGTCTGCCAAGTCGCCCGCGCCAACCCACCTCCCAACCTGTGGCAAGATCCCAGCAGGGGAGGTGGGGTGAACGGTCGCCGTTATCAGCTTTGGGCCGTTGCCGTCATGCGGGGGGCGGAGCCGGCGCTGGTCGCCGGCGCAGTTGCCGAGGTGGTAGGTGTGACTCCGCGCGACGGTGGTGCGTTCGAGTTGTTCCCGGCACCCCGACTGGGTGGCCCGTGGGAGGGTCGCGGTGGGACCGTGTGCCCAGGCCTCCTGACACGGGGGCATAGGCCCGGCTGAAATTGAAGTGGAGCGGGGTTGCATTTGTACTTGTCGCGGGCTATAATTAATAGTGCTTATTGGACATTCTGGGAGTCTGCACTTTGCCCACGAGACTGCGCCGCCCAACTTTCCCCCAGACCGCTTTGCTGCCCGCCGAGGCACGTCCGATTAGCGCCGCCGCGGGCATCCAGGAGGATGAGCAGGGAGGGGTTTGTTACCTGTACGGCTGGGCCAACGGGTGCTGGACTGCGGGAGAGGATCCGGCCCGTCGGCTGGCCGCGCTGCAGCTGATCGAGCTGAAGGCGGCCACCCAGCGGGAGGTGGCGGCCGGCTTCGGCACCACTCCCGCCACCGTGCGACGCTGGGGCAAGGACTACCGGGAGGAAGGGTTGGCTGGGCTGCTGCGTGAACGCACCGGCCCGAAGGGCCCGTCCAAGTTGACTTCTGAGCGGGCCCTGGAGATCCGCGACCTGCGGGCGCAAGGGCTGAGCGAACGCCAGGTCGCAGAGCGCTCCGGGCTGAGCCGGGCCACGGTGCGGCGAGTTCTGAGCCAGCTCCCCGCGGCTCCGGCGCCCTCGCCGGCGGCGAAGCTCCCGACGTTGCCCCAGCCCGAACCCAGAGGGGAAGAGCGGGCGGCGGCTCGCGCTGGGATGCTGGAGGAAGCACCACCAGTGTTCACCCAGGGCAGGGAGCTACCCCTGCTTGGTCTTCTGCTGACTCTGCCAGCGTTGGCGGAAGCGGGCCTCCTGGAGGCGGCGCAAACGGTGTACGGGAAACTGAACAACGGCTTCTACGGGCTGCGCTCGGTGCTCCTGATGCTGGTTTTCCTGGCATTTTTGCGGGAGCCCCGGGCAGAGGGCGCCACCCGGATCGTGCCCCAGGACCTGGGCCGGGTGTTGGCCCTGGACCGAGCCCCGGAGGTGAAGACGATCCGCCGCCGGCTGCGGGAGCTGGCTGACCGGGGCCTGGGCAGCGAGTTCGTCAAGGCGCTGGCTCAGTACCACGCCAAGGCCCGGAGCGTGGCCATGGGCATCCTCTATGTTGATGGCCACACCCGGGTCTACTCTGGGAAGCGGCGGGTGTCCAAGACTCACATCACCCGGTTGCGCACCGCCGGACCGGCCACCGAGGAGAACTGGGTCTGTGACGGCGACGGCGAGCCGGTGCTGGTGGTGATGCAAGAACCCGGGCGGTCGCTGGTGAAAGAGTTGAAGGCGCTGCTTCCGGACATGCGCGAGCTGGTGGGGGACCGGCGGGTCACCATCTGTTTCGACCGCGGGGGCTGGTCTCCCGAGTTGTTCTGGGACCTGGAGCAAGCCAACTTCCACTTCCTCACCTACCGCAAGGGCAGAACCCGTAAGGAACCGGCCAGTGCCTTTGTCATGGTCGGCCATCGCGAGGCGCGCAAGGAGTACGAGTTGACTGACCGCAAGGTCCGGCTCAAGTTGCCGAAAGCCAAGGGCCGCCCCAAGACCTTCCTGGTGCGCCAGGTCACCGTCCGCAAAGATGACCACCAGATCCAGATCCTGACCAGCCGCTTCGACCTGGAGGCAGTAGAGGTCGCCTACCGGATGTTCTCCCGCTGGAGCGAAGAAAATTATTTCCGGTATGGCCGCCGCCATTTCGGCCTGGATGCCCTCGACTCCTACCGGGCCCACGACGACGACCCGGAGCGCTCGGTGCCCAACCCTGCCAAGGCGCAGCTACGCCGCAAGCTGCGCCGGGCCCGCTTGCGGCTCACTGAGGCGGAAGCAGCCTATGGGCAGGCGGCCCAGGGCAACCCCGAGGCGCGCCGTCCGACCATGCGCGGCTTCAAGATCGCCAACGCCGACCTCGGCCAGCAACTGCTCGCCGCCCGGGAGGCGGTCCAGGGCTTGGAGGTGGAGCTGGCCGCCACGCCATCCCGACTCCCCCTCAAAGAGGTGGCGCCGGGCACCCAGCTGCTCGACGCCGAGTCCAAGCTGGTTACCCACGGGGTCCACATGAGCGCGTACAACGCGGAGTCGGCCCTGGCCAGACTACTGGCCCCTCATTACAGCCGAGCCGCGGACGAAGGCCGGGCGCTGCTCCGCGAGGCTTTCAAGACCAGCGGCACCCTCGAGGTCGTCGGTGATTGCCTCGGCATCCGTCTCAACCACCTATCGGCTCCCCGCCGCACCCGCGCCCTGTCCGCTCTCTGCGACCCGCTCAACCTGACCGAGACCCGCTATCCAGGCACTGACCTGGTGCTCCGCTACTCCGTCAACCAGCCGCCCGAGGGCTTATAAATTCGGGCCCTACATCAGGAGTCCTGGTGCCAGGGGGCCCGGACGTCAAGTCCGAGCTGACAATGTCTCCGAATCAGCACGCGAACACCGCCACCATTCTGGGCAACGCGCTGATCGACGACATCATTACGAGGCAGGGAGAGTTCCCCACGTTTGGGGGTGCGGGCGTGAATGTGGCCGTGGAGTTGGCCAGCCATGGAATGGCGACGACCCTAATCGCCGCCGTGGGACGCGATGGTGTGGGGGCATCTTTTCGTAGCCTTCTAGCCGGCCGGGACATCGCCTTCCTCCCCGAGCCCGCTCCCGATCGGACAGCTCAGGCCGTAGTTCATCTCGAGGGTAGCGAACCCGCCTACGAGTTCAGCGACACGACCTATCCAAGTTTCCAGTTCTCCGAAGCCGCCCGAAGGCAGGCTGCCGGAGCGGACGTCCTGGTCGTCAATGCCTTCAATTACGAAGCCGCAACCCAGGTGGATGATTTGCGCAGTGTGCTCGAGCAGAGCGCGGGCTGGCGGGTGCTCGACCCCAACGTCCGGCCGGCGTTGGTTCGCGATCGGGGGCGCCTGGTGGCCCAGCTGGAAACGCTTCTTGGTTCTGCGGACATAGTCAAGGTCAGTGATGAGGATCTGCTGGCGATGGGCGACCGCCAAGGCGCTTACCCGGTGGCGCGGATTCTCGAACTTGGTGCCAAGGTGGTCTTTTTCACCAAGGGCGTGGCGGGCGGCGCGATTTTGACCGCGACCGGCGGCTGGTTCGAGGCGCCGGCCGTATCCGTCGCGGAGTTGGTGGACACGATCGGCGCCGGGGACACCGCCATAGCAGCCCTCATTCTGAGCGCGACCGCCGAGGCCGGACCTCTGGTCAGGGCGCGAGACAGGCGCGCTGAGCTCCAGAACCTCAATTGGCAGGCCCACCTCGAAGCCGCGATGACGGCGGCCGCGGCAGCGTGTCGGCGGCGAGGTGGCCCGGCCGGCGCGGTGGCGGCGTTTAACTCATGACCTCTGTGGCCGAAAGATAAAGAGAAGCGGCCAGGGCCCGTTGGGCCGCTTTCCGCGATTGATGGTGATTCCCAAGGGAGCGTTGCGAGACCCGTGGGCCGAGCCTGGCGGCACGCAGCAGTTGCCGGAATTCACCCGGGCGGCTTGCGGAGGCGAGCCATTCCCCGGGGCGCTATCGGGGCTGGCGCACGGTGCTCAGGGCCCCTGAACAGGTTCGGCGAGGCCGCGGGCCTGGAGGTCTGCGGGGCGGGTCCCGATTGCAGGGCTGCCGTACCATGGGCCGGAATGGACCGTCCGCACTCCCGCTTGGTAGCTGTCGAGCCGGTGCTTCCGGCGAGCCTCAGAGAGCGCTTCGGCGACCCCCGCCAGGTCTCTTCGCCTATGGGCTGGCACCGCTCCCCCGGGGACCAGCGGATCTGGAGCGTGACGGCTTAGGGACAAGTAGCTTTGTGCTACTTTCGCCGGACATGGAGACAATTGGAATCCGGGAGCTGCAGCAGCGAGCCGCTTTCGCTCTGCGGAGGGTCCGCCGAGGCGAGACGCTCGGGATCACCTATCGCGGTCCGTTGGTGGCCGTGCTGGCGCCGCCCCAACTGGCGACCGGTACCGCCAGCCTGATCGCGGCCGGCAGGGTCACACCAGCACGTGGGTCCAACCGCCCCCTGCCAGAGCCGGTGGTGGCATCCCGGCCCACCCAGGAAGTCCTGGACGAGCTTCGCTCTTAGGGCTGACGTGGCCTTCTACATCGAGACCTCGGCGTTCCTCAAGCTCGCAGTGCAAGAGGAGGGCTCGCCCGCCATGCGCCGGTGGTTTACCCGGCACCGGCCCTGCTGGTCGTCCCAGCTGCTCGCGACGGAGGCGCACCGGGCGGCCATGCGGCTAGAGGTGGCACCGGAGATCATCGAGGAGCTGCTCGACAGCATCTCGCTGATCCTGCCCTCCGCCTCCACCTTTGGGCTGGCGGGACGGCTTGGACCCGTCGACCTGCGCTCCCTCGACGCGGTCCATCTCGCTGCGGCAGGGGAGATCGGCCCGGAGCTGGAAGCGGGGGTCACCTACGACCGGCGCGTTGTCTCCGGCGCCGCCGCAGCTGGTTTCCCCGTGATCCAGCCCTGAGCTGACCCGTCCTGGAGTCGGGCATCCGTCTGGGGCCTGGGCTGGCGGAGCTCTGCCCTGAGAAGGCTGCCGGCCACCGCCGGGCCTCCGCGCTGTCCCGGGCGGGGGGGAAGGTAGGGGCCCGGCCGAGGGGCACTCGGACGAGGGCCTTCACTCGTCGCGCAACTGCAGCGGCCCCGGGCTCGCGGCACCTGCCAGCGCCGGTGGGCGAATGAGCAAGCCCGGCAGCCGGACACCCCCGCCCTCCTCAAGCCCATCATCAAGGAGCCGGAGTCGAAGCCGATCCGCCAGCGGTACTCCGCTCATGGCCCCGGCCGGGCGTCCCAACTGCTGCTGACCGCGGCGACCCGGGCGGGTGCCCGCCTCACCGACGAGCCGGTTGCGGCCGCTCTGGACACGGTGGGGCTGGTTTTGCCCAGCGTCGCGACCGACCTCGCGGCGGTCCGGGCGCCGCCTTCCGGGCTCCGGTTGCTCGGCGCGCTCCACCTCGCCAACGCCCTCGAGATCCGGGCGGATCTGGAAGACATGGTGGTCTTCGACCTCAGGCTGAGGGAAGCCGCCGACAACGCCGCGATCCTGACTGTCAGCTCCAGCTGAGCCGCACTGCCCTCGGGCTCTCCCCTGGGGCCATCGCCAGTTGACGGTGGGGCGGGCCACGCCGGTTTGCCGTCATCGGGTGCCTCCTGAACCGGCTGCGGAGGAGCTGGGCTGGGCGCGGCCGCCCCGGAGCTGGACCGAGAGCATCTTGGCTGGGCCAGCCTCTGGAGGTTGCGGTCGAACTGTCAGGTGCGCCGCCGATGGCCCCTGGCGCCTGCTGGCAAGAAGGCGGGCCATCGCTCGACCGCTGACGGCGCTGCGCCGCCTCCCGGGTGTGACCTGGGATTAGCCAGGGGCGGTGGAGTATCTGGCTCACGCCGCGGCTCCCGCAGGCCAAGCCGGCGCCGTCTTTGAGTGCGCAGCGGCCGACTGTGGGCCGTTGGCAAAGGGGTCGAGGGTGGGGAGGAGGTCTCCCCGGCCGGTCTTGGGCGCGCCCTCGAGGGCACGACCGGGAACGCGCCTCGGCGGCTGCGGGTTGTGTTGCCCCCCTGATCGCCAGCTGGGGGACAGTAGCAGAGGTGAGCGGCGGTGCGATGCCGCTGACGGCAGCGGCCGAGCTCTTTGCGAGCAGCACCGGGCGCGCCAGCAGCAGCAAGGAATATCAAGGTGTCCTGAGGTCGTTTGTGCGCTTCGCCGAGGAGCGAGGGGTGACCCGGGGCGAGGCGGTGGATCTGGCCCTGGTCATCCGCTATCAGGCGAGCCTGGCGCAGCTCGCGGCCTCCACCCGCCACCACCGGCTCTTGCTGCTGCGCCAGTTCCTGCGCTTCACCGAGCAGGCAAGGATATCGCCTGAGGGTCTGGCATTCGGGATTCGCATCCAGCCTCTACCGTCCCATCATCCGGAGCCGGCGATCTCCCTGGAGCAGTCTCTGCTGCTCATCGCAGGCGCCCCGGACTCCAGGTCCCAGCTGTTGGTGTGGCTGCTGCTGGCAACCGGGGCCAGGATCTCCGAGCTGCTCTCATGCAGCATCCACTCGTACTAGGAGGGCCTCCTCCACGTGATGGGGAAGACCGGCTCTCGCACGATCCCGCTCACCCCTGGTATCCGTCAGCGGCTGGAGGCGGAGCTGGAGGAGAGGGCGGGGGAGGCCGCGGGCTCCCCGTTGTTCCGTTCCCGCCAGGGCCGGCTGTCGGACCGGAGGGCCCCGGAGCTGATTGCAGGGTGCTGCAAGATGGCGGGGCTGCCCCTGCTCAGCCCCCATGACCTGCGCCACGCCGCCTGCGTCAGATGGCTCAGGGCGGGGATCCCCCTGGAGATCGTCTCCCGGACGCTGGGGCACTCCCGGCCCTCCACGACCCTCGACCACTACGCCTCGGTCACCGCTCGTGATCTGGAGCGCGGGCTCTCTGCGGATCCCCTCGATCAAGCTTGGGAGCCGCCAGCTGAGCGAGGGCCGCAGGGGCCCCTCCTTTGACCCCCTTCTGGCACCCACTTCAACTGGGACGAGCAGCGGTCCCAACGGCCGGCGGGTCCGGTGCCGCCGGTTTGCGGCGGCCTGTTGCCAAATACGGCCCCCCCCGAGCTGGGCCGGAAGTTGGGCCCGACACGGCGATGGTGCCGGCGAGAGGCGAGAAGGTGGCAGCCGTCCCGAGCCCGGCACCCCGGTGGCGCGGAGGTCGGCGCAGCCAACGAACGATCGCGAATGGGAGGAGTCCCTGGAGCGCTGAGGAGCGCTGGACCCACAGTTTCCCCGAGCCAGGGCGAGGTCCACAATCGGCGGGGTGGAATCGGGGGCCGACGGGGCGGCCAGGCCACCGCCGCGCCGGTCCGCTCAGGCAGGACGGAGGCCAAGAGCCTCAGCGCTCTCTGCCAGAGCCGCTAGGTGGCCCGCCACCGAGCCGAGGCCGGCCTGCATCGTGTTGATGGAGACGTGGGTGGCGCCCGCCTGCTCCCATTGGAGCGTCTCCTCGAGCACCCGACCGGCCCCAGCCTCTGTCCAGCTGACCATGCCCTCCATGCCCAGCCGATCCGGATCCCGGCCGGCCGCGACGGCTCCCTGCGCGACCAAAGCCTTGGCTTCATCCAGAGCGGGGCCGGGGTCCGCCTGGGGGAACCAGCCGTCCGCCAGCCGGCCCGCACGGCGCAGGGCCACCGGGGTCGCGCCACCAAACCAGATCGGGATCGGGCGCTGCCGGGGGGGTGGAGCCAATCCGGCGGCCGTCACCTGCTCGTAGCGCCCGCGGTGGGTGACCGCGGTCTCGGTCCACAAGAGGCGGAGCAGCAAGACCTGCTCCTCGATCCTCCGGCCCCGGTTGGTGAACGACTTCCCGAGCGCCTCATATTCCACCGGATTCCAGCCCAGTCCGACTCCCAGCCGTAGGCGCCCTCCGGACAGGATGTCGACCTGGGTCGCCTGCTTGGCGACCAGTGCGGTCTGACGCTGGGGCAGGATGAGGATTCCGGTGACCAGCTCCAGCGAGGTGATCGCGGCCAGGTACCCGAACAACACCAGGGGTTCATGGAAGGCGTCCCCGAGGGCGTAGGGGCCCCGCAGATCACGGTGAACCGAACGGTCAGCTCCGAGCACGTGGTCGTAGGCGAGGATGTGCCGGTACCCGAGCGCCTCCACTCCGCGGGCGTATGTGGCTATCGCGGCCGGATCCGCGCCGATTTCGGTCTGGGGAAGGACGACGCCGACTCTCATGCGTGGAATCCGGCTGGGTCAGGGGTTGGGCGGCGATTCGCGCCCTTGGCCCGTGGGAGGTGGCTGGATGTGGCTACGCCGGGCCTACACTCCAACGGAGCCCTCCCCTGGGGCGGGCCGGGCGACGGTGTAGGCATGGCGAAGGTGCTCCTCCGGTGCGGGCTCGGGGCGGGGTTGGCCCGCCCCCAATCTTGCCAGCGTTGGCGGCCTCGATTCCACCTGCGCTCTGGCTCTGGGACCCAGGCGCTGATGGCGGCCGCGCTTGGGGAGCCCCCTGAGTCCGAGAGTTGGTGACCTGGGGCATCAAGCTGCGAGCGAAGATCCCGCCCGACCGCGAGACCTGCCCCGACCGCAAGCAAAGTGGTTCGAAAATGGTGCATCAGCGGTCGTGGGCGTCCAGCCATCGGCACACCTCATTCATGTAGGTCGCGCGCTCCTCCCAGAACGACATGTGCGACGAACTCTCCAGGACAACCTGGTGGCTTTCCCCGATCCCGCGCACCAGCGCCGCCTGGAGCTTGGGTGTCGCCTCGTCGTGGCGCCCGGAGATCACCAGAGCCGAGACCAGGATGCGGTGCAGGCGCGACTCCGCCTCCCAGTCGCGGATCGAGCCGATGACATGGAACTCGGAGGGTCCGTTCATGACGTGATGCACGGTGGGATCCTGCGCCATCAACTGGGACCCGCGGATGACCTCGGGCGGCCATGGCCTGAGCCGGCACAGGTGGCGCCGGTAGAAGACCTCACAGGCAGCGGCGTACTCGGGGCTGTCGCTGGTGCCGGCCACCTCGTGGCGTGTGAGGGTCTCCTGGACGGCCGGGGGAAGCCCCCTGCGCAGCCGCGCAGCCTCCTGCCCAAAGGCGCAGCAGGAGGCCGCTGTGTTGGAGAGGACCAGGCTGAGCAGCCCAGCCGGCTGGGTGATCGAGTGCTCCAGAGCCGGAAAGCCTCCCCAGGACTGGCCGAGGAGGTGGTAGCCGTCGGAGATGCCCGGGTGGTCGATGGGGGCGACCAGTTGGGCCGCGAAGACGGCCGGCGCCCAGACCTCCGGCTCTTGGTGGGGAGGTGAGTCGACTTCCCACTGCCCAGTTGGTGATAGAAGATGACTGGGCGACCCCCCTTGGTCAGGTCGGCGAGCAAGAGCAGGTAGTCGTGGGTCCCGCCGGGCCCGCCGTGCAGGATCAGCAGGGGTGCAGGTCCCGGGGGCCCGGGCGGGTCCAGGTTGCCGACCACGCCATACCAGGTCTGATAGTTTCCAAATGGCGCATAGCCTTCTGCCATGGCTGGGGTCATGCCAGCACCCTGAGGCCTGGGCCCCTCGACCCGGCTGAAGGTGCGCTTCGCGCTAGCCGGTTTGCGGTGCCGGTGGAGGGGCTGGCAGCCAAGACCAGGTTCGACCCCTGGGACCGAGCCGACCCCGCGGCGATGGCCGCGGGGTCGGCGAGCGGTCCCGGTGTCATCCCGCAAACGAGTACAGCTGAGGATAGATCTCAGCGAAGATTCCCTGGGGAACCAGGCCACGCAGATTGCTCCGGTACATCGTCAGCTGGTAGGGACCGCTGGGCATCCAGGCCACTGGCAGCTGCTGGGCCAGGTAGTTCTGATAGCGGAACAGCGCCGCCTGCTCCGCGCTGGCGGTGGAGGCGGTGTGGGTGCCCAGGATATTGGCGTTGTTGGTGGGGCTGGAGTAGTCCCCGAAGTTGCTGCCGGCGCCGGTGGCGAAGAGCTCGCCCCCCGTGGGCAGATAGTCGGGAGAGTAAACCCAGATGAAATTGGCGAATGCGGACATTCCCCAGGTGCTGCAGGGGGTGGCGAAGGTGCACCCCGCCGCGACCTGACTGGCCACCTGGCCGAAGGGGGCCGACTTGAGGGCCATGGTGATTCCGGCCTGTGCCGCCAGGGTGGACTGCAGGGCTTCCATCCGCGAGGTGAGCTCCGTCGAGCCACTCACGTAGAGCATGGTGAAGCTCAGGGGCTGGCCGAGGTGGATTCCGGTGCCGCACTGGCCGGCAGCGCTGCCTGGTCGGACGCAGCTGGTGGTGCCGCGCGGGACCACCTTCCAGCCATGGCTCTTCAGCAGGTTCACGGCGCGGCCGGGATCGTAGGGGTAGACCTGGCCCTTCGCCTCCAGCGGGCTCTGGTCGGGATTGCCGTGCGGGTAGCTGGGCACCGGTCCATTGCCCACCGCGCCGATCCCGCCCATGAAGTCCTTGATGTACTGCGGCTGATTGATCAGGGACTGGATCGCCTGGCGGACGTAGAGCTGCTTGAAGACGGGGCCGATGGTGGGATTGGTGAAGTTGTAGGGACTGTAGTTGACCCCGAACTCATACCAGGGGGCGAGCCGGTAGCCCAGGGCCTCCAGGGTGCTCTTGGTGCCCAGATCCTGTGGGGGGATGTACCCGATCGTGAGGCTCTTGGTCCGAAGCGCGTTGTACTCAGCGGTATCGGACGTGAACGGCTCTTCGACGAAGGCGGAGATGGTGGGCTTGGGGCTGCCCGAATACTTGGAGTTGGGCACCAGCTTGGCGTACCCGCTCGGGGTGAAGGACCTGAGGACGAAGGGGCCGTCAACCACCTTCCAGAGGGGATTGGTGGCGTAGGTCGAGAGGTCCTGCGACTGCAGGTTCAGGAACTGGGCCACTCCCAGCGCGCCGCTGGACGCGCTGCCCGGGTCGGTCGGTAGATATGCGCCCGCCGGCAGATGGGCCGACGCCGGGGCCAGGGCGCGTGACTGCGCGGAAGAGTCGTAGTTGCCGACCGTGCCGCCGGCAGACAGGCGATCCCAGGCAGCCTGGGGCAGAGGGTAGATCTGACTCAGCTCGTTGTCGGTGTACCAGGTGGGGTTGTAGGAAGCGTTGAGCTTGAGCTGGAGCTGATAGGTCCCGGTCTGGGTGTAGCTCGCCACGTTCTGGGGGAAGCCGCCGGGCACGGCTGCTCCCCAGCCCGGACCGGGGCTGGTGGTGGTGCCCACCGTGGGCGCCAGTGGGTCGGTGGCTGCGCTCAGCAGGTTCAACCAGAAGATGACGTCCCGCGCGGTCACGGGCTGGCCGTTCGACCAGCTCCAGTGCTTGAGATTTAGGGTGACCACGCTGTTGTGGTCAGAAAAGACAGGGGGCTCGGCGACGCTGAGGCCCTTGTTCAGCACCGGCTCGCCGGCTTTCCCGAACCAGTAGAGGGGCAGGTACATGTCCTGGGAGAAGTCGGACAGGTTGGCGACCGTGAAGTAGGAGCTGCTGGCCAGGGGCAGGATGTAGTTTGGAGGAGCGGTGGGTTGCTCCGCGAAGGTGACGGTGCCGCCCTTTCGAACCGGGGTTGGGGATACCGCGCTGGCGCAGGCGCTCACCAGCAGCGTGGCTCCCGCGGCCACCAACAGAAGACGCCACTTACTGGCGTGAGCCGGGCTTCTCATAACTGCACACCTCCTGAGGGACGACTGCCCCAATTTGCACTCCACGGGTTCATCTGGTTGTAGCCTGGGCGGCCGCCCCCCCGCGCGGTCTCTGCCACGCGGTGTCGGCCGTGCTCCGGCGAGCTCGGGTGGAAAGTCGAGCGCAGCCCTCTCATCGGCTCTCTTGGCCCCGGTCGAGGACCACAAAGATCGCTCGCACCGGCTCCGGGCCGCGGTTCCAGAAGTGGTGGGGCACGGCCCCGTCGAAGGCGAGAGAATCACCGGGGCTCAGTTCCCACTTCTCGAAGCCGACCTGCACACTCAAAAGGCCCTGGAGCAACACCGCATAGTCCCGGCCCGCGTGCTGGATGGCATGCTGGTCCCTGGGCAGGCGCTCCCGGGCTGGATAGATGACCTCCATGAACTCGACGCCGGGTTCATCGGTGGGCGTGAGACGCTCCCAGCGAACCCCGTGCTCCAGTTCGATACTGGGTCGTTGCTCCGGATGCATGATCAACCGCGGACGGTGGCTGAGCGCCTCCTGCGGCTCATCCGCCCACGCCCGCTCGGCCCGCGCGAACAGCCAGTCGAGCGAGACGTCCAAAGCGGTCACGAGCGCGTAAAGCGTGCTGACCGAGGGGATCACCCGGCCGCTCTCGATCTGGGAGATCAGGCTGGGCGAACAGCGCACCGAGCGGGCCAAGGCGCGGATGGAGAGGTTGCTCCGCTGCCGGCGCTCCCGCAGGCGGGCGCCGATGGAGACCCGATCCGGGCTGGCGGGGTCCTCGGCGGGGTTTAGGTCACCAGCTCTAACCATCGGTTGACTCGGTTGTGCTCGGGGTTTCGAAGAGCTCCAGGGTGATTCCGTCGGGGTCGCGGAGGTACGCAAATCGGCAGCCAGCCAGAGGCCCCGACTCGATCAGAAGGGGAGGAGCGTAGAAGCTCACCCCCTTGGCCCTGAGCTCCTGGTAGCTGTGGGCGATGTCGGCGACGTGAAGGCAGAGATGGGGTGCGCCGACGTCGCAGTTGCGGCGGGTGAAGGAGGCATCGCGGTCGTTGTCGTACTCCAGGAGCTCAACCTCGGCAGCCCCGATTCGGATAAAGGCGAACCGGAGCCGGGCTCCGGGGACTCCCACCGCCGCGCTGAGCTCGGGTCCCTCAGCGGTTACCTCGAAGAGCGGTTCCAAGCCGAACATGTCCCTGTAGAAGGCTAGGCTCCGCTCCAGGCTTCCAACCGTTATCCCGACGTGGTGAAGGGTGGGGGTCGCTATTGCCAAGTTCCGTTCCTCCCGGAGAGACGGTGCGCCAGGCGAGGTGGTCGCGTCCTCATGCCTGGCTCGCCGCGCTGATGGTCGCGAGCGCGTAGTCCACATCCTCCGGGGTGATGTAGGGGGCCATCCCCGCCCTGATCCACCCTCCCTGGGCGGCCACTCCGACCCGCTCCGCCAGGATGGTTGCGTAGAAGTCACCATGGGTCAGCAGCACTCCGCGATCACCGCAGTATCTGGTGATCGCCACCGGGCTCTTGCCCCTGACGGTGAAGGCCACGGTGGGCGTCTTGGGCCTGGGGTCCGGCGCGCGGTAGATCCGCAGGCCAGGGATGTCAGCGAGCCCCTCTACCATCTGGGCCACCAGTTGGTCCTCGTAGCGCTGAATCCGAAGCATGCTGTCGTGGAGGCGAGCGGCCGGGGAGTCCCCCCCGCCCAACCCCTCTAGATAGGCGATCGTGGCCGCGAGCCCAACGATGGCCTCGTGGTTCTGCGATCCCGTTTCCGCCTTCTCCGGCCCGCTCAGGGGAGCGGGGGCGACCTTGAGGGTGCGAACCCGGTCGAGCAGGTCGCCCTGCACCGCCATGATCCCGATGTGGGGGCCGAAGAACTTGTAGGCCGAACACAACAGTACGTCAGCCCCGAGGGTCTGCATGTTGACCGGGAGGTGGGGAACCGCATGCACCGCATCGACGATGGCGATGGCGCCGACCTCGTGCGCGCGCGCGGTGACGGCGCGCACGTCCTGCACGCTGCCGACTGCGTTGGCAGCCAAGGAGACCGCCACCAGGCTGGTCCCTGGGGCCACCAGGCGGTCCAGTTGGGTAAGGTCGAGGCTGACCGTTTCGGGGTCGACCGGCAGCCAGGCCACCTCCAGGCCGTGATCGCAGGCGACGCTGGCCCAGGGATCGACGTTGGCGCGATGGTCGATCTCCGAGACCACCACCAGGCCCGGGGCACTCCAGTCCCGGGCCAGCGCGGTGGCCAGGGCGAAGGCCAGCGAGGTCATGTTCTGGCCGAACACAACCGGGGCTGATCCACTGCCGAGCAGGTCGGCCACAGCCCGCCGGGCCCGGTGAATGGAGGCCTCGGTCTCTTCGCTGGTGAGGAACTCCCCGTGGCGGTTGGCCATCCCATGGCGGATGTAGTCCGACATCGCTCGCAGCACCGGCTCCGGCATCTGCGTGCCGTTGGGGCTGTCCAGGTAGATGGCCGGCCTGCCTCCAACGACACGGGCGAGCGCTGGCACGGAGGCCCGGAAGTAGCTGGCGATCTGGGGAAGGGCGGGTGGCGCTGAGCAGGGCTGGTTAGCAGACATTTCCCTCACTTGATGAACAGGGGGTTGACAGGCGAGCCGCTGGCGCCGGTCAGCTTGAGGGGCGAGGCGACGTAGAGGCCCGTGTAGCGAGCGTCGGCGCGGCAGGCTGCCGCCAGATCCTCCAGCCAGAGGGCCTCGTGGAAGGTCACCCCCAGGTCCCTCAGGAGGAAGCGGTGCAGAGGGTAGCCGGCGTCGATGGTCGGCGCGACCGGTAGCTCGTTGGAGAGAGTGTCACTGCCCAGCCCGGCCAGCCGGTTGTCGCGGAACCACTCCAAGAGGTCCAGCTCATAGCTCAGGCCCGGCTCGGAATACTGGTCGAAGAAGGCCTCTGCTCCGGAGGCATAGAAGCGAGCCAGGCTGCCGGTGCGCAGGAGGATGATGTCACCAGGCTGGACGGCGACCTCCTCGCGGTCCAGCACTCGCAGCAGATCGGCCAGGGTGACGTGCCGTTGGCGGTCGAGGTGGTCCACGCCCTCGTCGCCAGCGACATCGATCAGGACGCCCCGGCCGACGATGCCCCGCGCCGCCACGGCCGCCACACTGGCCCATCTCAGGCCGGGGGTCGCCAGCTCAGCATCACGACCATCCCACATCTGGCCCTGGACGAAGATGTGGCCGAGGGCGTCGATATGGGTGGTGCCGTGGCAGGAGATGAAGATGCCGTCGTCCACGGAGCCCACCCCTCCGGGGAGGGGATGGCAGATCCCGGAGCGGTAGTGCGAGAAGTCGCGGTACACCACATGGAGCGCGCGCGGCCGATCCGGCGACACGGGGTCTCCTCGGGGATCGAAGATGGGGATGCCAAGCGCATGCACCTGCCCCAGGCGCACCTCTCCAATCGCGTCCAGGATCGTCTGCGCCGCGATGTTGTTGAGGGCGCCCACCTCGCTGCGAGCGCCGTACACGCCCCAGGCCCGGGGGGCTGGCGGGCCCGACGTGGTTGCCGCCGCCTCATCTGCCATCGGCGTGCCTCCGAATTGTGATCCGAGCAGCTCTGGGTATGGCAAGGAGTCCACCAACACTAATGTGCGTGCAGTGTGAATGGACGAGGCTCGGTTGTCAAGGGGTAGCGGGCGGTCCGGCCCGCAATCGGTTGGCATGGGATGTCGCTTTGCCTCCGCACCGGGTCAGGCGGGAGTGGCAGGGAGTCGTAAGTGGTCATGAGTGGTGGCGCGTTAGGTATTCCAGCGCGCCAGGATTGAGTTGCGAACGCCTCAGCTGCAGCGGCCGGGCCCAGGCTCGGGCAGGGCACGCCGCCGACTGGTCCGTACCTTGAGGGATGGGCCCTCAAAGTCGTGGCAAGGGGTGATACGGGCTGGTACCAGCTCTTGCGACGCCGAACAGCTGGGATGTACGATGTGGCGGATGTTCAGTCCTCATGCTCCTGTCGGGTTGCCCGGGGAGTGGGCGTGAGGTTCGGGGCCAAGGTAGACAACTACGGAGAGCAGGTCACCCGTTATGGCATCGCGGAGCCGACAATGGCTTGCGAGGCAGCGGGATTCGATTCCGTCTGGCTCAGCGACCATGTCGTGATGCCCAGCAGGACAAACTCGCCGTTTCCGTTTTCCGATGACGGGCAGGCTCATTGGCGACCCGAGGATCCCTGGTTCGACCCCGTGACCTGCCTCGGGTTTCTGGGGGCGCTGACCCAGCGCGTGGAGCTGGCGGTGGGAGTTCTCATCGGGACCCTGCGCCAGCCCGTGGTGGTGGCCAAGGAAATCGCCACTGTGGACCGGCTCACATCGGGCCGAGTGGTGCTCGGCGTGGGTGCCGGCTGGCTGGCGGAGGAATTCGAGGCTCTGGGAGTGCCGTTTGCGGCTCGTGGTGAACGGCTCGACGAGTGGATCAGGCTGGTACGGGCATGCTGGACAGGACGTCCTGGGGCCATGGCGGGGCGCTTCTACACGCTGCCACCGGGGGTGCTCTGTTACCCGGTGCCGGCACGGCCGGTCCCGGTGCTGGTGGGCGGCACGTCCTCCGCCGCGCTCACTCGGGCGGCTCTGGTGGGCGACGGCTGGGTGCCTCTGCTGCGGCCCTGCGACACAGTTACCACCGTTGTCGGGGAAGGGCTGGCCCGGATCCGGGAGATCGCGGCCGGCGCGGGTCGCGACCTGACCGGCTGGCGTTGCGTCTACAACGCCGATACCCCCGAGCGGGTTGCCCCGCTGCTGCCGGACCTGGAGGTGCTGGGGGTGACCGACGTGGTGGTCGAAGTGGACTATTCCGCCGCCGACGGCGCCATGACCGCGCTGGCGCTGCTGCGGGAGAACGTTCGTGGGGATTGACGGAAGCCCTATCACGCCTTCGGGGTGCCTCCAAGAGCTGGTCCCCGGGGCTGGTTTCCAGCCCCGGGGACCGGCCGGATCAGATGCGGCTGGGTGTGGGACCTACCGCCGCCAGTGCAGCAGAGGCGGCGCAGTCGCGGGGATGCCGCCGTCCGCTCCGACGGGTTGGCGGCCGGCTCCACCGCGTCCAACCGGGACCGCCAGTCCCGGTGTTGGTGAGGGCCGACCATGACCGAGCAGGCTTCGCAGGGTAAGTCTGAGGAGGGTCCGCCCGGCCTCCTGGCCGCGGAGGCGGACCGCTGGCTGGATGCCTACCGGGACATGCTCCGCATCCGGCAATTTGAGGATACGGCTGACCAGCTCTACCAGCGGCGCCTCATCCCCGGGCTGACCCACCTGTCCAGTGGCGAGGAGGCAGTCGCGGTCGGTGTCTGCATGGAACTGACAGAGTCCGACTTCATCACCAGCACCCACCGTGGCCACGGCCATTGTCTCGCCAAGGGCGCTCGTCCGGACCGCATGTTTGCGGAACTGTTGGGAAAGGCCGCCGGCTACTGCGGGGGCAAGGGGGGGTCCATGCACATCGCGGATCCGGACCAGGGCAATCTCGGCGCCAACGCGATCGTGGGAGGATCGGCCGGCATAGCCACCGGGGCGGCCCTCTCGAATCGGCAGCGGGGCACCAACCAGGTGGCGGTGTGCTTCTTCGGCGACGGCGCCCTCGGGCAGGGCATTCTCTACGAGGCGATGAACATGGCCGCGCTGTGGGCCCTGCCGGTCATCTATGTGTGCGAGCACAATCTTTATGGGGAGTACACCCCAACCTCGGAGGTGCTGGCCGGCAGTGCGCTCGAGCGGCCGCGGGCGTTTGGCGTGCCTGCTCTCGAAGTCGACGGCCAGGACGTGGTGGCGGTGCGGACAGCTGCGGGGGCGGCGATAGCCCGGGCCCGATCCGGAGCAGGCCCGGCATTTCTGCTCTGCCACACCTATCGCTACTTCGGCCACCACGTGGGCGATGTGGATCGGGGCTACTATCGCGGCCGGGACGAGGAGCGGTACTGGTGCGAGGAGCGCGACCCCCTGCAGTTGCTGAGGCAGCGCTTGGAGCACGAGCGGCTCGTCCCGGGCGAGACATTCGCGCGTCTTCACGCCGAGGTCGAGACGGAGATTGCGGCGGGGGTTGAGTTTGCCTTGGCGGCGCCCTACCCGGCGCCGGAAGAGGTGACCACCGATGTCTACGCCTGATCCGGACCAGTTCGTGGAGGCAGAGCGCGAGCTGACTCTTGCCGAGGCCGTGCGCGAGGCCCTGGCTGAGGAGATGAGGCGGGACGAGTCAGTCTTCCTGCTGGGGGAGGATATCGCGGAAGCTGGGCATCCCTTCAAGGTTCTGCAGGGCCTGGTCGACGAGTTCGGCACTGGCCGGATCGTCGACACTCCCATCTCGGAGGCTGGATTCGTCGGGCTGGCGGTGGGGGCCGCCATGACCGGCCGCCGCCCCGTGGTTGACATCATGTTCGGGGACTTCCTCGGACTGGTGATGGACCAGTTAGCCAACCAGGCCGCGAAGGTGCACTACATGTCAGGGGGAAGGCTGCGAGTTCCACTGACGGTGAGGACCACCTTAGGGGCCACGCGCCGCTCCGCTGCCCAGCACAGCCAGAGCCTGCACGCCTGGGTCAGCCATGTGCCCGGGCTCAAGGTGGCTCTGCCCAGCACCCCGGCGGATGCCAAGGGGCTGTTGAAGGCCGCCATTCGTGACGACTCGCCGGTGGTGGTCTTTGAAGACAAGATGAACTACCAGCAGCGGGGTCCGGTGCCGTTGGGTGATCACATTGTCCCCCTCGGCCGGGCCATCATCAGGCGGCCGGGCCGCGACTGTACGATCGTGGCCACCAGCAGCATGGTCTTGGTTGCCCTGGAGGCGGCGCGGCTGCTGGCGGATGGTGGTCTGGAGTGCGAGGTGGTCGATCCCCGCACGACCGTTCCCTTGGACCGCGAGACCCTGGCGAAGTCGGCGCTCCGGACCGGCCGAGCGATGGTCGTCGACGAGGGCCCCCGGAGCTACGGGGTTGGGGCGGAAATTGCGGCGTCGATCGCTGAGGATGCCTTCTACCATCTCGACGCCCCGGTACGGCGGCTGTGCGCCATGGACGTGCCGATTCCATTCTCGCCGGTGCTTGAGGATCTGACAGTGCCCACGGTTGACCAGCTGGTCGCGGCGGTGCGCGAGCTTTGTCGATGACCGGTGGGCCGGTAGTGATGAGGAGTCGACAGTGAGTCAGTTGACGAGAACCTTTGGCTTGAATGCGACCGACTGGGAGGCTCGCGTTGATTTCGAGCGGCTGCGCCGGGAGCGCCTGGCCAGGGCGCGGCTCGCGTTGGAGTCGTCAGATCTGGGTTCGCTGCTCTGCTTCGATATGACCAACGTGAGGTACCTGACCGCCACTCATATCGGCACCTGGGCGATCGACAAGCTGATCCGCTTCGCGCTCCTGCCTCAGGACGGGGCCCCGATAGTGTGGGACTTCGGCTCGGCCGTCCGTCACCACCAGCTGTTCTGTCCGTGGCTGGGCGCGGACGGCTCGCGCGCCGGAATCTCGACCATGCGCGGTGGCTTCCACCCGGACGCCGGCATCGCCGAGGAGGTCGCCAAGAAAATCAAGGAGGAACTGTCCGCGCGCGGGCTCGCCGGGGAGCCGGTGGGCATCGACGTGGCCGAGATGCCGGTGTTGGCGGCGCTTCAGGCCGAGGGGTTGCGGGTGGTCGATGGCCAGCAGGTGCTGCAGCAGGCCCGGCTGATCAAGACTGCCGACGAGATCACTCTGCTCAGCACGGCGTGTTCGATGGTGGATGCCGCCTACGACCGGCTGTACGGGTCACTTCGCCCCGGGCTGCGGGAGAACGAATGCGTCGGGCTGGTGGCCAAGGTGCTTTATGATCTCGGCTCGGAACATGTCGAGGGGGTCAATGCCATCAGCGGGGAACGTGCGAACCCACATCCCCATGTGTACTCGGACCGGATTTTGCGCCCCGGAGATCCTGCCTACTTCGACATTCTCCACAGTGTCAACGGCTACCGGACCTGTTACTACCGCACCTTCGCGGTCGGATCCGCCTCGCCGGCGCTGGTGGATGCGTACTCTCGCTGCCGGGAAATTCTCGATGCGGCGATCGCCCAGGTTCGACCCGGTGCCACCACCGCTGATGTAGTCAGCGTGTGGCCGCGAGCCCCGGAGTTCGGGTTCGCCAACGAAGAGGCTGCGTTCGGACTTCAGTTCGGCCACGGAGTCGGGCTGTCCATTTGGGAGAAGCCAATTTTCAGCCACCTCGTGTCGGATGACCACCCGGAGGTCCTGCAGGAGGGCATGAGCTTCGCCCTGGAGACCTACTGGCCGTCAACGGACGGGTGGAGCGCCGCCCGCATTGAGGAGCAGCTGGTGGTGACTGCCGACGGTTGCGAGGTGATCACCCGGTTCCCGGCGGAGCAACTGTTGGTGGCGGGCCAGCGCTACTACGCAGTCGACGGAGCTTTGCCCTTGCGCCGGGAGGTGGAGTCGCACCGCAACGTGCATCTCGACCTTCGCGCGGCGGCGACATCCCCGGCCGAGTAGGTGGGAGCGGTGTCTCACGAGGTGATCATGCCGGCCCTGGGCATGGCCCAGGATACCGGCCGACTGGTGCGCTGGTTGGCACCCCTGGGGGCGGCCCTCCATGTGGGCGATCCGCTGATGGAGGTCGAGACCGACAAGGCCACGGTGACCATCGATGCGGCTGCGACCGGAGTTCTGCTGGGAGTCACGGCTGAGGCGGGGGCCGTGGTGCCCGTGGGAACCGTACTGGGCTGGATCGGCCAACCCTCAGAGATGGTTCCGGAGTTGCCTGTGCACCGTGCGACCGACCGCCCCGCGCGAGTCTCCGTGCCGGCTCCACGAGAACCCTCGGCCGGAGTCCATCCTGACGCTCGCAGCGAGGGGGGTGCTGGTGGGGAGGCAGTAGCGGCCTCCCCACGCGCTCGCCAGCTGGCTCGGGAGATGGGGGTATCGCTTAGGGATCTGGTCGGTAGCGGCCCGGGCGGGGCCGTCTTGGCGGCCGATGTGCCGGGTGAGGGATCGGCGCCGGGGTGGCCCGCACCGGCCCGCAGGCGCGTCCGGATGGCAGAGAATCTGAGCCGGGTGTGGGCCACCACTCCGCACATTTTCTTGAGACGCGACCTAGTCGCCGATCGGCTCGTCGGTTGGCAGGATTCGCTGCGGGCGGGCGGGGTGCGGGCCACTTTGACCGACCTATTCCTGTGGGCCATCCAGGTGGCGCTGGGAGAGGACGGGACTCCCAGCGCCACCTGGGCCGAAGATCACGTGCAGGCTCGTGCTCTGAGGCGAGTCGGGCTGGCGGTGGCGACGGACCATGGTCTGCTCGTGGTCGCTCTGCCCGAGCTCACGAACCTCACCATGGCTGAGCTGGTGCGGCTTAGAAGAGCAGCTGTGGGTCGAGCTCGGGAGAACCATCTAACCGCGGATGACCTATCCCAAGCCGTGGTCACGCTGACCAACCTGGGGATGTACGGCGTGGACAGCTTTGACCCTGTCCTGCCCGCTGGGCAGAGTGCGATCGTGGCGGTCGGAGGGCTCCAGGAGCGGGTGGTGGCACATTCCGGTGAGCTCAGGATCGCCCCGGTCCTATCCCTCACATTGGGCGTCGACCATCGCGTCCTGGATGGCGTTCAGGCGGCCCGGTTCCTGAATCGCCTGGTCGATGTGCTTGAGGCGCCGACCGGGACCGCGAACGGTTAGGCGCAGACACTTCGGTGATGAGCGGCGCCCGGAGAGGGCGTGTCGGCCGGGTCCGAGCGCGCCTCTGGGCAATCGCGGCAGGACAGCAGTGGCGTCGGCCCCGGGCCGCCGGTGACGTGCCCGTAGAGGTTTTAGGAGATGAGATGGAGAGTCGTGACGTGAAATCCGCGCATCCTCACACGGTGAGAGTGGCCGGGGTCTCTCCTGACAGCAGCCTGGAAGCCGTGGCCGGCTGGGTGGATATAGACGTCCAGTTGGTGGTGACAGCCGCCACGGTGGGTAGTCGAAGCACCGTCTTCGGGATCACCACCTTTCCACCTGGAGCCCGGCATCAGAAGATTCATCGTCACCTCTATTCGGAGGAGGTGGAGTACCTGCTGGAGGGCAGCGGAATCGCCGGAGTCGGTGACGATGATGTGGAGATGCAAGCCGGTGCTGTGACCTTCGCCGCCGCTGACGAGTGGCATGGGTTCGAGAACACATCGGCGACGGAACGGGCCCTCATGGTCTGGTGTTACGAGGGTGCCGCCCGTCTGGAGGATGCGAGACACGTGCAGGAGGACCCGGGCGGTGGAGAACCCAACCGGTAGGTGCGTCCGGGCTCGGCAGTCAGTCAGGTCTCGTCGGCACTCGATCTGGGGATGTGCGTTTTCAGGGGCGCGGCCTGGAGGGGGTGACGGCTCCCCGGGGGGTCAAGCTTGGTCTGGTGCAGGTCCCCTAGGGACGGCGCATCTGTCCCTCGCTCTCGGTCGCTGAGAATCTCGATCTGGGGGGCTACTTGTACGGCAGAAGGGGCGCGGAAGGACGCGCTCGTGTGGAGGAGGTGATGGGGGTGTTTCCGATGGTGCGCCAGCACTCCAGAAAGCTGGCCGGGATGCTATCGGGTGGTGAGCAGCAGATTCTCGCGATTGCCCGGGGAATGGTGGCCAATCCCAGATTGTTGATGGTCGACGAGCCCGCCTTGGGGCTGGCTCCCCAGATGGTGGAATCCGTCTATGAGACGCTGGAGACGGTCGCACGCCAGGGGACCGCAGTGCTGCTGGTGGAGCAAAACGTGACCCTGGCCCTGGAGATCACCCAGCGGGCGTACGTGCGGCAGCAGGGAGGGGTGGTTCTGGCCGACGCAAGCGCCCAACTGGTGGGGGACCAGCGTGTGGTCGACGCCTATCTGGGCACCGCGCCCCGGCCCGCCGGTGGTCGCCTGTGAACGACACCGAGATCATCCGGGTCGACCTCTTCCAGTACACCCTGACCTACGCCCACGGCGATTACGTGATGTCCAGCGGCCGGGTCGTCAATGCGCTGCCGAGTCTGGTGGTCAAGCTCACCACCAAAGGGGGCAGCACGGGGTATGGCGAAGCATGCCCCCTGGGCGCGACGTACCTACCCGCCTTTGCGTCCGGTGCCCGGGCTGCGATCGAGTTCATGGCGCCCACGCTGCTGGGCGCTGACGTCGCCAACCTGGCGCGGGTGTGGACCCGGATGGACGATCTCCTGAGCGGGCATCTGTACGCCAAGAGTGCCATCGACATCGCCT
>JAKABA010000162.1 GCA_021802115.1 bacterium | reverse complement strand
CAGGCAAGTCCAGGTGTGACCACGTCCGACCAGGGGATCGAAGCGGCGGGGCAACCCGCTGATGTGGAGAGCTACCCAGTGGAATGCGCCGGCATGGCGGGTACCGGGTGCGAGGGCCGGACCAAGTTCCGAAGGCGTGAGGGCAACCACAACAGTGGCGCAAGACCCGAAACGGCGACGGCAACCTTGGCAGCGTCCAGGTCGGGAAAGACCGCTCGTCCCGACCGGGTGTCACTTATGGGCACTACGTAGGAACGGTCGCTTCCGGGTCCCCTGGCCCATCTTTGCCCAACCTCACCGGGACAGGTGAGCCGGCCGCTCCAAGGTGCGGGCTCAGGTGGTGGGAAGGGGCGGCGCGAGCTCGGACCGGGCCCCGGCCAAGGGGGGCAGAGGGCCTGCGGCCAGTTCTAGTTAAGCGCTTTCCCAGGCGGGCGGGGCAAGCTTGGTCGGCCGGGCCCTGGTGCCGCCCGGCACCCAGGGTGGACCAAGTGGGCATCACCAGGAGCTCGCCATGGCAGGGGTGATAGAGACAGAGCCGCTGGTGGTGGACGGCCCTGGCTCCAGTCCATGGCGGCGGCCTCCCGGTGGCCGGGCGCTGATCCTCTTGCCGGTGTTGCTGCTGCTCCTTGGTGCCTGCGGGCCGGTGCCTTCTGGCGCCGCCGCTGTCAGATCCAGATCTGGCACGACCAGCCGGGCGCCAAAGGGGCAGTCTCCCGCCACCCCGGGCACTCGGCCCAGGGTGTCCCCAGCGGGGAGCCCAGCTGCGGTCGCGGCTGCCTCCCCCAACGTGACGGTGGAGCTGGCGGTCCGGATCGAGCTCGAGCCCAATGACTACCTCCATCGCAACTACTGCGGCGAGGGGGCGATCGCGGTCCTGCTCTCCACCTGGACCCGGGCTGTTCCCTCGATCGATGCCATTGGGGCAGCGGCCCAGGTGGTCGAGTCCTACGGCACGACCGGCGCCAACGCCGTCCTGGCGATCAACTCCTACCTGAAGCAGATCACGGGGTCGTCAAGGTACGCCTACTCGGGTACCCACGTCACCTCCTTAGCCGTCTTTCGATCCGAGCTGGAGGCCGATCTGTCGGGGCTGGGGCGCTTTGCCACCGCCAAGCACGGGAGTCCAGTTCTGGTGCACGTCATGACCGCCACTCTGCCCGGGTGGGATGGCTACCAGGCCCAGCACATGATTGCGGTGTTCGGCTACAACTTCACCGCCGGGACCCTGATCGGCGACACCGTCACCTACGTCGAGAGCGCCGGATCGGTGGCCGGGTACAACGGGCCCCACGTGCAGACCATATCCCTGGAAGCGCTCTGGACCGCCATGCAGAACTACAACCGGGACATCACCACCGACCCGGTGACCGTGATCTCCTGACCACCCCAACGCCGCCCCTGGTCGAGGCCAGCCTTGGCCGGCCATCCGCGGGGCTCGCCGGCGAGGCAGGGTCACCAGCCGATCCCGGCTGGGCAGACGTCCTCCCCGGGACGATCCCTCCCGGCCCTGGCGGGGCCAATCCCGTGGAATGAAGGGATATCAGGAGGGATATCAGGAGGGCCAACGCACCTGGCGCTCGCCCTCGAGACACCCCAGCCTCCCACCCGCCGAAGGTTGTCTGAGGTCGCGGCTTGGGGGCCCGCTCCAAGACCACGAGCGGGCGAGCCGGGAAGGCCGCTGGTTTGGGGGCCGGAGGCTCCGCTTCCGAGCCGACTTGCTACCAGGTTGATACCCGAGGTAGGATCCCATTGTGAAGGTGAGCGTGAGCCTGCCGGAGGAGGACGTCGAATTCCTGGACTCGTACGCCCGGTCCCAGAGTTTCCCCTCGCGGTCCGCTGTTCTGCACAAGGCGGTGCGACTGTTGCGCGGAGCAGAACTTGGTCCCGCCTACGAGGAGGCATTCATGGAGTGGGAGGAGTCCGGGAACGCCTCCTCTTGGGAGCTGACCGCAGGCGACGGTCTCAGGGCCGATGCTCCGGGGTGACATCCGGTTGGTCGATCTGGAGCCGGTCAGGGGTGCGGAAGCCAACAAGCGCCGCCCCGCTGTTGTCGTGAGTAACGACGGCGCCAACGCCTCGGCGTCGCAGCTGGGACGGGGAGTGGTGACAGTTGTGCCGGTGACCTCGAGCATCGAGCGGGTCCACCCGTTCCAGGTGCTCCTGCCGGCTGTCGCCACCGGTCTGCGCCACGATTCCAAGGCGCAGGCGGAGCAGGTGCGCTCGGTGGCGGTGCAGCGACTCGGGCCGCGGATCGGGAGCGTGCCGCCCGCCATCATGGAGAAGCTGGACGAGGCGCTTCGCCTTCACCTGGCGCTGTAGCCTCCTCCCGCTCGGTCCCCACGCGCCGCTCCCAGCCCTACGGCTGCGAACGTCAGGGGCCGGAGTGGGCGGACTCCAGCGGCGACTTGCCGCGGCCGCCCGCCCCGGCCATGGAGCTTGGTCAGCTGGGCGAGGTAGCCCCCACTTTCTCCTCCGCCGGAGTTCGGTGCGACTGCCCCAGAGCCTGTGCCACCCTGTTGCCCAGGTCCAGATCGACCTTGACCCAGTAGTCGATGGCGCGGCCGAGCACCGGTTGGCGCACCCCGCCGCGCAGATGGCCCACGATGTTGGCCACGAGGTGCTCCTTGGCCGCCTCGTCCAGCACCTTGCGGTAGAGGTCCCCGGCTTGGCCGAAGTCGTCGTCCTCGGCATGCTTGTCGTACGCGTAGCGTCCGATCTCACCTGCCTCGACAGACCAGCCAAGGTCGGCGGCGCGCTGGGTGTCGGCCTGCGGGCCACCGTCGGAGTTCGGAGCGTAGACTGGCTGGGCACCGGCGTGGCGGAAGGTCATCTGCGCATCCTTGTTGTAGGAGTGAACCTCGACCTTCGGCGCGTTGATCGGCAGCTGTTCGTAGTTGGGCCCGATTCGGTGCAGATGGGTGTCGTGATACGAGAAGATCCGCCCCATCAGCATCTTGTCCGGGCTCAAGCCGATTCCGGGCACCAGGTTGGCGGGCGAGAAGCCCGCCTGTTCGACCTCGGCGAAGAAGTTGGCCGGGTTGCGATCGAGGACCATGCGGCCGACCTGCACCGGGGGGTAGTCGGCATGCGGCCAGACCTTGGTGAGGTCGAACGGGTTGAACCGGTAGCCGGCGGCGTCCGCGAAAGGCATAACCTGCATCTCCAGGCGCCACTCCGGGGTGTCACCCCGAGCGATCGCCTCCCACAGGTCGCGCCGATGGAAGTCTGGGTCTTCTGCCGTCATCGCCTTGGCTGCGGCGTCGCTGAAGCTCTCCCGCCCCTGAACTGTCTTGAAGTGAAACTTGACCCAGAAACGCTCGCCGGCGGCATTGATCGTCGAGAACGTGTGACTGCCGTACCCGTTCATGTGCCGCCAGGTGCGCGGCGTGCCAGCGTCGGACATCAGAATCGCAACTTGGTGGGCGCTTTCCGGCGAGAGGGTCCAGAAATCCCACTGCATATTGTTGTCGCGCAGACCCGTGTCCGGGAGCCGTTTCTGGGAGTGGATGAAGTCCTGGAATTTCGTCGCGTCCCTCACGAAGAACACCGGTGTGTTGTTGCCGACCAAGTCGTAGTTCCCCTCATCGGTGTAGAACTTCAAAGCGAAGCCCCGTGGGTCGCGCACGGTATCGGGATAACCCTGCTCACCGGCCACGGTGGAGAAGCGGGCGAACATCTCGGTGCGCTTGCCCACCTTCGCGAGGAAGCTGGCCTTGGTGAACCAGCTCACGTCTCCCGTGACCTCGAAGAAGCCGTGCGCCCCCCCACCCTTGGCGTGCACGACACGCTCAGGGACCCGTTCACGGTTGAAGTGCTGCATCTTCTGCACGACGTAGTGATCGTGCAGCACGGTCGGTCCGCCAGGGCCGACCGTCAACGAGTACTCGTCACTTGGGGCAGGCACTCCAGAGTCGTTGGTGGTTGCCGGGGGCCCTTCGGTCATTGACTTTCTCCTTTGGTAGCGCTTCCCCTCTCAAGTGGGGTCGTGGTCTCGTGGACCCGGGCGAGAGCGGCCGGGCTCGGGCTCTCCTGGCACGCTGAGCACCGTCCCCAGAAGACGACCTCAGCCTCATCCACCAGAAAACCCGCGGTCCGGATCGGGGTTAGGCATGGCGAGTGGCCCGCCGTGCAATCCACGTCCGCCACCGCTCGGCAGGTGCGGCACACCAGATGGTGATGGTTGTCCTTGACGCGACGCTCGTACAGCGCCGGGCCACCGGACGGCTGAATCCGGCGCACCAGGCTCGCATCCTCCATGATGCGCAAGGCGTCATATAGCCCCTGGAGCGAGAGAGCCCCCAGCCGGAGATGAGCCTCCCTGAGCAGGGCCTCGACCGTGAGATGAGGCTTGCTCTGCAGCAGCTCAAGGAGGTCACCCGCCACGCGGTCACCCGTTGCCCGACTCCCCGGATCTCCGCTGCGGCCGCACCGGTATCCATGACGGCCACGCCGGCAACTGCATCACCCTGACTGTAGTCATTCAACTCTTCGAGCGATTCTCCCAGGGCGACATCGATGTCGGCTGAAGTGAACGGGCCGGGCAGGTGGCTGGCCTTTTCCGGCGAAATGCGCCATACCGTCGGGGATTGGTCCCTTGGAGAGCAACGCCGCCGGGGCTGAGAGCCGCCCTCGGCCAGTGTTGCTGCGGCTGGTCAGGCCAGATGAGGTCGGCCGTTGGGACGAGTTGATGGCGGCCCATCACTACGTCGGGTTCGGGACATGACCTCGGAGCTTCCGTCTCACACACGTCAAGGCAGGAGGAACTGACCACTGGCGGCCATGAAACCTGACCACCCTGGGTGAGGGGTCAAGACCGCCGACAAGAGAAGTCCCTCCTGGGTTCAGCTGAGCGTGTTCAGTCACCCAGCGCCCACGCGGGACCCCTTGAAGTTTGCGGAGGAAGGCATGGAAATACTCGACGCGTTCGACTCGACCCAGTCGTACCGAACAGCCGCCCAGCTGGAGGACTGCTCCCCCACCGCCCCCATCTTCTCCATGGACTTGACTGTCGCCCGCCCCAACTCACGGGGACGGCGGGTTGGATGGCGCGTCGGCTCTGCTGGGGTGCCGCCCCACAGCCGGCTGCGGCCTGGCGCAATTGGGGCAGGGCCAGCGGCGGCGCAACTGGAGCGCTGAAGTGGCGCCTGCGCCGGACCAGCGTAAGGTGCTCGCCAGATGATCACCGTGGGCATAGATATGGCCAGCCGGCCGGAGCGGACTGCCGCCTGTCGTCTTCAATGGCAGACGGGGCACGCCACCATCCTCGAGGTCAAGTCGGGGGTAACGGACCAGAACATCCTGGACCTCCTCCGGGACCCGCCAGACAAGATCGGCATAGACGTGCCCCTCGGTTGGCCGACGGAGTTCGTCGACGCCGTGAGTCGGCATGCGCGAGGGCGGCCATTTGGAACGGCGAGCCAGCGAGAGCTGGCGTATCGGGCGACCGACCGAAATCTTGGCGAGAGCGGGCAGGGCTGGCCGCTCAGCGTGTCAGCCGACCGCCTCGCCTACCCGGCCATGCGCGCGGCCCGGCTGCTGGGTGCCCTCGATCGCTCGGGACAAGGAGCTGTGGTCGAGGTGTACCCGGCGGTCGCGCTGCGCCAATGGGGCCTCCCCCACCGAAGCTACAAGGGGCTTGTGAACCGGCGCCTGCTCGAGGAGCTCCTAACCGCCCTTCGAGCCAAGGCGCCCTGGCTAACGGTGACCAGCCACCAGTGGACCCAGCTCACCAACGACGACAACTGTGCCGACGCTCTGATCGCGAGCCTGGTGGCCAGGTCAGCGGTGTTGGGCAGGTGCGATCCGGTTCCACCGGACCAGCTGGAGCGCGCCCGGCGGGAGGGTTGGATTGCGGTGCCCCAGGCCGATGGCCTTGGCCAGCTCGGCGCAGTTCCGGGCTGAGGCGGATCCGCCGCCAGCCCCACCGAGGCCGGTCGCGGGGCAATCTCACCACAGCTCAGTCAGCAGCCGCCGGGGCGGGGCCAACCCTCGGGCGGTCCGGATCAGCGCCGTCGAGTAAGTCCCCTGCCAGGCTGGTCAGCTGGCTTCCCTGAAGAGTTGGTAGCGTTCCCTCAGGAACTCGGTTCTGGGCCGATCGGCCTCAGCCCGCGGTACCACCATCAGCGGCCTCCCGTGAAGGTCTTGCAAGCCGTGTCGCAGCATCGGTCCGTCAATCTCATCGAGGACGTCATGGCGGATCTCGAGGACGGAGTCAGGCCGGATGCCCACGAGGTTGCGATCGAAGGCGGCATGATGGAGCTTGCACAGGGCCAGACCATTGGCTGTAATCGGCTCCCCTTCAGGGTGACCGTCAGGCAGGATGTGGGCGGCATCCAGGAGGTCCGGATGGTGGAGACGGCACATCGCACACGATTCTCGATAAGCACGAAGGACTCGATGGCGGAAGGCGACCTGATGGAGCCGCTGGCGGGCCAGGCGAGTCACGTAGGCCCGCCGCGCCACATCGGGCAATTCGTAGGCGGGGTCCAAGTCGCTGGCCAAGGGGTCGTCCACCGCCACGGTGAACGTAAGGCTGCGAGGGTCATCCCCAACAATGAAGACCGGCCATTCGGGGAGGTACCGACCGGGTTCGACGCCGTGGAAGTAGATGAGCGGCAGCTGGCGCCTCATCAGCTCGCGGAGGCCGCGATTGTCGCGATGGTCGGGGTCGGCCCCCCGGTATCTGTATTGCAGCAGACCGTCTCCTCCGAGTTCGTCCTGATACGGCCTGGCCCTGCCGGCGACCACAGGTACTGAGGTGATGCTCAGCGGAAGTTCGAGCAGTGCCGGCTTGAAGATTCCCTGCGGGCCCATCAGCGGCACCCGCTGGCCCTGGTGGGAAAATCCCACCCTGAGTTCGGCCGCGGGCAGAACCTCGCCGTGCCGGAGCGTCAGCTCACTCAAGAACGCAAATGCCGCCGACCGGATCCGGCTATCGGTCGAATCGCCATTCATGGCGGAGATTTTGCACCTTGTTGGCCCTCCCTAGGCGGCTCGTCCCGGTTGCCCCTGGAACAGTCCCCCACGGCCCCCAAGATTTGCCCCTCTTAGAGGCACCCATGGGCACGGCCGAGGCCGAACCACCATATGGCAGGAGATCTGGTGACGTCGTTTCGCGATGGGCAAGCGAGACGACCTGGACGCCTTCATCGCTGCCCGCAAGGCGAGGAACCCCGACTTTCCCGGGCTGCTGCAGGCGGAGTTGGACACCCTCCAATGGGTTCGTGAACTGGCGGCCGGGCGAGAACCACAGGACCTCAGCCAAGAGCGAGTCGAGGCTGCCCAGGGTACCAACCAGCGCAACGTCGCTCGTGCCGAGCGTGGTGGAGTCGACCCCAAGCACGGCAGCTTGGTTCGGTACCCCTGCCTTCTCGGACGGCGGGTCACTCCGGAGCCGCTCGAGCTGGCATCTGCCCAGCAGCTTGGTGACGAGCGCAGCACACACGCCTCTCCACTTGGCTGACCGCCCGTCAGCCAGTGGCTCCCAAACGCGTCCAGCGTCCCTTTCCGTGGACCGCCGCAACTCGCAGAGGACCGTGTCGCAGGGCCTGTTGCAGCAGGCGGCGGACCTCGTCGACAAACATCGGCACGCTGGCGCGCCGCAGGCGGTTGAGCAGGTCGTCGACCGAGAGGGCCGGATTGCGAGTGTCGCCAGCCTGTTCTTGGATCACGTTGACAACCAGCTGCGGCGCTAGGTCCAACTGATCGAGCAAGAAGGCGTCCGCATCGGTCACCTCGATGTCAAACTCAGCGACCGCGGCGGCCGGGAAGTCTTCCGAGTTGTTGGTGACAATGATGCCGGCGGAGCCCCGGATCGCAACTGCGAGCACATGCCGATCATTTGGATCGGGCAGGGCCAGACCCGGCTCAAACCGCTCCCAACCCACCACCAGGGCGTCCTCAAAGGCGGCCGCCATGGCGGCGAACCTGTCCCGGAATTGCTCGGCAGGTACTTCTGGGTGCACCACCTGCAAGGCCGCCACCGCCTCGTCCACGATCCGCTGCGACCACAGGGGACGATAGAGGTTGCACTCGGCGATACGCAGCAGGGAATCGGCCAGCGAGATCGGGACCAGAACACAGGCATCGAGAGGGGCCGCGTCTGGCGCGATGCTCAAGTTAGGTTCGGGCACGGCCTGACAACTTGCGGCGGGACTCTTGCAAGGCGGACTCGTAGTCCTCGGCCGGCCCCTCGTACAAACCGAGCTCACTCGCGTCGGTGGTGAGTCGCCGGAGCGCCTCCTTCCGATCTGAGCGTCGGCTCGACTGGTAGGCCAGAAGGTCCAGAAGGCCCACGCGCCGATGCCGCCCCGGTCGGTCGAAGGGGAGCTCGCCGGCTTCCAAGAGCTTCACCAGGGTGGGCCTGCTGATACCGAGAAAGTTGGCCGCCTGCTGGGTCGTGCGTCGCTGGGTAGTCGGTGCCAGGCTGATCGCCCTGCCGCCGCGCATGGCCCGCACCACCTGCACCAGCACCTGGTAGACCTCGGAAGGCAACAGAACCCGCTCCCCAGTGGGGCCGACCAGGAGGGCGGGTTCGCCGTGGGTCTCCACGAAACGCGCCAGCTCACCCAGGGACTGGAGATCCGGGGGCGGAAAGACTACGTCCCGCCGGACGGCCGCGTCGGTGCTCATCTCCCAGTCCTCCCGCAAGCCTGGTGGCCACTTGCACTCGCCAGGTCAGCCGGATATCGAAATAATCGCAAATATCGCAATCGGCGAAAGCCGTGACCGGTAGCGCGTGCGCCGACCGCCCTGATCTCGCTGATCTCGCCCGTCGGCCTCGTCTGAAACCAGTGGCCACCGTCCAATGGGGGTTGGTAGCTGGTCACCAGTAACATCCTTCAAGTGCCCAGACGTATGTATGATAGTGCAGATCGTGAATCTGACTGAGTGGGCGCGCCGCCAAGGCATCCACCCCCACACCGCGTTTCGGTGGT
>JAKABA010000161.1 GCA_021802115.1 bacterium | reverse complement strand
GCGGTGCGGGGGTGAATGTGCTGCTGCCGTGCCCAGTCACTGATCTTCACCCTCTCACAATACCACTACCCACACTTATTTGTACTGCTCTGTCAACCTAGCCGTGAACTGTTCACGAACCCCGGCTGCGGCCGGATCGCCGAGGCCCGAGCGGCGGTGGAGCGACTGGTGTTGGAGCTCACGTTCAGGCAGCACGGCAACCGGCGCCGACGCAATCCCAGCTGACCTCAGTCCGGCCTCGGGCCTGTCGACCAGTCGGGGATGGAAGTTCGCAATCCGGCCCTAAGATGGGATCGGTGGGCAAGCGCGGCAGCGCCCCTCGTACCGGCGATCGGTTGGCGCTGTCCGCGGTGGCGATGACGTCGTGGGACAGCCGCATGCAGCGGCCGGTGGGAGATATTCGGTTGCAGGTCGAGGAGGCGAGCGGGTCGGGGCCGGGCCGGTACCGCCTCGGCGAGCGACTGCAGGTCTTGCCGTATGCCACCGTCCATCGGGCGCTCCGCGTCGCCGACCGGCGCCCGGTGCTGCTCTGGCGGTTCGGGGAACGCTACAGCGCGGCCGCGGGCTTTCTGGAGGCGCTCCAGAGCCTGGCCGGCGACGACCGCGCGATCGGCGTGCCCGGGGTGGCGCAGGTTCTGGAGATCGGCGCGGTGGAGGGGATGCGCCCGGTGGTCTACCTGGTCACGGAGGACGCCGCTCGTGGCTTCCTCGTCACCCTGTTGCGGTCCGGGGGAGCGCCGGGAGTGCTGGCGACCGCCACCACGCTCGCCACCGCCCTTGACGGCCTGCACCAACGGGGGCTGGTGCACGGCGACCTCCAGCCGGCCACGGTGGCTGTCGACGGTGCGGGCCGCGCCCTGCTGGTGAGCCGGGCGGTGCGGATGGTGGTCGCGCGGGTCGATCCATCCGCCGGCTGGCTGGAGCTGACGCGCGGCTTCCGCCCCCCGGAGAGCCGGCAGCCCCTCTGGCCGGACCGGAGCACGGACATCTATGGCCTGGCGGCTCTCACGTACTACCTGCTGGTGGGGCGCGCCCCCGAACAAACAGGAGAAGTGGTGCCACCCAGCCGCCTCCGCCCGGATCTGCCGCCCCGCATAGACCAGGCACTGCTGCGAGCACTGGCCCGCGAGCCCTCTTCGCGGTTCGGTTCGGCTCGGGAGTTCGCCTCGGCCCTGCGGGAGCGCCCGGCGCCGCGGCCGAGCCCGGCGGGGTCCGCCCAGCGCCCTGCGGCGGCGGCCGCCGCTGATCGCGGCCAGGAGGTGCCGACTGAGCCCGGAGCCGACGGGCAGCCGCCGGGGACCGGCCTCATCAGCCTCACCCACCTGGACCCGTTCGAACTCGACTCCAGGGCCCGCCGGCGGAGCGGGCTGCTGATGCTCCTCGGCCTGGTGGCCGTCGCCCTGGTGCTGGTGGTCCTCTCCGCGACCGGCAGGATCTCCCCCTGACTCCGTTTCGGCGCGACCCTGGGCAGGTCCTTGAGCGACTTTCGGCGGGGCTTGCCCCGACTTCGGTGGAGCCCGGGAGCAAGCCTGGGCTCCGGCCGGCCGGGGTCCTGGCCCTGATCGACGGCCGCGACGACGCTCTCCCGGTCCTGCTCCTGGAGCGCAGCCGCGAGCTGCGCGACCACCCGGGGCAGGTGGGCCTGCCCGGGGGGGCTCACGCCGCCGGCGACGGCCCACTCTGGCGGACGGCCCTGAGGGAGGCGGACGAGGAGCTGGGTGTTCCGGCCGCGCTGGTCGACCCGCTGGGCTACGCGCCCCAGGTCGCCGTTCCCCACAGCGGCTTCCTCATCACCCCGGTGGTGGCGACGCTGCGGCAGCGGTTCGAGGTCCGGCTCCAGTCCACCGAGGTGGAGAGCTGCTTCTGGATGCCGCTGGTGACGGCCGAGATAGCCAGCCGCGAGGTGCCGACCCACCTCGGCAGGCTCATCGCCCCCGGCTACCTCCATCAGGGCCACTTCGTGTGGGGGGCGACCGGGATCATCGTGGACGACCTCCGGCGCCGGCTGGGGCTGCCGGTCGCCGGGCGGCCGCCCACCACCTGAGCCCGCCGGTAAGGCGGAGCTCAGGCGGGGGGTGGGACTGATCCGGGGCCGGCCAGTGGAACCGAGCCCAGAAGCTGGGTCCCGAAACCGACCGCCCGCCGCTCCGGTCGGCGGCTCACCGGCTCGGTCAGAGCATGTTCCAGGACCTCGGTCAGGGACCGCACGAAGACCACCTCCATCCCCTCCAGCAGTGACCGGTCGATCTCATGCAGGTCGCGCCGGTTGCGCTCCGGCAGGAGGAAGGTGTGGATCCCCGCCCGATGGGCGGCCAGCAGCTTGTCCTTGACCCCGCCGATGGGCAGGATCCGGCCCCGCAGCGTGACCTCCCCGGTCATCGCCAGGTCGTGGCGCACCGGCCGATTGCTGGCCACCGAGACCAGAGCCGTGGTCAGGGTGACGCCGGCCGACGGGCCGTCCTTGGGGATGGCTCCGGCGGGGACGTGCACATGCACGGCGTGGTCCTCGAAGAAGGTCTTGGGGACGCCGTGCTCAGCGCCGTGGACCCTCACCCAGGAGAGCGCGGCCCGAGCCGACTCCTGCATGACATCCCCGATCTGCCCGGTGAGCTGGAGCTCCGGCCGGCCCTCGATCGCCAGCGCCTCGACGGTCACCAGATCCCCGCCGACCTCGGATACCACAACCCCGGTGGCGACGCCGACGCGGTCCTCGGGCTCGGTCTCAACGGTGTCGAACCGAGCCGGGCCGAGGTAGTCGATGAGCTGCTCCGGGCCGATCTCGACCCGGGTCAGCTGGGGGTTCTCGACCAGCTGGCGCGGCACCTTCCGCAACACCTGAGCGATCTGCCGGTCAAGGCCGCGCACCCCCGCCTCGCGGGTGTAGTTGCGGATCAGGGAGCGCAGCGCATCGTCGGAGATCGCCACCTCGTCGGTGGTCAGGGCGTGCTGCTCGAGCTGGCGGCCCAGCAGATGCCCCTTGGCGATCCCGAGCTTCTCCTCTTCCGTGTAGCCGGTCATCCGGATGATCTCCATCCGGTCCCGGAGCGGGGGCGAGATGGTGTCGATCACGTTGGCGGTGGTGATGAAGAGCACCTGGGAGAGGTCGTACGGCACCTCCAGGTAGTGGTCCGAGAACTCCCGGTTCTGCTCCGGGTCGAGCACCTCCAGGAGCGCCGCCGAGGGGTCGCCGCGGAAATCGAGGCCCACCTTGTCGATCTCGTCCAGCATCATCACGGCGTTGCGAGAGCCCGCCTGCTTCATCGCCTGGATGACCCGTCCGGGCAGGGCTCCGATGTAGGTGCGCCGGTGCCCCCGGATCTCGGCCTCGTCCCGGATGCCCCCCAGCGACACCCGCACCAGCTTGCGGTCCAGCGCCCGGGCGATGCTGCGGCCGAGCGAGGTCTTGCCGACCCCGGGGGGGCCGACGAAGCACAGGATCGGGGTCTGCAGCGGAGCCGGGGCGGTCGCGCCCTCGGGAACAGGCTGGGCCCGGCGCTCCAGCACGCGCTTGCGGACCGCCATCCACTCCAGGATCCGTTCCTTGACCTTGGGCAGCCCGTAGTGATCCTCGTCCAGGATCCGCGCCGCCTCCTGGATGTCGACGCGCTCCGGCCCGGCGTCGCCCCAGGGCAGCTCGACCAGCCAGTCCAGGTAGTTGCGGATCATCCCCACCTCGGGCGAGGCGCTGGGGGTCGCCTCCATGCGGTCGAGCTCCTTCAGGGCACGCTTGAGGACGGGCTCGGGCATGCCGGCTGCGGTTATGCGCTCGCGGAGGTCCTCCTCGGACCCCGACTCGCCGCCGAGGTCGGCCAGCTCCTTGCGGATCACCTTGAGCTGCTCGCGCAGGATCGCCTCGCGCTGCCCCTGGTTGATGGTCTGGGCGACGTCCTGCTGGATCTTGCTGCGCAGCTGAGCGACCTCCAGCAACCGCGCCAGCAGCGGCACCAGCCCCCTGAGGCGGCGCTCGACGTCGTCCTCCTGCAGCAGCGCGATCCGGTCCTGGGGATCGAGGTCCGGAGCGGTGCCGGCCAGGTCCGCAACCTTCCCGGGCTCCTTGGCCCGGGCCACCGCCACCGCCAGCTCCGGGGCGACCGAGGCTCCCGCGGCGACGTACTCCGCGAAGAGTTGGCGGATGGAGCCCACCAGCGCCTCGATCTCGGTCCCGTGGGGCTCCAGCTCCGGCAACGCGACCACCTTGGCGGTCCACTGCTCCCCCTGGGTCAGCTCGAGGACCCGGACGCGGCGCTGCCCCTCGACGAGCACCTGGGCCCCGCCCGCACCCCGGCGGAAGGCGCCGATCTGGGCGATCGTGGCGATGGGATAGATGTCGGCCAGCTCCACGTCGTCACGATCGCTCTGGCGCTGCACCGCCAGCACGACCTTGCCCTCGGCGGCCACCGCCGCCTCCAGGCTGCTCACCGACCGCTCCCGGCCCGCGCCCAGCGGCGCCAGCTGGTGGGGCAGGACCACGTTGTCCCGCAGGGGGACCAGGGGCAGGGTCTCTATCTCAGGACCGGGATTGCGCCGCGGCTTCGCGGCCGGCTCGGTCACGGCTTCCGGGCGGAGGTCTGTGTCGTCACTCAAGAGTTGAACTCCAGATGTTGGTTGTGAAGTTTCGGGCGGGGTCGCCCGATTAGGAGTCTGCCCTCAGGGAGGTGGCGGCAAACCGCCGCTCAGTTGGAGGCTCTCTGCTCGGCCGCGCGCTTCAGCGCCGCCACCTCGGCGCGGACGCTGTCGACCGCCCAGTGCTTGAGCCCCCGGTCCAGCAGCGGCGACAGCGGACCGTAGCCGAAGTCGTACTCCTCGCGATGGGTGAGCAGCACCCCGTCGGGGCGCGGTTCCATCAGGAAGACCGCGTGGAAGCCGCGCAGCCGGCCCCAGAGCATCTCCAGGTCGACCTTGTGCTGGCCGACGGTGTAACGGGCCCGGATGTGGGACCGAAAGGGCCCGAGGTGGCCGTTGATGCGCGCCACCAGCTGATCGCCCTGCCGCGACTCCACGATCATCTCCTGGACCTTGGTCTGGCCATCGATGTAGGCGTCCGGGTCCATCACCGCCTCCCGGACCCGGTCCAGCGGGGCCCGAACCAGCACGCTCGCCTCCGCGATCATCATCTGTTCAGTCCTCCCAGAGCCTCAGGGTCACCTTGATGGCTCGGCTTTGGTCGGGACGGGCCGCCACCGTGAAGGCCTCCCCCCACCGCTGGATCGGGAAGGTGTGGGTGAGCCAGCCCGACACCGTCGCCTGCTGTCGCCGCAGCAGCTCCAGAGCGGAATCTAGCAGGTGTGGGCTGGAGGCCAGGGGGCCCTCCCGACCGTATCCGCTGGAGCCCAGCTGGCGCACCTCCTTGTAATAGGCGAGGGTGTCCTCCACCCGGCCGGGGCGCCCCACCCCGACGGTGACGATGGTGCCCCGGTCCGCCACCACCCGCAGCGCCTGCTCGGCGGTGGCGGGGGAGCCGATCGAGTCCAACACCAGGTCGGGACCGCCGGTCAGGGTCCAGGGCCCGCCCCGCCACGGATGGGCCAGCCGGCTGCCGCCCTCCTCGGCCAGCTCGGCCAGGAGTCGCTGGGGGGCGACCGGTCGTGCCCCGAGCTCTCGCACCAGCTCCACCTGATGCGGCCAGGCGCAGGTGACCAGGACGTCGGCGGCGGGCCAGCGCTCACGCGCCGCCAGGGTGAGCGCCAGCCCGATCGTCCCCGCTCCCAGGACCACCACGGACCGGGCCCTGTCCAGATCCGCCCTCCTCACCGCGTGCAGCGCCACGGCCACCGGGTCGGCGAGCACCGCCACCGCCGGGGAGAGGTCGCCGGGCAGGGGATGCAGCTGGCTGCGGTGGGCATGGATGATCTGGGCGAACCCCCCAGGGAGCCCCCGGACGGTGCCCAGGTGCATCCCGTGGCCGGTGCCCCAGGGACCGCCGGCCAGCACCTGAGAGCAGTGCGGCGGGAATCCCGCGGCGCAGGCCGGGCAGCGCTGCGCCAATCCTCTCGCGTCACACCCGAGCCAGGGGTCAACCGCGACCAGCGTCCCCTCCGCGGGGCCCGTGCCGGCCCGAGCCTCCGCCACCTGGGCCACGATCTCGTGGCCAGGAGTGTGAGGGAAGCTGACCAGGGCGCTGAGGGGGTTGTCCGAGCTCGCCTGCAGGGTCGCCTCCTTCACGTCCGACCCACAGATGCCCGTCGCCACCACCCGGAGCCGGACCCAATCGGGGCCCGGGCAAGCCGGCTCTGCCACCTCGTCGAGGAACAGCGGTGCCCGGCCCCTGAGCGCCAGCCAGGGCCGCCATCTGGAGACAGCCCCAGCGAGCACGATCCGACTTGGTGAGGGGTCGAAGACCAGCGCCCGCATCAGCTCGACCCAAAGGCCCGAGACGCCCGGCGCAGGGTTCTCGCCGATCCCGCCCGGACGGTGCGTCGCATCACCATTTCGTTATCTTCCCTGCCTGTTCGATAACGTATCTCGAGATTGGCCGAGCGTAGCGTCGGACGTGGAGATAGTTTAGGCGTTGTAAGCAAATGAGCGGAAGGGTGAGGGCCAGATGGAGACTCTACGACCCCGGCACACCGGCTTTTGCTTCGGTGTTCGGGATGCCCTGGCGCTGACCGGGGCGGCGCTGGAGGCCAGCGGCGATGCCGCGGCGCTCGGGCAGGTGGTCCACAACGCCAGGGCGCTGGAAGATCTGGAGGCCAAGGGCCTGCGGCGGATCGACAAGCTGCCCGCGGCGAGCGAGGCGCCGGTGGTGATCACCGCCCACGGCGCGACCCCCCGCCTCTTCCAGACCGCCGCCGCCTCCGGGCTCACCGTGGTCGACACCACCTGCCCGCTGGTGCGGCGGGTGCAGCGGCACGCCCAGGAGCTGGCGGAGCGCGATCTGCCGGTCGTGATCGTGGGACACGGTCAGCACCAGGAGGTGGTCGGGGTGGCCGGCTGGGCCGGAGTCGACGAGGGGAGGGAGGTGACGGTGATCTCCTCCCTGGAGGAGGCGGACCGGCTGCCCTACCGCGAGCGTCGGGGGATCGTCTGCCAGAGCACCTTCCCCCAGCCGCTGTTCCGGGAGATCGCGGAACGGGTGGCCCGGAGGACGGGGGAGCTGGAGGTGCGGGACACCACGTGCCCGGTCGTCAACCAGCGCCAGCGCGAGGCACTCACCGGGCTGCTGGACCAGGTGGACGTGGTGATCGTGGTCGGAGGGCGCAACTCGGCCAACACCACCGCCCTCGCCGAGGCCTGCGCGGCCCGCCGCCCCACCCATCATGTGGAGAGCGCGGCCGAGGTCCGGCCCGAGTGGTTCCAGAAGGGGCAGCGGGTGGGGATCACCTCGGGGACATCCACCCCGGGCTGGGTGGTCGACGAGGTGGAGGAGGCGTGCCGTGATATCTGAGCGCGAAGATGCGATCGTGGCAGAGCTCGCAGATCCGGGGGAGAGCGTCGACGCCACCGCCAGGAGGGTCCTGGGACGCTACCAGTCGGCGATCACCGACGGCCTCCTGGCCGCGGTCGAGCTGCTCCCCACCGAGATCGCGGGACCGTCCCGCTACCACCTGGGACTGGAACCGGGGGCGAGGCCGGGCAAGGCGCTCCGCCCCACCCTGACGATGCTGATCGCGGCCGGCCTTGGGGGTTCCGCCGAGTGGGCCCGCCAGCTCGGGGTGGCGGTGCAGCTCATCCACGACTTCTCCCTGGTGCACGACGACATCGTCGACGAGGACCTCTCACGGCGCGGCCAGCCGGCGCTCTGGGTGAGGGACGGGATGGCAACCGCGCTCAACACCGGGGATGCGCTCCTCACCGCCGCCTTCCTCGCGATCAGCCGTTCCGGGGTGCCGCCCGCGATGAGCCGGTTGGCGGCCGACACCATGGGGACGGCGACCCTGGAGATGGTGGCCGGGCAGCAGTCCGACATCGCGGCGACGGGCCAGCCACCCGCCGACCTCAGCAAGTACCTGCGCATGGTTGAGCTCAAGACCGGGGCCCTGATGGGCGCGGCCACCGCCATGGGAGCGGTCGCCTCCCGAGCCAGCCTGGAGGTGGTGGCCGCCTGCGAGAGTTTCGGCCGGACCCTGGGGATCGCCTTCCAGCTGCGCGACGACACCCTGGGCGTCTTCGGCGACGCCGAGGAGACCGGCAAGCCGGTCGGCAACGACCTGCTGCGGCGCAAGCAGGGGCTGCCGCTGCTGCTCGCCCTCAACGCCAAGGGTGAGCTGGGCCGGACCGCCGAGTCCTGGCTCGACCCGTCCGGGCTTTCCGAGTCCACCCTGGCGGCGGCGGTCGCACTCCTGAGGGAGAGAGGGGTCGCCGAGCGCTGCGAGGGGCTGACCACGACATGGACCGAGCGGGCGCTGGGAGCGGCTGCCAAACTCCCGCTCGCCGCCCCCTTCGCCGCCGAGGTCGAGCGGCTGTGCCGCTGGTTGGGAGACCGCTGGAGTTGACCCTCGAGCTGATCTCGGAGTCCCCATTCTCGGAGGGGCTCGAGCCGAGACCAGAGCTGCAGCCGGTGCTGGACCGCGCGGTCGCCAACCTCCTCTCCCGGCAGCTGCCCGACGGCTCCTGGATGGGTGAGCTGGAGAGCAACGCCGCGATCACCGCCGAGTACCTGCTGATGTGCCGCTTCCTGGGGGTTGCCGATAGAGCGCGGGAGGCCTCCGCCCTGCGCTATCTGCGCGGCGAGCAGCGCCCGGACGGCAGCTTCGGGATCGCTCCCGAGGTGCCGGGGGACGTCAGCGTGACCGCCGAGGTCTTCGTGGCGATGCGCGCCGTCGGGGTGGACCTGGACGACCCCGGGGTCGCCGCGGCCCGCGAGTTCGTCGCCCGCCATGGCGGCATCCACGCGACCCGGGTCTTCACCAGGATCTGGCTCGCCCTCGGCGGGCTCTGGCCCTGGCGCGAGCTGCCGGTCGTGCCCCCTGAGTGGGTCCTGATTCCCGGCCACCGCCC
>JAKABA010000160.1 GCA_021802115.1 bacterium | reverse complement strand
CAGGCTGCCGCCGTCGGCCGACGCCAGCAGCGCCACCTGGCCCCCGCGGATGTCCTGGTAGCGAGGCGGGCTCCACTTCAGCGCGCTGGGCAGGTTGACCCACAGCTGGATGCCGTGGAAGAGCCCCCCCGAGGCCACCAGCCGCTCCGGTGGGGTCTCTATGTGCAGGATCCCGGCGCCGGCGGTCATCCACTGGGTGTCCCCGTCGCTGATCAGGCCACCGCCGCCGTTGCTGTCCTGGTGCTGGAAGGTCCCGTCGATCATGTAGGTCACGGTCTCGAAGCCCCGGTGCGGATGCCACGGGGTCCCCTTGGGCTCCCCGGGCTGGTACTCGACCTCGCCCATCTGGTCCATGTGGACGAAGGGGTCGAGCAGCGCCTGTGACACCCCGGCGAAGGCCCGCCGCACCGGAAAGCCCTCGCCCTCCAGGCCGGACGGCGCGGTGGTGACCGAGATCACCTGGCGCTCCCCGGCCGCCGTCTCCGGCTCCGGGATGCGAGGAAGGGTCAGGGGGTTGGTCGCGCTGATGGCCGGCATCGGTTGGCTCCTGAGCTGGCGGGCCTCCCGAAGGAGCCCGTCGTTAAGTGATTGCACATGCAATTATAGCACCAGGGTCAGGAGGCCGCCTCCTTCTGGTGCAGCGCCGCCCGGTGCGCCTCGATGATCGGCTGGGCGACCTGGGCCGGCACCTCCTCATAGTGGCTGAAGCGCATGGTGTAGCTGCCCCGGCCCTGGGTCATCGCCCGCAGCTCGATCGGGAAGTGGTACATCTCCGCCAGGGGGACCTGGGCGGAGACGCGCTCGAAGCCCTCCTGGGCGGGGATCATGCCGCCGATCCGCCCCCGTTTGGCGTTGAGATGCCCGATGACATCGCCCATCTGGGCCTCGGGCACCGTCACCTCCACGTCCATCACCGGCTCCAGCAGGTAGGGGCCGGCCTTCTCGACCGCCTCCCGCATCGCCATCGCACCGGCCAGCTGGAAGGCGATGTCCTTGCCGTCCACCGGGTGGGTGGAGCCGTCCACCAGCTTGACCTTCACGTCCACCACCGGGAAGCCGGCCAGGACCCCCTGCTCCAGGGTCTGCCGGACCCCCTTCTCCACCGAGGGCCGGAACTGCTGGGGGATGGCGCCCCCGAAGATCTTGTCCTCGAACACGAAGCCCTCCCCCCTGGGCAGCGGCTCCAGCTCGATCGTGCAATCGCCGAAGAGCCCGGCGCCTCCGGACTGCTTCTTGTAGCGGTGCTGCTGGCGCGCGGTGCCCCGCACCGACTCCTGGTAGGGGACCTGGGGAGTGGCCAGGACCGCCTCCACCTGGTACTTGCGCCGCAGCTTCTCCAGGGTCACCTCCAGGTGCACGTCGCCGAGGCCGTGCAGGAGGGTCTCTTTGGTCACCGGCTCCAGCTCCACCCGCAGGGTCGGGTCCTCCTCGAGCAGGTGGTTGAGCCCGGCGTGGATCTTGTCCTCATCCCCCTTGCTCTTGGGCCGGATCGCCATCGTGTAGGAGGTCGAGGGGAACTCCAGCGGCGGCTCCGGGGCGCAGCCCTTGGGGCCCAGGGTGTCCCCGGTGGCGGTGTGCACCAGCTTGGTGGCCACCCCGATATCGCCCGCCACCAGCTCCGTCACCGGCTCCTGGCCGCGGCCCCGCGGCCGCAGGGGCCGGGGGATCCGCTCCTCGTGACCGTTGCTGGCGTTGACCAGGTGGAGATCCCCGCGCACCGTCCCCGCCATCACCTTGAAGTAGGACAGCTTGCCGAAGGGGTCCGCCACCGTCTTGAAGACCCGCAGGCGGGCCGGCTCCTGGTCGGGACCGTCCTCCCTCTGGGGCAGGCAGGAGCAGAGCGCCTCCAGGACCCGGCCGGCGCCCAGGGCGCGGGCCGGAGCGGCTACCAGGACCGGGGTGAGGCGGGCCTGGGCGGTCGCCTGGAGCAGAGCCGACTGGAGCTCGTCGAGGCCGGGTTGCTCGCCCTCCAGGTAACGCTCCAGGAGGGCGTCGTCGGACTCGCAGACCGCCTCCACCAGCTCCTGGCGGGCCGCCTCCAGCTCCGCGGCCAGCTCCTGGGGCGGTTCCTCCTCGCGGTGTCCCCCGCGCTCGTCGAAGATCAGGGCCCGTCCCGACAGCAGGTCGACCGCGCCCCGGAACCCATGCTCCTGTCCGATCGGCAGCTGCAGCGGGATCGGGCGCGGGCTGAGCCGCTCCCTCAGGGTCGCCACCGTCCCCTGGAAGTCGGCGTGCTCCTTGTCCAGCTTGCTCAGGACCACGATCCGGGGCAGCTGGCGCCCGGCCAGTGCCCTCCAGGCCGACTCGGTGCCCACCGCGAGGTGCCCCGGGGAGGTGGCGCCCACCACCACCACCGCCGCGTCCGCCACCGCCAGCGCCGCCACCACCTCGCCCTGGAAGTCCTGGAACCCGGGACAGTCGAGCAGGGTCAGGGAGTGGCCCTGGAAGTCCAGGCTCGCCAGGCCCAGCTGGACCGACATGTGCCGGTGCTGCTCCTCGGGCTCGTAGTCCAGGGTGGCGGTGCCCTGGTCGGTCGACCCCAGCCGCGGCACCACCCCGGCGGCGAACAGCAGCGCCTCCGCAAGGGTCGTCTTGCCGTCGTGACTGTGGCCCAGGATGGCTACGTTGAGCATGGGCCTAATCTCGCTCAGCCATGCGAGGGAGATTCTATGCTCACCAGGGCACCCCGAGCAGCCGCTGCGGCAGACTCTCCGGGTGAGCTCCGCACCCGCGCCCGCGTTTCCCCTGCGGCTGCTCGCGCGCGGCACGAGCCCGGAGGGAACCTGGGCGCGGGTCCTGGTGCTGGCCGGGCCCGCGGGCCCGGAGTGGGAGGAGGAGGCCGGCCGGCTCGGGCTAGGCTCCAGCCCCGGGCCCCAGGGGGTCACGGTCCAGGGACCACTGGCAGGCCTGGCGGAATTGGGGGGCCGGCTCCCGCACCTGACGGGTGGCCCGCAGCTCGAGACCGCCGCGGCGGCGCTCGCCGGGCCCCCCAGGCCGCTCCTGGTCGGGGACCGAAGGTGGCGCTTCGGACCGCGCACCCTGCTCCTCGGCATCGTCAACACCACCCCCGACTCCTTCAGCGGGGATGGCGTCAGCGGCTCGGCCGAGCTGGCGCTGGAGCGGGCCGCGGCGATGGTGCGGGAGGGAGCGGACGCCATCGACGTGGGCGGGGAGAGCAGCCGCCCCGGGCACGTGCCGGTGTCGGCGGAGGAGGAGATCGAGAGGGTGGTCCCCGCGATCCGGCGGATCGCATCCGAGCTCCCGGTCCCGGTCTTCGTGGACACCTGGAAGGCGGCGGTGGCGGAGCAGGCGCTGCTGGCGGGAGCGGTCGGCGTCAACGACATCTGGGGGCTGCGGCGAGACCCGCGGATGGCCGCGGTGGCGGCCCGCCACCGCGCGGCCGTGATCGTCATGCACAACCAGGACGCCCCCGCCTACTTCGACCTGGTGGGGGAGGTGATCCAGGCGCTGGCCCAGAGCCTGGAGCTCGCGGCGGCCGCCGGGATCCCCCGCTCCCAGGTGATCGTGGACCCCGGCTTCGGCTTCGGCAAGACCCCCCAGCAGAGCGTGCGCCTGCTGTCGCAGCTGGACCAGCTGAGCCTGCTCGGCCAGCCGATCCTGGTCGGCACCTCGCGAAAGTCGATGGTGGGGTACCTGCTGCACAACCGCGAGGTGTCGGGCCGGCTCCACGGCACCACCGCGACCCTGGCCTGGGCGGCCGCCCGGGGCGCCCACCTGGGCCGCGTCCACGACGTCCGGGCCGCGCGCGACACGGTGGAGGTGGTGGACCGGCTGCGGGCGCTGGCGGAGGTCCCCGGCGGTGCCTGAGCGCACCGGCCCGACGGTCACCCGGGCGGTGCTGGGGCTGGGGAGCAACCTGCCGGCGCGGGAGCGCTGGCTCGACCTGGCCATCGAGGTCATCGCGGACGGGCCCTCAACGGTGCTGCGGGCCACCCCGCGGTGGAACACCATCCCCCGCGGGGCCCCGCCCCAGCCCGACTACCTGAACCAGCTCCTGCTGGTGGAGGGCCCCCGGGACGGGTGGGGGTGGTTGGAGCTGGCGCAGCGGGCGGAGGCGGCGGCGGGCCGGCGGCGGCTGGTGGACAAGGGCCCCAGGACCCTGGACGTGGACGTGGTCCTGGTGGAGGGGCGGGCCTGCGCGGGACCCGAGCTGCGACTGCCCCATCCGGCGCTGCTGGAGCGCCCCCACCTGCTGGCCGGGGCGGCAGCGCTGGTCCCTGACTGGAGGCTGCCCGGCGGGCCGATGACACTGGCCGAGCTCGCCCGGACGCGGCTTGGGGGCAGCTGGCGGCGACCGGTGCCGGTCAGAGCGGCAGGCGATCGGCCAGCGCGGGGGTGACCCGCAGGGTCGCCTGAATCGTCTCGCAGATCGCGGCCAGGTCGGGCGGCTCGGAGAGGTCGAGGTACCAGGCCTGCTCGGCGGCGAAGCGGTCGACCCAGGCGGTCCCGTCCCTCACCGTCAGCCCCACGCGCACCACCCGGCCCTCCTGCGCCGGCAGGGAGCGCGTCAGCAGCCCCTCCACGGTGTCGACCCAGGCCTGCACCTCTCCCAGCTCCCGCAGCGGATAGCCGCCGTCCCCGAGGTCGTACTCGCACACCAGCTCCACCGCCGGGTGGGCGTGCTGGTGGGTGCACTCCTCGTCCTCCTCGTGGTACAGCTCGCACTCACTGCCGGGCCCGTAGGTCCCCACATAGGTGAGGAGCGCGTCCCAGTGGAAGTGGAGGCTGGCCACGTAGCGGTGGGGCGGGTCGCTGTTGGGCAGGCGCGCCAGGCACTGGAACGTGCGCTCGCCGGTGCTCGGCTCGAGCTCGTGGCCGACATCCTGGACCACCAGGCCGGCCCGCTCCAACCCGTCCAGGACCTCGGCGGCGAGCTCCTCGTAGGTGGGGAAGTAGGTCTCCCCCTCGTCACTCGCGTCTCTTCTCACCGCCGCCTCCTGAGCTGTCTGCGGGCCGCATCCGCCATGATCATGATCCGTCCCCCCAGCGGGCGCAGCTGCTGCTGCCAGCAGCCCGCGTATTCGACCCTGGTTCCCCCGAATCCGAGCTTGAACTGCGCCAGCCCGTGCCAGGGGTGGTCGGGGCGGTCGTCCTCGGGGATCCCCCACAGGTCGTAGCTGCGGCAGCCGGCCTGGCGTGCGAGCATCATCGCGCGCCAGTGCAGCAGGTGGTTGGGCATGAACTGGCGGTGGCGGTCCGTGCCCCCTCCATAGAGGTACACCACCTGGTCGCCGAAGCGGGCCAGCAGGACCGCGGCCACGACCTCTCCGTCGACCCTGGCTCCCAGCGCCCAGGCCCGCTCCCCCAGCACCTCCAGGACGGTGCGGAGATGCGACTCCGAGGGCAGGTGGATCGTCTGCCTCCGCTCGGTGGCACGGACGCACAGGTTGAGCTCGGCCAGCCCGACACCGGTGACCTCCACCCCCCTGCGCTCGGCGAGGCGCACGTTGTAGCGGGTCTTGGGGTGGAAGCCGGCCAGGATCTCCTCGGGCTCCGGGCGCAGGTCCACCACCGAGGTGGCCAGCGGCTGGCGCGCCGGACACCTGGCCAACTCCCGCAGCGGATGGTCCGGCGCCACCGCCGCAGCCTCCCACGGGGCCTCGATCTCCAGGACGAAGGCCCCCACGGAGCGGCCGAGCGCGGTGAGGGCGGTCAGGGCCAGCCGGAATGACTCGCGGTCGTCGGGAGCGCAGACGGGACCCCGGGGAACGTAGAGCCGGGCCGGGCCGCCCGGACCCACCCGCGCGAAGAGCGCCGTGACCGGCAGCGCGCCTTGGGGGGTCTGCACCCAGAGCCGGCGCAGCGACCAGCCCGAGCGCTGCTGCACCGTCCCCCAGGCGTGCGACTGCAGCAGGTTCGCGGCCGGCCAGCGGAGCAGCCCCCGGTCCCAATCGGCCGCCTGGTCCAGCCTCTCCTGTGCCCCGATCAACTGGGCAATTCTGGCAGAGTGGGCCCATCCCATCGGCGATCGGCTCTCGGATCTCCCCCTCGCCTATGCTAGTATCTCGCCGACCAACCGGGGAGGGTCGGTCCGCGCCGGATTTCTGGCCGTCAGGAGAGACTCCGCACCTTGCAGAACCAGGGCATCATCGGGCCGGCCACGGTGGCCGAACTGCTCCAGAGCATGCAGCATGACCGGGCGACCGGGACGCTCACGCTGGAGAGCGGCGGGCGCGAGTGCGCCCTCCACTTCCTGTTTGGACACCTGTTCCACGCCGTCTCCGACCGGGAGCAGGGCGAGGACGCGGTGGTGGCCGCCCTCAACTGGTCCAGCGGCGAGTACGCCTTCAACCCAAGGGCCAAGCTCCCGCCCGAGGAGACCATCAACAGCTCGACCGAGGACCTGGTCTCCCGCTGGCAGTCGGGGGCGGAGGCGCCCAAGGCGGTCGCAGCCGCGGTGAGCGCGGCCGAACCCGTGGGTGGCGAGCCATTCGCCGGCGGCAACGACCAGGACTGGCCCGCTCCCAGCCTGGGGGCGGACGTTCCGGAGGACGACATGGCTGACATCCCGCCGTTCCAGAGCCCGGCTCCGCCGGTGCGCACCCCGCCGCCGGCGCCGTCCGCCAGCCCGGCTGCGAGTTCTGGGGTCCGGCCGGCTGACAGCGGCGGGCCCGCGCTCGCAACGCCCCCCAGGCCGGCCCCGAGGCCGGGAGCCGCCCCCCCCAAGCCGGTGGCGGGCGCGACCAGGAGCCAGCTGTCGCTGCTGGTGCCGATGCCGGGGGGCCCCAGCCTTCACTCCGGGCTGAAGGCCTCGTTCCTGAACTTCCCCATGCTCCTGAAGACGCTGAGCCAGGACGGCTTCTCTGGCTTTGTCAGCGTCCATGGCGAGGGCGAGGACCGCAGCCTCGGACACATCCTCTTTAGGGAGGGATCCGTGATCCAGGCCCAGCAGCGGGCCGAGGGGACCTACCGCCGCGGCAAGACCGCGCTCCAGGAGGTCACCCGGCTGGTGGCGCTGGGTCGCGGGCTCATCGATGCGGTCGAGCTGCCTGCCGATCTGGCCTCCTCGGTCGCCAGCCTGATCGTGGCGACCACCGCCTTCGTCAACCTGCCGGCCCGGATCGTCGACTTCGAGGCGCTGCTCGAGTACATCGGGGATCAGCGCGTCAGCGGCGGGGTCCTGGTCAGCCAGAGCGACCAGGTATCGGTCGCCCTCCTGTCCGACGGCAGCGTCAAGGGGAGCTACAGCAGCTCCGCCCCGGAGCTGACCGACGGGCCTCAGGCCGCCGCCGCCGCCTGTGCGGACCGGGACGCTCGCATCGACGTGGTGGCGGCGCCGGCGCCGCCGCTGCCGGCGCTGGACCTCTCGGAGCTCGGCTGAGGGCTTCGCCGGAGGGAGGGGCCCCGGGAGTCCTGCGACGCGGGGACGAGCAGCTCGGGCTTCAAAGAGGGCGGCCCGCGAGCGGGGTCGGCCGCCCGCCCTGGCGCCACCCGTCATGACCAGGCGGGTCGCAGCCCAGACCCGGCTCCGCCTGGCCGGCGCCGGGCTGCTGGCGGCCCTGGTGGCGGTGGCCCTGGCCGGATGCGGGCCGCTCGCGCCTCCCCAGATCACCAATGTGCTGCCGCCTCCGAGTCAGGGAGGGGTCCACACCAATGTCCCCATCGAGATCATCTTCAGCGTCCCCATGAACGAGCGCTCGGTGGAGACCCGGCTCAGCCTGCGCAACCGGCGGGGGCGGCCGGCTCCCGGCTGCGACCTGCGGCTGGCGGCGGCGGGCAGGGCGACCGGGTGCCGCTTCGTCTGGAGTGACGGCGGCAGGATCATGCGGCTGGTCCACCCGGGCCATCCCCTGGCCACGGTCACCACCTACCGGGTGGAGCTGGCGGGAGGGATCGCCTCCCGCCAGGGGGCGGTGAACTCCCTCTCCCACTCCTGGGCCTTCTCCACCGAGGGCGGGCCCTCGCTCAGCTCGACCTATCCCAGCAACCACGGAGTGGTGGGGCCCGACCAGGCGGTCGCGATCAACTTCAATCGGGCCATGAACCGGGCCTCGGTGGCGCGCGCGGTGAGCCTGACCCCGGCGCCCACGGGAGGCTACACCCTGGCCGCCAACCCCAAGGTTCCCGGGCGGTTCCTGCTCAACCCGGTCCGACCCCTGGCCCCCGGCACCACCTACACCCTCACCGTCACCAGGGCCGCCCTCGACGTCGACGGCAACCACCTCCAGGCGGGGGCGCGGGTCACCTTCACGGTGGGCAAGCTCGGCAGCACCCCCACCATCGACTTTGCGGCGGGCGCCAGCCCCACCGACTACACGGAGGTGCTGGCGGCCTCCCTCCCCGAGGTCGCGGGCGACCCGCCCTCGGTCCGCTTGCTGGCGACCGCTCCCGCCGGCAAGCACTACGTGTTCGCCTCGGCCTCCCCCAACGGACAGTACCTGGCCACCGAGCTCGCCGGCAACCAGGAGATCCAGGTGGCCGACATGGCGACCGGAAAGGCCTCGGCCGTCCTGGGGAGCACCGGCAGCACCGCCGCCCTCTGGAGCCCCGACAGCCAGCAGCTGGCCTTCCTCGCAGGAGGGGCCCTGCGCGTGTACACGGTCGCCACCCGGATCTCGATGACCCTGAGCGCCCCGGCCGCGGCGCTGGGCGGGCCGCTGGCGTGGAGACCGGACAGCTCGGTGCTGGCGGCCGTCGCCGCCCCCAAGGGCACCGCCTCCCGGATCGCCCTCCTGAGCCCCTCCCTGAAGGCGGTCACCTACCTGGGAACCTCAACGGCGGGGCCCGAGGGCGACCCCGTCTGGAATGAGCAGGGGACCGGGCTGGCGTTCTCGGTGGGGACCACCGCGGCCCCGGCGGTCTGGCTCTACCAACCCGCGGACGTGGTCGCCCCGCTGCGGCTGCTGCACCGGGCCGCCGGCCAGCCCGTGGCCTTTCTGAGCTCCGGCTCGATTCTGGTTCGGACCGCCTCCGGCAGCCTGGAGGCGCTGTCCCCCACCACCGAGCAGGTAAGCCCGGTGGTGGGGGTGCTGGGGGGGCAGTACCCCATCTCCGC
>JAKABA010000159.1 GCA_021802115.1 bacterium | reverse complement strand
ATGGGGGAGGAACCCCGCGAGGGGTGTCACCAGCAGTGGGCTTACTGGAGTTCACCCAGTGGCAACGGCAAGATAGGGCGCAGTCGGCAGGGGCCGCCACCCGGGCCGTCGCAGGGCAAGGAGGGCAGCCAGGTTGAGCCAGGATCCCAGGCAGGGATGGCGCGATAGGGTGGGTACCGAGCTCGGGCTCAGCGCCTGGCACGAGATCACCCAGGAGCGGGTGAACCTGTTCGCGGAAGCGACGGGCGACCACCAGTGGATCCACGTCAACCCAGAGCTGGCCCGGCAGGGGCCGTTCGGCGGTCCGATCGCCCACGGCTACCTGACCTTGTCCATGCTGCCGATGCTGCTCGGGGACCTCATCCGCTCCCAGGGAGTTGCCCTGGCGGTTAACTACGGGCTCAATCGGGTGCGCTTCACCTCCCCGGTGCCGGTCGGGGCGCGGGTGCGCGCCGTTGCCAGCCTCAAGGAGGTTGAGGAGGTCAGCGGTGGGGTCCAACTCGTCCTGGCGGTGAGAGTGGAGATCGAGGGACAGGAGAAGCCCGCCCTGGTGGCGGAGACCATCACCCGGCTTTATTCAGCCCCGGCATAGCGACTTACATGGAGGTGAGGACTTGAGATTGGAAGGCAGGGTCGCGCTGGTGACCGGGGGGGCCAGGGGAATCGGTCTGGCCACAGCCAAGCGGCTGGTGACGGAGGGGGCCGCGGTCGCCATCGCCGACATCGATGAGGACGTGGCCCGGCAGGCCGCGGCGGGCATCGCCGAGGGCGGAGGGCGGGCGGTCGGCCTCGGCTGTGACGTCAGCCGCAAGCCCGAGGTCGAGGCGATGGTCGCTCAGACGGTATCCCAGCTCTCCCGGCTGGACATCCTGGTCACCTGTGCGGGGCTAATCCGGGACAACCTGGTCCACAAGATGAGCGAGGAGGACTGGGATCTCGTGATCGACACCCACCTCAAGGGCAGCTTCCTGTGCGCTCAGGCCGCTCAGGCGGTGATGGTCCCGCAGCGCTCCGGGCGGATCATTCTGATCTCCTCCACCTCGGCACTGGGCAACCGCGGCCAGGCCAACTACTCGGCGGCCAAGATGGGGATCCAGGGGCTGGCCAGGACCCTGGCGCTGGAGCTGGGGCGCTATGACATCACCGTGAACGTGGTCGCGCCGGGCTTCATCGCGACTCGCATGACCGAGGCCACCGCGGAGCGCATGGGCATCACCTTCGAGCAGATGAGCCAGGGCTTCGCCGCCACCAATCCGATCGCGCGGATCGGGGAGCCCGAGGATGTGGCGGCTGCCATCGCCTTCTTTGCGAGCTCCGACGCGAGCTACGTGACCGGCCAGACCCTCTATGTCAGGGGCGCGCCCTGAGCGCGCGGTGACCGGGGCTTCCGGGCGCCTGGCCGGCGAGGCGGCCCTGGTCACCGGGGCAACCCGGGGCATCGGTCTGGCCACCGCCCGCCTCCTGCTGCAGGAGGGCTGCCGCGTCGCCATCTCGGCCCGCAAGCCCGAGGAGCTGGCGCAGGCCTGCCAGGAGCTGGAGGGGGATACGGGTGGCCAGGTGGTGGGTTTCGCCGCCAATGCGGGGAGTCGGGAGGACTGCCGGCGGCTGGTCCGGCAGGTCATGGAGGCCTTCTCCAGGCTCGACATTCTGGTCAACAACGCCGCCACCAACCCTCACTTCGGGCCACTTCTGGACGTCGAGCCGGGGGCCTGGGAGAAGACCCTGGCGGTCAACCTGGAGGGGCCGCTGCTCCTGATCCGGGAGGCCCACCGCGCCTGGATGGGCGAGCACGGCGGCCGGGTGGTGAACGTATCCAGCGTCGGAGGGGCCTCGCCGGCCCCGGGTCTCGGCGTCTACAACCTCACCAAGGCCGCCCTCAACATGCTGACCCGGCAGCTGGCGCTGGAACTCGGACCCGATGGGGTCCTGGTGAACGCGGTGGCTCCCGGAGTGGTGCGCACGGCCTTCGCCAAGCCGCTCGTGGAGAACGCTGCCATCCGGGCTGCCACCGAGCAGCACAATCCCCTAAGGCGGTTCGCGGACCCCGAGGATGTGGCCCGGGTGATCCTATTCCTGGTCTCCGACCCCAGCTCGTATGTCAACGGCGCCGTGATCCCGATCGACGCCGGCTACAGCACCGGCCCGGGGCTGTGACACACCCGGCGACTCTTGGGCAGTTGCACACGTGACGTCCAGGATCTGTGTGGCGTCTCACCTTGCGCAAAGTGCCCCGGGGGCAAATAATCCGGGGCGCGGGACGCGGCGGGCCTGCCGCTGCACATAAGGAGGTTGACCTTGGAGCTCAGGGATACCGAGGAGGAGGCGGAATTCCGGGCCCGGCTGCGCGCCTGGATCGCGGAGCATCTGCCGAAGGAGCTGGTGGGCCTGGGTACCCGCACCAGCCACGTGGAGCTGCTGCGGCAGTGGAGCCGGGAGCTCTCCGACGCCGGCTATGTGGGGCTCTCGTGGCCTAGGGAATACGGTGGCGGGGGCGGGCGGCACGCGCTGGAGGGGGTGGTGCTGGAGGAGTTGGCCCGGGCGGACGCGCCCCAGCATCTGGGCACGATCGGGCTCGGGATGGCCGGGCCCACGATCATGGCCCACGGCACTCCCGACCAGAAGGCGGCCCACCTGCGGCCCATTCTCCAGGCGGAGGAGATCTGGTGCCAGGGCTTCTCCGAGCCGGGGGCCGGATCCGACCTGGCCTCGGTCCGCACCAGGGCGGAGCGCAGGGGGGATCTCTTCGTGGTCAATGGCCAGAAGGTGTGGTCCTCGTATGCCCACCTGGCCGACTGGTGCATCCTGGTCACCCTCAGCGACCCGGCGGCCCCCCGCTACCGGGGACTGACGTACCTGCTGGTCGACATGCACTCGCCGGGGGTGAAGGTGCGGCCCTTGCGCCAGATGACTGGGGACGCCGATTTCAACGAGATCTTCTTCACCGACGTCGAGGTTCCGGTGACCAATGTGGTGGGCGAGATCGGCGGGGGCTGGCAGGTGGCCATGACCACTCTGCTGCACGAGCGGGCCACCCTGGGCTTTGCCCTCACCGGATTCCTGGACAGTGGCATCCGTCGCCTGCTGGCGCTGGCCCGCACCCACCCGGACGCGGCCCAGCCCTGGCTGGCCCAGATTGCCAACGAGTGGATCCAACTGCAGGCGCTGAAACTCACAGCCCACCGTTCCCTGGGCCAGCTCGACCGCACCGGGATGCCGGGTCCCGAGGGCTCGGTGATCAAGCTGGCGTGGTCCGAGTCCAGCCAGCGCACCACCAAGCTGGCGCGCCAGCTGCTGGGGCAGGAGGCGGTCCTGGACGACGGCTTCTGGAACTACCAGCAGCTGCGCAGCCGGGCCAACACCATCGAGGCGGGCACCTCCGAGATCCTCCGCAACATCGTCGCCGAGCGGGTCCTGCAGCTGCCGAGGTCACGCTGATGGACTTTCGTTTCAGCGACGAACAGGCCCAGTTGCGCGAGCAGGCCCGGGCCTTCCTGGAGCGGCGCCTGCCGGCCCCGGCTCTGGGCCAGGTGCTCGACTCGGAGGCCGGGTGGGACCCCGCCACCTGGAAGGAGATCGCAGACCTGGGATGGCTCGGGGTGTCGATCCCGGAGGAGCAGGGGGGGGCCGGGCTCGGCTACCTGGAGGAGGCGATCCTCATCGAGGAGTTCGGGCGCCGCCTCTATTCCGGCCCCTACCTGGCGACGGTGGGGCTGGCCCGGCCCGCCATCCCCGAGGCGGCGTTGCCGGACCTGGCCCGCGGAGCGGTGCGCTGGTCGGTCTGCGACGGATCCGGGCTGGCGCCCAACCTCCATCAGGTGGACATGGTGGTGGTGGTGGTGGAGGACCGGGTGTCCCTGGCTCCGGCGAGGGGGGAGGTGCTCACCTCCATCGACGCCAGCCGGCCCATGGGCAGGGTCGATCCCACCGCGGGGGGTGAGGTGATCGCCACTGGAGAACGGGCGATGCAGCTCCGCCGGAGGCTGCGCCTGCGCCGCTTGAGCGCGCTGGCGCTGGAGGCAGTTGGGCTCGCCCAGCAGGTGCTGGAGTGGGGTCTTGAGCACGCGCGGACCAGGGAGCAGTTCGAGAGGAAGATCGGTTCCTACCAGGCGGTGGCCCACCCCCTGGTGAACAGCTTCGTGGAAATCGAGTTGGCCCGCTCGCTGGCCTACTGGGCGGCCTGGCTGCTGGCGGAGGATCAGCTGGACGAGGTGGCATCGCCGGCGGCCTACGCACTGGCTGCCGACGCCGCGGTCAACACCTGCGAGCGAGTGATCCAGGTCCACGGCGGGATGGGCTTCACCTGGGAGAGCCCGCTGCACCGGTACTACAAGCGGGCCTTGTGGATCCAGCACTTTGGGGGGGCGCCTGACCTGCACCGCCGCGAGGTGGCATCCCAGCTTATGCTCTCGTCCGAACCCGGGTCGGCCCCGCTGGGGTCGACATCCGGTGGCGCGCAAGGAGGATCCCAGCCATGAGCATGATGAAGGCCTCGCTCAACAGTTGGATGATGTTCGAACACGCCGGCCATTACTTCCCGGACACCGAGGTGGTGACCCAGGTCGGCCCCTCCACCCGCCACCGCTACACCTACTCCGACTTCACGAGCAGGACCCAGCAGCTGATGAACGCCCTCGACCACCTGGGGCTGGCGGATGGGGCCCATGTGGCGACTCTGGCCTGGAATGGCTACCGCCACCTCGAGTGCTACTTCGCAATCCCCTGCACCGGGCGGGTGCTGCACACGCTGAACCCGCGCCTGCCCACCCCGGACCTGGAGTTCATCATCCAGGATGCCGAGGACGAGGTGATCTTCGCGGAGGAGAGCCTCCTCCAGGTCCTGGAGCGGGTTCAGAGCGCTCTGGCTGGGGTCAAGCACATCGTGGTCTTCGGCAGTGAGGCGCCGCAGACCACGCTCCAGGGGGTGTTGAGCTACGAGGAGCTGCTCACCTCGCAACCGTCGACCTATCCTCGGCGGGAGATCCCCGAGGATACCGTTCTGGGCATCTGCTACACCTCTGGCACCACCGGCAGACCCAAGGGGGTGGAGTACACCCATCGCTCCACCTATCTGCACGCGCTCACCACCACCTCGGGGGCGGCGACCGGAATGGGCCCGCAGGACTGCGGCCTGGCGATCGTGCCGATGTTCCACGTGAACGCCTGGGGATCGCCGTTCGCCGCGACCATGGTGGGGGCAAAGCAGGTCTACACCGGCCCCTTCATGGACCCGGCCACCATCGTCAGCCTGCTCAAGGAGGAGCGGGTGACCATGGCGACTGGGGTTCCCACCATCTGGGCCGGCGTGGCCGAGGAGTTGAGCCGGCACCCGGTTGAGCTTCCCCACCTGCGCTTCCTGATGGCTGGGGGGAGCCAGCCCCCGATGGCGCTGATCGAGCGCTACGAGAAGGAGTTCGGGATCACCCTGGTCCAGGGCTGGGGGATGACGGAGACGTCCCCGGTCGCCAGCATGGCCTGGCCCAAGCACAAGATGCTGGGCTGGGAGCCGGAGCGGTTGCGCTCGGAGGTGCGGATCAAGGCGGGCCTGCCCCTGCCCGGGGTCGATCTGAAGGTCGTGGACGAGAGCGGTCAGGAGGTGCCGGCGGACGGCACCTCCATCGGGGAGTTGCTGGTGCGCGGCCCGTGGGTCATCGACGCCTACCGGGGCGGCGCCACTCCGGAGCGGTTCACGCAGGACGGCTGGTTCCGCACCGGCGACGTCGCCACCAGGAGCGCCGAGGGCTACTTCGTGATCGTGGACCGGACCAAGGACCTCATCAAGTCGGGAGGGGAGTGGATCTCCTCGGTCGACATGGAGGGGGACATCATGGCCATGGATGCGGTGTTGGAGGCGGCGGTGGTGGCGATCCCCGACGAGAAGTGGCAGGAGCGTCCGCTGGCTGCAGTCGTCCCCCGCGGCGGCCAGCAGGTGACCCTGGAGCAGGTGCGGGCCCACCTGCTGGCGAGGGGCTGGGAGCGCTGGCAGCTGCCGGACCGGCTGGAGATCCTGGAGTCGGTGCCCAAGACCGGAGTGGGCAAGTTCGACAAGAAGGTGATCCGCGCCCGCTACGGGGCGGCCAGCGTGCCGCCGCAGTAGGCAGGCGCACAGGTAAGGGGAGCAGGCCCAAGTTCGGCTACGATAGCGGCCGGTGACGGCTTGGTCGCGCGCTCAATGGTGGCCATGGGGCTGCCCGGTGCCCGGCCGGGGATCTGGCGGAGTTCTCCAGTGGCGGCGGTGACTCGGGCGGAGCCTCTGCACGAGCCGTCACCGGGGAGCCTGGCGGTGCTCGCCGACCTGGCACGGAGCCTGGTCCTGAGGTTGGATGAGATCGCCGATCGGACGGTGGAGGCGATTCTGGAGCGGGAGCCGGGTTACCGCCAGGAACGCTACCTCACCCTGGCTGAGCTGCGGCGGTCGGTGCACGACAGCCTGGCGGAGTACCTGGGCGCGCTGGCCCTCCTGCCCCGGGGCGGACCGCCATCCAAGCAGCAGGCGTGGGCTACCGGACGCAGCCGAGCCGAGCTCGGGGTCCCGCTGGAGAGCGTCCTGCGCGCCTATCGGCTGGGTGGGAGCGTCATCTGGGAGGAGCTCCTGGAGGAGGCGCGCCGGCGACCGGATCGCCCCGGCGACGAGCTGATGGAGGCTGCCTACTTGGTCTGGCAGCTGACCGATGAGCTGTCCGCCGCCGTGGGCACCGCCTACCGCCACTCGGAGGCCGGGATGGTGAGTCGTGATCAGACCCGACGGCAGGGGTTGCTGCGGGGCCTGCTGCTGGGGGTGCTGGCGGACCGGGAGCTGGTGTTCGCGGCCGAGAGCCTGGGGCTTCCCGAGCGAGGCCCGTACCAGGTGGTGGTCGCCCAGCCGCAGGAGTCGCAGCTGGGCGACCACCTGGCCGCGGTCGGCGTCAGGTCCGAGTGGGTGGTGCAGGAGGGCCGCACGTGCGGTCTGCTGGCTCTCGCTACCGGTGGCGGCGAGGCGGTCCGCACCCGGCTGCAGCAGGTAGGGCCGCTGCGGGCCGGCATCAGCCCGGAGTTCTCCGAGCTCTCGGGGGCAGGCGGCGCCTACCGCCAGGCGGAGCTGGCGCTGCGCACGATCCCGGCGCACCAGCACGTGGTCGCCTCTCTCGACGACCGCCTGCCCTCGGCCCTGCTGATCAGCTCCCCGGAGCTGGCCCGCCGGCTGGCCCTGGCGGTGCTGGGGAGGGTGCTCGGCCTGCCCGCCGCCGAACGCCGCCTGCTGCTGCGCACGCTGGCGATCTTCCTCGACCAGGACGGGTCCCCGGGGGCCACCGCTCGACACGTCCCGTGCCATCGCAACACCGTGCTCAACCGTCTGCACCGGATCCGGGAGCTGACCGGTTGTGACCCCGCGACCCCCGGCGGCGCCAGCCGGCTGCTGCTGGGGCTTCAGGCTGCCGAGCTGCTCTCCATGCTCGGCTGAGGCCGTCCCAGCCAGAGGCGGGCCGCAGGTTCAGCCGACCCGTTCAGGCCGGACGGCGCGGTGGCTGCGACCCGACCCGAGGTTGCCGCCGCCGCCGCGTCCCGGCCCAGCCACCCCCCGTGGGGCGCCGGGGATTGCGGCTCGGGGACCGGCCGCTGGCAGGGCGTGGCGCGGCCGGGCGCGACGTCGGGTGGGGCACATCGGCCACGTAGTGCATGGTGCCGGTCGCGAGCAGGCGCCCGGGGTCAACGAACCTCAGCTCGGGCGCACCCTCGCGCCGCAGCTTGCGCCACTTGTCGCTGTCGTCCTCGGAAAGGAAGGTGAGGGCTCTGCCCTTGGCGCCGTTGCGGGCGGTGCGCCCGACCCGGTGGGTCAGCCACTGGGCGGTGTCGGGCAGCTCGAAGTTGACCACGAGGTTGACATCCTTGATGTCGATCCCTCGGGCCGCCACGTTGGTCGCCACCAGCACCTTGGCCTCGCGCTTGCGAAACGCGGCGATGGAGCGGTCGCGGGCGGCCTGGGACAGATTGCCCTGAAGCTCGGCGGTGGCATGGCCGAGCAGGGTGAGGTCATGAGCCAGCTTGCGCGCTCCATGCTTGGTGCGATGGAAGACGATGGTGGAGGCCGACTGCTGCAGCAGCTGGCTGAGATATGCCACCTTCTGGGCCCTGGCCACGGAGATGAGCCCGTGCTCCAGGTCCGCCTCCTCCGGGGGGGCGACCGTCACCCGGCCGGGGTTGGTGAGGTGGCGGTTGGCCATCTTGCTGACCCAGTCGGGCATGGTGGCCGAGGCGAGGACGGTCTGACGGGGCACCTTGGTGAACCGCTGGTTGGTGCGCTCGGTGAGATCCTCGACGTCCTTGGCGAATCCCGCGTCGAGCATCTCATCGGCCTCGTCCAGGACCAGGTACTCGACCGCGCCGAGCCGGGCCGCTCCGCGCTGGGCCATGTCCACCAGGCGACCGGGGCAGCCGATGATCACGTCGGCGGTCCTGAGCTGGTTGATCTGCCCCTGGTAGCCGACCCCGCCGAAGACGAGGGAGACCCGCAGCCTGGGGTCCAGCCGGTTCAGCACCCCTCCGATCTGGGTCGCCAGCTCCCGCGTGGGGGTGATGATGAGCGCCCGCGGGGGGCTGGGCTGGTGCCCGCCCAGCTTCTCCGACAGGGGGATTAGGAAGGCCAGCGTCTTGCCCGATCCGGTCGGGGACTGGATGATGCAATCGCGGCCCTCGATCAGCAGGGGGAGCGCCTGCTCCTGCACCGGGGTGGGGGTGAGCAGCCGCTGCCTGGAGAGGTTCTCAAGGGTGCGCGCCCGCACACCCAAAGCCTGGAATGAGTTCAACTTGATGTCCCTGGGCACGGAGCCCGACTTCGCCCTCGCCAGCATCTGTGTGGTCATGCTTCTCGAGGACGCCGCATGTCAGCGGGGCGAGGTATCACCAAGAGGCTGTAGTTGGCTTATTGCAACTACAGAAGCAGGATACCAGACCGGGGCGGCGGCCCAGGGCAGCGGCGGGGGCAGCGAGTCCGGGCGGAGCGTTCGGCGTTGAGTCGCCAAGCTGGGCCGATATGTCACTCGACCCGCCCCGCGCTGGTCGCTCA